>JAFTEV010000103.1 GCA_017453465.1 Bacteroidaceae bacterium | reverse complement strand
GGGAGGCGGTTTTGCGGTTTTACGGTTGGACGGTTATGCGGTTATGCGGTGATATAACCGTAAAACCCTTAAGCGAAGCGACCGTAAAACCGTAAAACCGCAAAACCACTCAGATTTCAGTGTAGGCGGGTATGTCGTTCAAGAAGACATACCCGTTTTTTTCATAATCAAGTCGGCAACAGTAGTGGTGGAGTCCGTTGCTGACAATGAGGTATTCCACTTGCAGCACCATGTTGTAGCGACAAATCTGGTTGAAGACACGCTGGGTGATTTCTACGTCGGGACGTTTGTATTCGATAATCATGCGAGGACGGAGAGCTTCCTGCGCATAGAGCACGGTGTCGCAACGGCGAGTCATACCGTTGAGGGTGAGGGTTACTTCGTTGGCCATAAGAGTCTGGCTGTAGCCCTTGTGGTCGATGAGGTAATGGATAAAGTGCTGGCGAACCCACTCTTCAGGGGTGAGGGCTACAAACTTTCGACGCAGGGTGTCGAAGATTTTCATGGTGCCGGCCATCATCTTGATGTTTGCCTGGAAGGGAGGCAGGTTGAGCTGTTGCATTCTGTTTTTTCTTGTTTCCGACTGCAAAAGTAATAAGTTTATTTAACTTAGACTTTGTTTTTCTTGTTAAAAATGGGGTTGGAGCAATGGCAGATGGGCTGTATTTCATTATTTTTCATCAAAAAGTGGCAAAAAAATGAAGCTGTCTATATTTTTTGTGCTAACTTTGCACTGAACAAAAGAGACGAATGCAATGGAGTGCTGTGATTTGACAAAAAACAATATAGGCAGTTACAAGTTTCTAGCCGAGCCATTCCATGTAGATTGTACTGGACGGCTGACATTGAGCATTGTGGGCAACCACCTGCTGAATTGTGCAGGAATGCACGCTGCCAAGCGTGGTTTTGGCATTACAGACCTGAACGAACATCACTATACGTGGGTGCTCTCGCGACTGGCCATGGAGTTTGAGTGTTTGCCTATGCAGTATGATGAGTTTAGCATCGACACGTGGGTGGAGGCTGTGTATAGCCTGTTTACAGACCGTAACTTCTCGATACACAATGCCAAGGGAGAGGCTATTGGCTATGCCCGCAGTGTGTGGGCCATGATAGACTTGGACAGCCGTCGCCCAGTGAATCTGGTGACCATGCACGAGGGACACATCAATGACTATATTTGTACAGAGCGTGAGTGTCCCATCGAGAAACCTGGGCGTGTGAAGGTCATGGCCACAGAACCCGTCTATAGTTTTTCAGCCAAGTATTCCGACATCGACATCAATGGGCACGTCAATTCTGTTCGATACATTGAACACATCCTTGACCTACTCCCCCTGGAAAAGCACAAGGAAGAGCGAGTAAAACGATTTGAGATTGCCTACATTACGGAAAGCTACTTTGGTGACCAGCTTGACATGTACATGGACGAAGAGGCTGACAGAAATGCCTATCAGGTGGAAATACGGAAACATTTCACAGGCGAAGTGGTTTGCCGCGCTAAAATGGTTTTTGTAAAAAAAGGAACATGAATGAACCACACAAATAACTAACACCTAATAACCAACCTATGAAAAAGACAATTATCACGTTCTCGTTTGCGACCCTGATGGCTTTGCCGCTGATGGCACAGTATGAAGAACGGAAGGAAGACAAGAGACAAGAAAACACGCCCCTGAGTGAGTTTCGAGATGAGCAATCGCAGTTGTTCAACTTTGGCTGGAAATTCCAGCTGGGCAAAGCTGAAGGCGCAGAGAAGCCAAACTTTGACGACAGCCAATGGCGCAGCATTGACCTGCCTCACGACTTCCAGTTTGAAATGCCTTGGGTAGAAGGCGACCCTGCCAACAAGAACTACAAGGGACGTGGCTTCAAGGAAATGGGCGAAGGTTGGTATCGGAAGACCTTCCGCGTGCCAGCCAAACTTCGCGGCAAGCGAGTGACACTGGACTTCGGCGGCATTATCTTCGTTGGCGATGTATATGTCAACGGCAAGAAGGTCGCCTCCACCGACTATGGTTACGTGGGCTTTGAAGCCGACATCAGCAAGGAACTGAAGTATGATGCCGACAATGTCGTGGCAGTCTGGGCCAGCACAGGGCCAGCCAATGGCAGCCGTTGGTACACGGGTGGCGGTATCTTTCGCGATGTCTATCTCAAAGTCAGCAACCAGACACGCATTGGCCGCCACGGACTTTACGTCAAGTCGGCTCCCCACTCCACTGGCATGGAACTTCCCACACAGATTAACCAGCAACTGCTCAAGACCAACGCACTCAATCCACAAAACTCTGCCAACCCCAACCAGCCCTGGGACGTGATGGTACAGCTGCAACTGCTGAACTGGCAAAAGCATGACCTCACCATTCACGCCACACTGAAGGATGCTGACGGCAAGGTGGTAGGACAGACCTCCTGCGGAATGCCCGACCACACCAACCTGCGCACCATCGAAGTGGCCATGCCTTTCATCACTGTGGCTCAACCACACCTCTGGGACATTGACACACCTTATTTATATACTGTAGAAGCCACCGTGAAGGAAGGCGGAGTGACCATCGACAGCGTGAGTGACCAGATAGGTCTGCGCACCATCGAATATTCACCCAAGTTTGGCTTCAAGCTCAACGGACGGAAGACTTTCCTCACAGGCATAGCCAACCACCACGACATGGGTGCACTGGGTGCAGCTGCCTTTGACAAAGGCGTAGAGCGCATCATGCGTCAGTTGAAAGCTTTCGGCTACAACGCTATCCGCTGTTCCCACAATCCCTATTCCGAGGCTTTCTGCAAGATTGCCGACCGTGTTGGTCTGCTCGTTGTCGATGAACTTATCGACAAGTGGTCCGACCGTGAATATTGGGGCGGTCGCCGTCCTTTCATGCAGATTTGGCCAGAACTTATTCCTGAATGGGTGACACGCGACCGCAACCGTCCTTCTGTCATTCTCTGGTCGCTCGGCAACGAACTGCAAACCAACGACGGCTGGAGCGGCTACAAGACTAACGACTGGGGCATTACTACCTACCGCATCTTCGACCAGATGCTGAAACGCTTTGACCAGCAACGACCTACCACCGTGGCCATGTTCCCAGCACGAGCTGGTGCACAACGCAATACGCCCGACTTCAAGACCTACCTTGTAGCTCCCGAACTGGGACAGGCTACTGAAGTAAACTCCTTCAATTACCAGTGGGATGCCTACCCTGGCTACTTCAAGCAGAACCCGAACCTCATCCTCTTCCAGAGCGAAGCCGTCAGCAACCAACTGCAACAGCCCTACTATGGCATGGACCGCCAACGCACAGTAGGTCTGGCGTGGTGGGGAGCCATCGAATACTGGGGCGAAAGCAACGGCTGGCCTAAGAAGGGGTGGAACTTTGCCTTCTTCGACCACACACTCATGCCTAAACCACAAGCCTATCTCATCAAGAGTGTCATTGCCCCAACCGAACCTGTCTGCAAAATTGGCGTGGTCAGTGGCAAGGGCGAACAACTGAATTGGAACGACATCAAAGTAGGCAGCCAAGTCATCAACACAAACTGGAACTGCACGGAGGGTACTAAGCAGAATGTCTTCGTCTATACCAATGCCGAAGAAGTGGAACTCATCTACAACGGTAAGAGTCTGGGCACACAGCGCAACGACACTACAGACATCGCCAAGCGCAACATCACCTATTTCGCAGGCATAGATTACGGTAAAGGCGGACAACTCATAGCCATTGCCCGCACTGGCGGCAAGGAAGTGGCTCGCGACGAACTGCAATCTACAGGCAAAGCCGTTGCCCTGCGCATCATTGCCGAAGGTAAAACTCCTGAAGACACATTCAATCCTAAAGCAGACCACTGGACTGCCGACGGCATGGATTTGCAATACTTCAAAATCTACGCCGTGGATAACAAAGGGCGCATTGTAACTGATGCCACCAACGAAGTAACGGTCAGCGTCACAGGCGAAGCCAGCCTCATGGCCATCGACAATGGCGACCACTACACCAACGACCTTTTCCGCCCTGAAGACAACACCAAGCAGATGCAGAACGGCTACATGCAAGCCATCCTGCGCAGCACACAAAAAGCAGGAAAGACAACCCTCACAGTGACATCACCAACACTGAAAGGGGCAAAAATAACCATATCTTCAACCTTATAAACAACAACTATTATGGATCAAGAACTCATCAAACAGTGTACAGCTGAGGCCCAGAAGTGGCTCAGCCCAGCATTCGATGCCGACACACAGGCAGAAGTAAAGGCCATGCTCGAAAACGAGGACAAGAGTGCCCTCATCGACGCTTTCTACCAGAACCTGGAATTTGGCACAGGCGGTCTGCGCGGCATCATGGGTGCCGGCACCAACCGCATGAACAAGTACATCGTGGGCATGGCCACACAGGGTTTTGCCAACTACATCAACAAGGCTTTCGCTGGCAAACAGGACATCAGCGTGGTCGTAGGTCACGACTGCCGCAACAATTCCCGCCTCTTTGCCGAGACCGTAGCCGACATCTTTTCGGCCAACGGCATCAAGGTCTATCTCTTTGAAAGCCTCCGCCCAACACCCGAAATCTCATTTGCCATCCGTCAGCTCCACGCACAGGCCGGTGTGAACATCACCGCCAGCCACAACCCACGCGAGTACAACGGCTACAAGGCATACTGGGACGACGGCGCACAGGTGCTCTCACCCCATGACACTGGCATCATCGACGAAGTCAACAAAGTGACCATCGACCAAGTGAAGTTTACGCCCAACGAAGACCTCATCAAGATTATCGGTGGCGAAATGGACATCGACTACCTCAACGCCGTACACGAAGCACTGGTTGACCAGGATGTCATCAACCGCCAGAAAGACCTCTGCATCGTCTATTCACCCCTCCACGGCACAGGCCGCGTCATCATTCCTGCCGCCCTGCGCACCTGGGGCTTCCAGAACATCAATGTCGTGAAGGAGCAGATGGTCATCGACGGCAACTTCCCAACCGTCGTTTCGCCCAACCCAGAGAACTCCGAGGCCATGACCCTCGGCATGAAGCTCGGCACAAAGCTCAACGCCGACCTGGTGCTGGCCAGCGACCCCGACGCCGACCGCCTCGCCGTTGTCTGCCGCGACCCGAAGGGCGAATGGTGCATCCTCAACGGCAACCAGACCGCCCTCATGCTCTCCTACTACATCATCGAGAACAAGAAGAAGCTCGGCCAGCTCCGTCCTGGAGACTTCATGGTGAAGACCATCGTCACCACCGAGACCATCGCACAGATAGCCCAGCGCAACGGCGTGGAAATCCGCGACTGCTACACAGGCTTCAAGTGGATTGCACGTGAAATCAAAATCAGCGAAGGCAAGCAGAAGTACATCGGCGGCGGCGAAGAGTCGTTTGGCTACCTGCCATACGACAAGGTGCGCGACAAGGACTCACCAGCCTCCATCTGTCTGCTCTGCGAAATTGCAGCATGGGCCAAGGACAACGGCATGACCCTCTACGACCTGCTTATGAAGATTTACCTCGACTACGGCTTTGCCTACCAGAACGCCATCTCCGTCGTGAAGCCAGGCAAGAGCGGAGCCGACGAAATCAAGCAGATGATGGAAAACTTCCGTCAGACTCCACCCACACAGCTTGGCGGCAGCCCAGTGGTCTGCATCAAAGACTTCAAGACCCTGAAGATGGTGAAAGACGGCAAGGAGTCCACCCTCGACATGCCAGCTACCAGCAACGTGCTTCAGTGGTTCACAGCCGACGACACCAAAATCAGCGTCCGTCCTTCTGGCACCGAGCCAAAGATTAAATTCTACGTCGAAGTCAAAGGCGAAATGGGATGCCCCAAGTGCTACGACAGCGCAGTCAAGACAGCATCCGAGAAAGTAGAAGCCATCAAGAAAGACCTTGGACTGTAAGAATCTGATTACGTGAAAAACTTTTAGTGAAAAGTGAAAAATCTAAGTTACTGGGGCTAAACACTGCCTAATGATGGCTAAACTGTAACTTAGATTTTTCACTTTTCACTATTCACTTTTCACTTTTACCTTCTTCCACCGCTCAATCACTCGGCGTGGCGAATCACCCAGCCAACTATATCCGTTACGCCGCTCATAGCTAATGGCATTAAAATCCTTCAGTGGCAGACCGTGACGGTCAGAGAAAAGCGGCTCCTCCGTTTCCAAATCATAATACCGTGCCCAAACATCCGGGGCTTCAGGGTCAGAGACCAAACGCTTGTCGGGTTGACCCTCAGCATTGGTAAACGACTCCAACTTCACGCCATGGATGGCATGACTTTCCAGCCACTCCACCGCACAGGCAATGCGAAAACCCAAAGTGTCACTCGGTTGCTCGGCATAACAATCCATCAAAAGCTGAAGAATGTCAACCGTTTCGCCGTGCCCACAATAGGCAGCCAGCTCATACTTGCGAGCCGAGGCAGGAGCCAGCGTCACTTCGTCGTGCTGCTGACACCACACGGTGGGCCGTCCGTCCGCCCTGCGAATCTGACAATCCAAAATGCACCGAAGTCCACGACGAAAAGCAGCACCGCAATGTTTCCGTAGAGCCCCCTTCACTCCGAGCAAATCGTATGGCGGCTTATTCTCAGCCACATCCTTCAGCAGCCTCATCACACGAACCATCGCATTATCATTAAACGTAATGTGGTTGGAGTACGACTCCGCCGAGCGCAGTGGCCAAAACTGCGGCCAACCGCCATTGTCATATTGCATCGCAAGCAAATACTTGATACCTCGAAGGAATGCCAAACGATAAGGTTCTGAAGCCTTAAGGTCATAAATGGCTGAAGATTGCATTTCGGCAACAGTCTGTGCCAGTACCCCTAATTCATAAGTCGTGGCCCCATTATCAATCGTGCTGCCAACACCCGTCAGCCTACACTCCGCCATGTACGCCTGATCTGCCCCTCGCAGCCAATCCTGGTTCTTCAGCCACCCACCACTCGCCATCTGATACTTCACAATGCTGTCAGCCAGTGCTAAGTCCTGTGCCGACACAAACAAACAAACTATAAGCGATAAAAGAAAAAAGAAATATTTCATGAAAACAGGAAGCAATACAAAGACCAAGCCCCAAAAACAAAACCCACTGAAAAATCAGTGGGTTTGCAATTTTACGATGCGGAGAGAGAGGGATTCGAACCCCCGGTACCTCTCGGTACGGCGGTTTTCAAGACCGCTGTAATCGACCACTCTACCATCTCTCCTTTGAGGATGAAAGAATGGGGTGCCCCATTCTTTCCCTCTTGTACGCCCTCAGGGGCTCGAACCCTGGACCCATTGATTAAGAGTCAATTGCTCTACCAACTGAGCTAAGGACGCATTTTAATAAGTTTGGAAGTGAAAAGTAAAAAGTTGCCTTTATGTTCTTTTCTCTTTGCGCTTCAGGATGGGCTTGAACCAACGACCCCATGATTAACAGTCATGTGCTCTAACCAACTGAGCTACTGAAGCAAATCTTTTATTTCCTTGTCGTGAAGAGGAGGAGACTCGAACTCCCACGGGCTGAGCCCACTACCCCCTCAAAGTAGCGCGTCTACCATTCCGCCACCTCTCCATAAGGATTTTTTGTCCGAAAACGGATGCCACTTCGTTGAGTGAGAGCCTCTTGTCGGATTCGAACCAACGACCCCGAGATTACAAATCACGTGCTCTGGCCAACTGAGCTAAAGAGGCGTAACCGGAAGACCGATTTGTTGTAGAGCGGAAGACGGGGCTCAAACCCGCGACCCCCAGCTTGGAAGGCTAGTGCTCTATCAACTGAGCTACTTCCGCAACATTTCCCTAATTATCATTCATCACATAGTACTAACTTTTATCATCCGTGGGCAGGGACGGATTCGAACCGCCGAAGCCGTAAGGCAACAGATTTACAGTCTGCCCGTTTTAACCACTTACCTACCTACCCGACTCTAAAAGAGTTTAGTCATTTTGCGCATTACGTGACCCGCACAGGATTCAAACCTGTAACCTTTTGATCCGTAGTCAAATGCTCTATTCAGTTGAGCTAGCGGGCCATCATGTAATTGAGAAATGAATGTGGGCGCTGACGGATTCGAACCGCCGACCCTCTGCTTGTAAGGCAGACGCTCTGAACCAGCTGAGCTAAGCGCCCTCATTTTCGTTGTCCAATCTTTCAATTTTAGTAACCTCTCGAATGAGGTTTTGTTGCCTTGTGAAGTTGTTCCTTCCCGAAAGCGAGTGCAAAGGTACGGACTATTTTCGACGTGGCCAAATCTTTTCAAGACTTTTTTCCAACTTTTTTTAGCAGGAATCCTTAAGTGCTTAATAGTCAACAAGGATTTAAAATGCTAAAATTTGCCGTTTTTCCGCCTTTGCATCCGTAGAGCCTCCGTTTGAGGTCTCTACGTGGTTTTGGAGCACCCCAGCTGGGGATTTCCTGGAAAGCTATTTCAGAACCGAAATGTTGCTTACCAAAGCTGCGACTGCTACGAGTGCAGCCAGAATCAATGTCAATGTTTCCATAAAACAATCCTTTCTTTTTTTAATTAATACTTATTTTCCTGACCCAATCTTTTTTCCTCGTTTCAAGTACCTACTGAAAGTATGAACCTAAAAACACTAACTTATTAACCTAAAAACTTTCCTTTTCTTATATATATAAATAATGTGTCGCTTGCTTCAGAACATCCTTACGGACATCTTTCGCTTGATTTCGCTGCAAAGGTACGGAGACTTTCCCATACGCAACAAACATTTAAGGCAAAAGATTGCTACAAACATCAGTTTTATTGATATAAAACAATAAATGCTTGGGCACACGTATTCATAATGTACTTTTATGAGTGTACCCAAACAATTATAACACTTGTGTTGAGAACAAGCAAAATCTTGTCTGCAGACTACAGATTCTGCTGAAAGAAACGCTCCAGCTTGTCGTAAGGAATCAGACCAGCCACGTCATCGTAGAGGTCAACGTGGGAAGCACCAGGAATGATGAGCAGCTCCTTATTACCAACAATCTTGCTTTCGCCTTCAACCTTAACGCCTGTCATCTTCTCGAAGGCGTACTCACTGAAATAGCGAGAATGAGCCTTTTCGCCGTAGATGAGCAAGACAGGAGTCTCGATTTCGTGTGCCCAAGCCAACAAAGGCTGGTTAAGGAAAGACTGACAACCAACAACGTTCCAGCCGTCTGTCGAGTTGCCACTGCGTTCATGGAAACCACGCTCAGTCTTGTAGTAAGCATGATAATCCTTCACGAACCAAGGAGCATCGTCGGGCAGGGGATCGATAACACCACCCGCACGCTTGTAAGTGCCAGCCTTGTAGTCAGCTGTGCGCTGGGCGGCAATGGCTCTGCGCTTCTCCATGCGCTGAGCGGACGTGTCCTCACTCTTGAAGTAACCCTCCACACTCACTTTGCTCATGTCATACATCGTCGAAGCCACGGTTGCCTTGATGCGAGGGTCAATGGCAGCAGCATTGAC
This sequence comes from Bacteroidaceae bacterium, assembly GCA_017453465.1. GTDB lineage: Bacteria > Bacteroidota > Bacteroidia > Bacteroidales > Bacteroidaceae > Minthosoma. Next base: position 15,638 of record JAFTEV010000103.1, on the reverse strand, counting down.
AGCCATGCCGCCAAAGCCGCAAATTCCGATGATGCCGATGCGTTCCGGATCTACCTCGTCAAGGTTTGACAGAAAATCAACTGCGGCCAGGAAATCCTCGGTATTGATGTCGGGCGAAGCCATGCGGCGAGGCTCTCCCCCACTCTCTCCTGTGAAAGAAGGGTCAAAGGCGATGGTCAGGAAACCGCGCTCGGCCATGTGCTGAGCATAAAGTCCACTTGACTGCTCCTTCACGGCTCCAAAGGGTCCGCTGACAGCAATGGCGGGAAGACGGTTGGGGGATGTAGCAGCCCCTTCCCGCTCCTTGGGCCAATACATATCGGCTGCCAATGTGATGCCATAACGATTGTGGAAAGTCACTTTCTTGTGATTCACCTTGTCACTCTTGGGGAACGTCTTGTCCCACTCCTGTGTTAATTCCAACTTAGTCATATTTTCTTCGGTTAATGGTTTGTTACTATTCTGCATACATGCTGCCAGCATTCCCGCTGCCAGCATTGCAGTCACTAAAAGCTGTTTCATGGAGTATTGTCTTTTCATCATTTCTTATGCACTTTGCCTATAGTCCGACGGTGTCCGTCCCGTATGCGCCTTGAACAGCCGCGTGAAATGGCTCACGCTGCTGAAGCCCAGTCGCTCACTAATCAGGGTGATGGGAACATCCGTCGTGCGCAGTTGCTGCTTGGCCATGGCCAGAATCTTCTGTGTGATGAAGTCTTTGGCTGTGCTGCCCAGTTCCTTGCGGACGAGGTCGCCAAAGTAGTTGGCCGAAAGACACAGTTCGCTGGCACACCATGCCACAGTGGGCTGCCCCTTCAGCATCAGCTGGTCACCAGCAAAATAGTCGTCCAGCAGACGTTCAAAACGGCTGATGAGCGAAGAATTCACTTTGTGGCGAGTAATGAACTGGCGGTCATAGAAGCGCAAGCAATAGTCGAGCACCAGCTGCACATAAACCGTCAGCAGCTGCAACGAATGCTGGTCGATGGCATGATTCAGTTCGTTGGCAATATGCGCAAAAGTGTCCTCAATCGTCCTGCGCTCATCGTCACTCACATGGAGAGCCTCGCGCTGGTCATAGCCAAAGAAGCCATACTCACGAATGCGGTCAGCCAGCGGCGTGCCAAAGAGCAAGTCGGGATGGAACAACAACGCCTTCCAGCTACTGTGTTCACCCGCTACGAACTCAGTCGTCACCATCTGCCTGGGAGCCATGGTCACAATGCTGCCAGCCTGATAGTCATAAGTCTCACGTCCATAGCGCAAACGGCACCCCACGCCCTGCTTCAAGAACACGGCATACAGTCCATACCACACGGTCTGCGTCAGCTGTCCCTGCTGCGGTGCATAGTCCTTCACGTCCACCACGGTCACCAGCGGATGTTTCGTTTCTATGCCGAACATCCTGTTATACTGCTCTACGGTTTCTATTCTCTGCGTCATACGGTGCAATACTAATCCTTATTTGAGATACTTCTTACCATTTTTAATATAGATGCCCCGCCCAGGCGACATTGTCCGAACCCCATTCAGGGCCGTAAACTCGTTCTCCTTCTCGGCTGTTGCCCCTACAGACCTGATGTCCGTTGCAACAGCAGCAGACAGCGTCACACTGACACGCCCCTGCCCTGCTTTCAGGAATGACTTCAGCTGGTCGAGCGACGCATACTGAATGCGTCCCAGCCGCGTGTAGCTCCACGAATTGCTGCCGTAGAACAGCACCATCTGGTTGCCGTTATACAGAATCACATCGCCAGCCTCCGTCGTTATGTGCGAATTGCTCGTGGGCAGTGAACGTCCCAATGAGCCCACCTTTTCAAAGCCTCCGTAATCATCGGCTTCGTAGGTGAGTGGAGCCACTTGCAGTGCCGCCAACAGAGCCTGTGTAGCCTCGTTGTCAACGAGACTGACGGGCAAGGTCTGTCCGTCAATTGTCATATAGATTTCCATGTTCGATGAGGGTGTTTGAGCCTGGGCCTCCTCGCCAGAGCAGGAGATTGTGAGCAATGCTGCGACTGCCAACAACAGGCGTGAAATAACGGTTCGTTTCATAGAATACTGATTTTTACGCTGCAAAGGTACGGCTTTTCAGCCAGATTTCGTTGTACGTTTTACGGATTCATTTTACACTTTCACAGAAATGTTTAAAAGATGTAAGCAATGGGACGGAGTCGCGTAGGCAATGCTGCGTGAACAATTGCCTACACGAGCGCGACGCATTGCCTACGCGGGAGCGATGAATCCTATACATAACACACTCAGTTTGTTTCAACTACTCATTTTGAGGCAGTTCGCAGGTGTATTTTTTGTATTGATGCCCGTTTTTTTGTCACAATACACATTCTTTAACACCCGAAGCCCTGCACAACCTTGTTTTTTTCAAAAAAAATCTTAACTGCGGGGTGTTTTTCCTGCAAACGTTTGTGGAAACGGGGCGAAAACCCTACATTTGTAGGAAAAACGTGGCTAAGGGCTACAGACACATCGTAGCGGAGCTAAAAATCAAAAAGATACGTCATGAAGATACTTTTCAGCATAGAATATTATACAAAGTGGGGCGAGGAAATTCGCATCCAGCCCCGCCTGCTCCTGAAGGACGGCAGCAAACAGATTGCCCAGGAACAGCCATTGAACACAGAGGACGGACGGCTGTGGAGAGGCGAACTCTCTCTGACGGGCGGAGGTGCCATCGGCATAGAGTATCTGTATGCCATGTACCGCGATGGCGAACTGGTCTGGACTGAATGGGAAACAGCTCCGCACCGAATCACTTTCGACATCGACTTCGACACCTATATTGTGGATGACAGCTGGCGACCCATCCCCGAAGACCTGCCCCTCTTCTCCAGTGCATTCACCGAGTGCATGGGAGCCAAGGAGGAAGGCCGCAGCGATGCCGGCAGTCCGAGACTCTACCCCGTTACCTTGCAGCTCAGAGCCGTAGAGCCACGTCTGCGCCGAGGCGAATATCTGGCCATCTGCGGCAGTTCGCCCCAGCTGGGCGAATGGCGAGTGGCCCAGCGGATGCACCTCATAGCCCTGCAAGAGTGGGCCATCAACATGGATGCCTCGCTGCTCTACAACGAAGTGGAATATAAATATGTGGTCGTCGATGCCCAGGGCAACATCCTGCGCTGGGAAGAAGGCATGAACCGCACCCTGCGTTCACCAAGGCTGGGCATGAGGCAAATGTGGCTGAAGACCGACAGCCGCCCCGCCCTGAACTATGCCAACTGGAAGGTGGCAGGCGTGGTCATCCCCGTCTTTTCGCTCCGCACGGGTGGCAGCTTCGGCGTGGGAGACTTTGGCGACCTGAAGGCCCTCATCCAGTGGGCAGTACGCACCAAGATGCACGCCATACAGATTCTGCCCGTGAACGACACCATGACGGTGGGCACATGGAAGGATTCCTACCCCTACAATGCCATCAGCATCTACGCCTTCCACCCCGTCTATTGCGACCTGCGCGCCCTGCCACGGCTGAACGACAAGCTGGAGATGGAGAAATTCATGATGGCACAGCAGGAGCTTAACGCCCTGCCACAGATGGACTACGAGCGGGTAATTGCACAGAAGATGCGCTACCTGCGGCTGGCCTATCAGCAAGAGGGAGAGACCACGTTCCAGACTGCCGACTACCAGCAATTCTTCACCAGCAACAAAGACTGGCTCGTGCCCTACGCCGCCTTCTGCTATCTGCGTGACACCTATGGCACAGCCAACTTCCCCACATGGCCCAAGCACAGCAAATACAACAAGCGAGCCATCGAGCGGATGTGCAGCCCCAAGTCGGCAGAATACAGTGACATAGCCTTCTACTACTACGTGCAGTATCAGCTCCACCTGCAACTGCTCGATGTGCGCAACACTGCCCGCCAGAACGGAGTCATCATCAAGGGCGACATCCCCATTGGCATCAGCCGCGACAGCGTAGAGGCGTGGACCGACCCACACCTCTTCAACCTGGACGAACAGACCGGTGCGCCGCCAGACCCCTTCTCGGCCAATGGCCAAAACTGGGGATTCCCCACCTACAACTGGGAAGCCATGGCCGAAGAGGGCTACAGCTGGTGGATGCGCCGATTCCAGAAGATGGCACAATACTTCGATGCCTACCGCATTGACCACGTGCTGGGTTTCTTCCGCATCTGGTCCATCCCCATGCACAGCGTACACGGCTTGCTGGGCCAGTTCTCGCCGTCGCTCCCCATGAGCATTCCCGAAATAGAAAGCTACGGACTGAAATTCCGCCACGAACAAATGACTCGTCCCTACATCACCGACGAAATCGTGGGGGAAATCTTCGGCTACCGACGCGAACTCATCACCCTGCTCTACCTTGACCGCCGTCCTGATGGCCGCTACGACCTGAAGCCCGAATACGGCAGCCAACGGAAGATTCAGCAAATGTTCGACGGAAAGGAGAGCGAAGACGACATCCTGGTTCGCGACGGACTCTACACCCTGGCCTCCAATGTGCTCTTCGTCCCCGACAGGCAATATCCCGACCTCTACCATCCACGCATCATGGCTCACCAGGACTATGTCTTCCGCTCACTCTCGCTGGGCGAACAGGCGGCCTTCCAGCATCTTCACGACGACTACTACTATCGCCGTCACAACGATTTCTGGTATGAAGGAGCCATGAAGAAACTGCCAGCCCTCACCCAGAGCACCCGCATGTTAGTCTGTGCTGAAGACCTCGGCATGGTACCCGCCTGTGTGCCCTGGGTCATAAACCAGCTGCGCATCCTCAGCCTCGAAATTCAGACCATGCCCAAGCAGGAGGGCCTGCAATTCGGTCTGCTGCAAAACAACCCCTACCGCTCGGTGGCCACCATTGCCACCCACGACATGGCTCCGCTCCGTATGTGGTGGGATGAAGACGAGCAGCGGGCACAAAACTTCTACAACTGGGCCATGCACAACGACGGCCCCGCACCCCACCCCGCTCCGGGCTGGCTCTGCGAAGACATCGTGGCGCGTCACCTCTTCTCCCCTTCCGTGCTCTGCCTCCTTGCCTGGCAAGACTGGCTCGCCCTGGACGAGCAGCTACGTCTGCCCGACCCCAATGCCGAGCGCATCAACATTCCCGCCAACCCACGCCACTACTGGCGTTACCGTATGCACCTCAGCATCGAGCGGCTGCTGGCGGCAGACGATTTCAACGACAAAGTGGCTGCACTGATTGAAAACTCTGGCAGAGCATAAACCACACACACATTTTCAATGAAGAAACAGAAAACCAGATACAACAGGCGGAAGTTTCTGCTGGCCTTCACCGTGGCCATGCTCCTGTTTGCCGCCATACGCCATGTGTTTACCATTCAAGTGCCCATGCTGGCCATGAACGACGACAACGAAGCCACCGATGACGACGACATCACAGAAGTCTATGTGGGAAGTCAAGACGACGAATGGTACTCCGAAGCCAACAGCGACGAAGAAACCACAGAAGAAGAAACTGCTGAAGAAGCCACGGAAGAACTTACAGAAGAAAGCTCCACCGAGGAAGAACCTACAGAAGAACGTCCAGCCGATGATTCGGTGGTGCCTCCTGTCAACAATAGCATCAGGCAAAATCCACACCGTGTGCAGGGTGTCTATTCCTGGACAGAGTGTTTCCCCGACATCAACGACGTGCAACTCATTGCCGCACAGAAAAACGGCATCACCCCCGTCAAGAGCCGCCGAGAAATCCAGCAGCTCATCCGTCAGCACAAGCTGGTCAACATCTGCAACTCACCCTACTACACCGTAGATGAACTGACCCACTCCATGCCCTACCTGGTGCCCAAAGCCCAGCACCTGCTCAACACCATCTGCCTCAACTTCATCGACTCGCTCCAGATAAAGGGGCTTCCCGTCCACCTGCCCATGGTCACCTCTGTGCTCCGTACAGCAGAAGACGTGTCACGGCTGCAAAAGGGCAACGGCAACGCTACTACCCACTCCTGCCACTGCTACGGCACCACCGTTGATATTACCTACAACCGCTTCGTTCCCCTCGTTGGTTACTACGACCCACACACACCCCTCCTGCGCTACGACCTGAAGATGAAACAGGTTATGGCCGAAGTGCTCAACGACCTCCGCACTCAGGGACTCTGCTACGTAAAATATGAACGAAAACAAGCCTGCTTCCACCTCACCGTCAGATAACATGCACCCCCTCCTGCACCCATTGCCCCACGGAACTGAGTGCATACCCTCGCCCCAACAGTTCACCTACCCCTTCCGCTACGAGCCGCACCCCCTGTGCATGGCCGCTGCAGAAGACATCAAGCCACGATGCCGTGAACTGCTCAGGGCAGAACACGGCGGCAAAATGTTCGGTGTGCTCATCGTGGAGCAAGACGGCAAACGCTACTATTTGGCTGCTTTCTCCGGGCTGCTGGCTGGCTCCTATCTGCAAGACGGATTTGTCCCCCCGGTCTATAATTTGCAGAACCCCAGCGGACACTTCAAACAAGAAGAAGCCCAGATTACAGCCATCAACCACCGCATCCAGCAAGGCGAAGACACCCCAGCCCTCCGCACCGAGCGCAAAACTCGCTCCATTGCCCTGCAACGCTGGCTCTTCGCCCAGTTCAACCTGCTCAACGCACAGGGCACAGCGCAGAACCTGCTCGACATCTTCCAAAACCAGCCCCGCATCCTCACCCCAGAAGAATATTTCCACAAGGCAGAAGCCCCCTCCACCGCCATCAAAGTTCCCTCAGGAGCGGGCGAATGTTGTGCCCCCAAACTGCTGCAATACGCCTACCAGCACAACCTACGTCCCCTCTGCATGGCAGAATTTTGGCTCGGCCCATCACCGAAGGACGAACTCCGCACCGACGGCAACTACTACCCGGCCTGTCAGTCCAAGTGCAAACCCATCCTCGCCCACATGCTCCAAGGGCTGCAAGTAGAAGAAAACCCCATGCTCAGCCGCAGCAGAGCCGTAGCAGCCCAGGTGGAATACATCTACGAAGACCCCGACATCCTCGTTGTCTATAAACCCGCTGGCCTACTCTCCACCCCCGGCAAAGACGACGTGCCCTCGCTGCTCGACATTGTCCGCCAGCAGCATCCCCAAGCCATCAACGTGCACCGTCTCGACATGGACACCTCTGGCCTCCTCCTCTTTGCTCAGAACGAAGCGGCCTACAAAAATCTGCAACAACAATTCTATCGGCAAACGGTAAAAAAAGAATACATCGCCCTGCTCAGCGGCACACCGTCCCCCAGCCTGCCCACCGAAGGCACCATCACCCTGCCACTCTTGCCCAATCCCCTCGACCGTCCCCGCCAAGTCGTCAACCGTCAGCATGGCAAACACGCCGTCACCCACTACCAAATGCTCGACACAAACCGTGTCCTCTTCCTCCCCCAGACAGGGCGCACCCATCAACTCCGTGTACACGCAGCCCACCCCGACGGCCTCGGCACCCCCATCCTGGGCGACCCCCTCTACGGCACACCCGCCGACCGCCTCTACCTCCACGCCCAAAGCCTCACATTCGTCCACCCCCGCACCGGCACGACAATGACATTCCGCAAGTCCCCCGACTTCTAACCCCGCTGTCCAGTTCCCTTCCCAAAGTCCAGCTCCAGCTGCTTCCACACCTCATGCTCCTCCCGCGCATGACTCACCGAAAGCCCCAGCAGACGGATGGGACGCTCACGCGAATAATCCACCTCCGCCATCAGAGCCTTGCTCGCTGGCAAAATGCACTCCATCGTGTCGAAAGCCTCCGTGCGGCTCGTCTTCGACCGTGTAATCTGTGTAAAATCAAAAAACTTCACCTTCAACGTCAACGTGTATCCACGGAAGGGATGCGCCTTCAGCCGCCGCAGCAACTCTTCCGCCAAGTGATACAACTCAATCACCACAGCCGACCTCCTGTAAATATCCCGCTCAAACGTTGTCTCACAGCCCACCGACTTACGCAGCTGCACCGGCTCCACAGGCCGTTCATCAATGCCACGCGCAAAATTATAATACATCTGCCCCGCCTTTCCGAACTCCCTCGTCAACCCCTCCAGCGACCAGTCACGCAGCTGCCAGCCACAATAAATACCCATGCGGTGCATATGCTCAGCCGTCACAGCCCCCACACCCCAAAACTTTTCTACCCGCAAAAAAGAGATGAAACGCAACGCCTCTGACGGACGTATCACAAACAAGCCGTCAGGCTTCTTCCAGTCCGACGCCACCTTCGCCAGAAACTTACAATACGACACACCCGCCGAAGCCGTCAAATGCAGCCGTTCCCAAATCTTCGCCCTAATCTCCTGCGCCACCTCCGTAGCCGACACCATCCCCCGTTTGTTCACCGTCACATCCAGAAAAGCCTCGTCCAGCGACAACGGCTCAACCACATCAGTATATTCATGGAAAATCGCATGAACCTGCTCCGACACTTCCTTATACTTTTGGTAATCACCAGGCACCACCACCAACTCCGGACACAACTCCATGGCACGCCGGGTTGACATCGCCGAGTGTACCCCAAACCTGCGAGCCTCATAGCTCGCCGTAGCCAGCACACCCCTGTCGCTCAGTCCACCCACCGCACAGGGCTTGCCCCGCAGTTCAGGACAATCCCGTTGCTCCACGCTCACAAAGAAGCTGTCCATGTCAATATGTATAATTTTTCTTTCCAAAACCACACTTCTTTCACAAAAAAACATGCAAATGTCGATAAAAAACAAGCAACTACAAAGAAAAAAGCCGAAAAAATCGTACATTTGCACCCCTAAAAAAAGAAAAAAACATGGCTGAAGAACTCATCATCACCGCCACTACCAAGGCAGAACAATACGCCCAGCTGCTACCCCAAATTCAATCGGTCATTGCCGACGAACCCGACCCCATCGCAAACATGGCCAACACCGCCGCCATGCTCCACCAAGCCTTCCGCTGGTGGTGGGTAGGCTTTTACCGCGTAGCCGATGCCCACACCCTCGTGCTCGGTCCCTTCCAGGGTCCCCTCGCCTGTACCCGCATCCGCAAAGGTCGCGGCGTATGCGGAACCGCATGGCAGGAAGACCAGACACAAGTCGTCCCCGATGTTGACCAATTCCCAGGCCACATTGCCTGCTCCAGTGCCTCGCGCAGCGAAATCGTCGTCCCCGTCCACGACACCCACGGCACCGTCGTCGCCGTGCTCGACATCGACAGCGACCAGCTCAACGCTTTCGACGAGACCGACCGCCACTGGCTGGAACAAATTGCCCAACTCCTAAGGCATGGACACTCCTGAAAGCAGACATAACCCGCACCCCACCGACAGCAAGCTGATAGATTGGACACGCTATCCGCTACTTCCTCTGTTCATTCCCTTTCTTTTCGGTATCGGCGGAGGCTACCTGTGCACGGTGGAATGAGGATGGATGCCGCCCCTGAAATGGTTGGTTGTAACTGCGGGTGTCTGCATCTGTTTCAACATTATTTATAATAGTCTGTTGAGCAGACAGCCTGACAAGTATAAGCCACACATCTTTTATATATTGACTGCGCTTACCTTCTTTTTGTTCGGACTCATCTTGTCGTGCCGAAGTCATCGCCAGGCTCTGGAACGATATGGGGAAGAATGGAAGTATGAAATCTATAAGAATAATGATTGGCAAAACGAGCGAGCGGCGGAATTGCAACGGTGGTTGCACGAGCGGTTTACGGCTGTTCCATCGGAAAAGGATGGATTTTGCTGGCAGAATCATCCTGACGAGTGTGCCGTGGTGGAGGCAATGACAACGGGGTGGCGACGCGGACTGACAAAAGAAATAAAACAGACATACAGGATGGCGGGCATCAGCCATGTCTTGGCGTTGTCGGGCTATCATGTAGGGCTTATCTTTCTGGCCTTGTTGTGGGTGTTCAGATTATTCGGTGGTTCTCTTGCTTGGCGGCGAGCTGGATATGTTTTGATTCTATTTATATTGTGGGGCTATGCGCTGGTGACGGGAATGTCGCCTTCCATCGTGAGGGCGACGCTGATGTGCAGTGTGGTCACGCTGCTGAAGTTGCTGGAACGAGATGCTGAACTGATGAATGTTTGCATTGTAGCGGCATTCTTGATGTTGGCTGCCAATCCGTTACTTATAGGGCATGTGGGTTTTCAGCTTTCGTTTTGCTCCGTTGCGGGTATTGCGCTAATGGGACGATGGATTCCGTGGAGTTATTTCTTGGGTGGACTGATGGTCTCTTTCGTCTGTACGGTGGCGACGGGGCCGTTGGTAGCTTACCATTTTGGGGCAGTGCCTGTGTATGGGTTGTTGACGAATGTGTATGCTTCGTTGCTGGTTCCGCCTATTTTGGTGCTTACTGCTGTCTGGTGGCTGCTGGTGGCTGTGGGATGGGTGGTTGGTGTGTGGATTCTTCCGTTGGCTGGCGGGGTGGCTATGGCTCTGTGCCGGGTAGCCTGGCTGCTGAACAAGATTGCAGAGGGGGTGAGTGGTTTGCCTTTTGCCACAGTGGAGACGAGGCTGTCGGTAGTGGAAGTTGTGGGGTGGTATGGTGTCATTTTGGCTGCTGTCAGCTTGTGTTACAGAGTGACGGGCAGGAGAATCATCGTGTTGCAGGTGTTGCTGATTGGTACTTTATTTTCTACCGTTGCACGAAAAATGGGGTTGGGGTTTGGTTTGTTCGGAGAATAGTCGTAATTTTGCAAATTATTTTTTCAGCACATTGTTTAATTATGAAGAAGCAAGAACTTATTCAGCAAATCAGGGAGAAGCGGACGTTTCTCTGTGTGGGTCTGGACACGGACATCAAGAAAATCCCAGCGCATTTGCTGGCGGAACGTGACCCTGTGTTTTCGTTTAACAAGGCTATCATCGACGCGACGGCTCCTTACTGTGTGGCTTACAAGCCGAATTTAGCTTTCTATGAGAGCATGGGCGTGAAGGGCTGGACGGCGTTTGAGGCCACGGTGGAGTATTTGAGGACGAACTACCCGAACCATTTTGTCATTGCGGACGCAAAGCGGGGTGACATTGGCAACACGAGCGCGATGTATGCCCGCACATTTTTTGAAGAGATGAACCTGGACGCGCTGACGGTGGCTCCGTACATGGGGGAGGACAGTGTAGTGCCTTTCTTGCAATACCGAGACAAGTGGGTCGTGCTGCTGGCCTTGACAAGCAACAAGGGTAGCCATGATTTCCAACTGACGGCGGACACGGAAGGGGAAAGGCTCTTCGAGAAAGTGTTGCGCAAGAGTCAAGAATGGGGAAATGACGAGAACATGATGTACGTGGTGGGGGCGACGCAGGGCAGGATGTTTGAGGCTGTCAGAAGAATTGTGCCTAATCATTTCTTGCTGGTTCCTGGCATCGGTGCTCAGGGCGGAAGCCTGGAGGAGGTTTGCAAATGGGGCATGAACGGAGATTGCGGCCTGCTGGTGAACAGCAGCCGTGCCATCATCTATGCTGACGGAACAGAGGCTTTTGCCGAGGCTGCGGCAGGTGAGGCTAAGAAGGTAGCTGAGGAGATGGGGCGGCTGTTGGATAATGCATAATGCGTGAAAAAATGGCTGACCATAAGATTATAAATGACCCTGTGTTTGGGTTTATCAGAATACCAAAGGGGGTGCTGCTGGACATTGTGGCACACCCTGACTTTTTCAGGCTGAGCAGAATTAAGCAGCTGGGGGGTGCCAACATGGTGTACCCAGGGGCTCAGCACACGAGGTTTCAACATTCCATCGGGGCGTTCCACCTGACGAGCAAGGCGGTGAGGACGTTGCAGACGAAGGGGGTGGAAATTAGTGAGGAGGAGGCTGTGGCTGTGGAGGCAGCCATCTTGATGCACGACATTGGGCACGGGCCTTTCTCTCATGTACTGGAGCATACACTGATTAGCGGTGTGAGCCATGAGGAGGTGTCGCTGATGGTGATGGAGAAACTGAACAGGGAGCTGGGCGGCAGACTGGATTTGGCCATCAGAATTTTTAAGGATGAGCATCCGAGGCATTTTCTGCATCAGCTGATTTCAAGTCAGCTGGACATGGACCGACTGGACTACTTGAGGCGTGACAGTTTCTTTTCGGGGGTGACTGAGGGAAACATCGGCAGTGCACGCATCATTGATATGCTGGACGTGAAGGATGACCGCCTGGTGGTGGAGAAGAAGGGGATCTACTCAATAGAGAACTACCTGGTAAGTCGCCGACTGATGTATTGGCAGGTATATCTGCACAAGACTGGTGTGGCGGCTGAGCATGTGTTGATCAATGCGCTGGCCAGGGCAAAGGAACTGGCCAGGGAGGGAGTAGAATTGTTTTGTTCTCCAGCCTTGCATTTCTTCCTGTATCAGGATATTGAGCGAGGACGGTTTATGAAGGAGCCTGAATGTCTGGAGCGGTATCTGGACTTGGATGACAATGACATCATGTCGGCCTTGAAAGTGTGGGGGCGGAGTGAGGACAGGATTCTGAGCATGTTGTCGCGTGACTTCATGGGGCGTTGCATCTTCCGTGTGGAAGTGACTGATGAGCCTGTTTCGGAAGCCTACGTGGAGGGGGTTGTCGGCCAGCTTTCGCAGCGTTATGGTGTCAGCAGAGAGGATGCCCGCAGGTATCTGACGAGCAGCCTGGAGATAGGCAAGGACATGTACAGCATTGATGAGGACAAGATTGAAATTTTGATGAAGGACGGCACGACACGCGACATTTCTGCGGTGTCGGATATGCTAAACATTTCGACCTTGTCAAGAAAAGTTAGGAAATATTTTTTCTGCTATCAGAGATAGTAAAAAAAGGCGGATGGAGAATTGTATCAGAATAAAAGGGGCACATGTCAATAACCTGAAGAACGTCAGCATAGACATTCCCAGAGATAAGTTGATTGTGGTGACTGGTGTGAGTGGCAGCGGCAAGTCGTCGCTGGCTTTCGATACGCTTTATGCTGAGGGACAACGCCGCTATGTGGAGAGTTTGTCAACCTACGCTCGGCAGTTTATGGGACGCTTGCAGAAGCCTGAATGTGACTTCATTGAGGGCATTCCGCCAGCCATTGCCATTGAGCAGAAGGTGAGTTCGAGAAATCCCCGAAGCACGGTGGGGACGGCGACCGAGATTTATGATTACCTGCGAATGTTGTACGCACGCATCGGCAAGACCATTTCGCCAGTGAGTGGCAAAGAGGTGAAGAAGCACACAACAGAGGACATGGTGCAGTGTATGTTGAGCCATGAGCAGGGCACTCGCTTCATGGTGCTTTGTCCGCTGATTGCCCACGGCGGCAGAAGTCGGCGAGAGCAGTTGGAGATGGACATGAAGCAGGGGTTTGTACGCATCCTTGTCGGCAAGGAGACAAGAACCATAGAGGAATATCTGCCCAACTATCGGGAAAAAGATGACATTCTGCTCATCATCGACCGACTGGTGGTCAACGATGAGAAATCGACCATCTCGCGACTGGTCAATTCGGCAGAGACGGCTTTGTATGAAGGCGAAGGAGCGTGCATCTTGAGTTTTCAGCCAAACGACGAGCGTGCGGTGTTTTCGCTGAAGTTCGAGGCTGACGGCATCGAGTTTCAAGAGCCTACCGACCAAATGTTTTCGTTCAACTCCCCCGTGGGAGCTTGTCCTGAATGTGAGGGTTTCGGACGCATCATCGGCATTGACGAAAGCCTGGTCATCCCCAACACGGAACTGAGCGTTTACGACGGTGCCGTGGTATGTTGGCGCGGCGAAAAGATGGGGGAATGGAAGAAGGAGTTTTGCCGCCATGCTGAGCGGTGGCAGTTTCCCATTTTTACTCCTTATTATCAGCTGACACAGGAGCAGAAAGACTTGCTCTGGCACGGTGTGGAGGAACAGAACGAATGGGGAAACCGTTCTATCTGCATCGACGAATTTTTCCGTATGCTGAAGGAGAATCAGTACAAGATTCAATATCGCGTGATGTTGGCACGCTATCGGGGAAAGACGGCCTGCCCCACTTGTCATGGTCGGCGACTGAAGAAGGAAGCTGAGTATGTGAAGGTGGGCAGCAAGTCTATCACCGACCTTTGCGAAATGAGCATCACCACGCTGTGCGAGTTTTTCCGCACGCTGAAGTTGTCGAAACACGACACCGAAGTAGCCAAACGTCTGCTGCTGGAGATTCGCTCCCGACTGCAATTTCTGGTTGACGTGGGGCTGGGCTACCTCACCCTTTCGCGGCTTTCCAACTCTCTGTCGGGCGGTGAAAGCCAGCGCATCAATCTGGCCACCAGTCTGGGGTCAAGCCTTGTGGGTAGCCTCTACATTCTGGACGAACCCAGCATTGGACTACACTCAAGAGACACACAAAGGTTGATACACGTTCTCCGCGAACTTCAGCGACTGGGCAACACGGTCATCATCGTTGAACACGATGAAGAAATCATGCGTGCTGCCGACTACATCATCGACATAGGCCCCGATGCAGGACGGCTGGGCGGAAACATCATCTATGCAGGGCCTACGCCTGTTCCAGGGGAAAAAATCGACTGGAAGCCAGGCACATCCCACACACTTGACTATCTCATGGGATGGGAAACCATTCCTGTCCCCACTTCACGCCGTCCCTGGAACAACTACATCGAGGTGCAGTGTGCCAGAGAGAATAACCTGAAAGGCATCAACGTGAAATTTCCGCTGAACGTAATGACCTGCGTCACAGGAGTCAGCGGCAGCGGCAAATCCACCTTGGTACGCGACATCCTCTACCGAGCCATGAAGCGACATCTGGACGAGAACTGCGAGCGACCAGGTCAACACACAGGGCTTTCGGGCGACATCGACCTCATCAAGAAAGTGGAATTCATCGACCAAAACCCTATCGGCACTTCGTCGCGAAGCAACCCCGTCACCTATCTGGGAGCCTACGACGAAATACGCCGACTGATGTCCTCACAGCAACTGGCCAAGCAGATGGGCTACACACCAGCCTTCTTCTCCTTCAATGCCGAAGGCGGACGCTGCGAGGAATGTAAGGGTGAAGGCACCGTGACCGTGGAGATGCAGTTCATGAACGACCTCATCCTGGAATGTGAATCCTGCCACGGCAAACGCTTCAAGCAGGAAGTTCTCGACGTGCAGTTTCACGGACAGTCGGTTTACGACATTCTGAACATGACCATCAATCAGGCAGTGGAGTTTTTCACACAACATGGCGAACAGAAGATTGTGCAGAAGATGAAGCCACTGCAAGACGTCGGTCTGGGCTACATCAAACTGGGACAAACCAGCAGCACACTCTCTGGCGGTGAGAATCAGCGCATCAAGCTGGCCTACTACCTCAGTCAGGAAAAGACAGTCCCCACCCTCTTCATTTTCGACGAACCAACCACAGGGCTTCACTTCCACGACATCAAGAAGCTGCTCACAGCATTTAATGCCCTCATCGAAAGAGGACACACCATCATCATCATTGAGCACAACATGGATGTCATCAAGTGTGCCGACCACATCATCGACCTCGGCCCCGAAGGAGGCCAGGCAGGAGGCAACCTTGTCGTGGAAGGCACACCCGAAACCGTAGCCCAGTGTGCCTACAGCTACACAGGACAATTTCTGCAAAGATGTAAGCGAATAGTGAAAAGTGAAGAGTGAAAAGTGAAAAATCTAAGTTACTGGGGCTAAACGCAGCCTAATGCCGACTAAACTGTAACTTAGATTTTT
>JAFTEV010000102.1 GCA_017453465.1 Bacteroidaceae bacterium | reverse complement strand
ATCTCGTAAAGTAGTGTAACTATATAACGAGGCGGCAGCCACTTTTCATTCACTTTGGCGAATTTGAAATATTCATGAGGGTTTCATAAGCGAAAAAGTTTTAAGTTGATAATAATAAAGTAAGAAATTCCTTTTATATATTTCTTTTTTCTTTTGCTTTTCTTCTTTTGCCTTTCTTTTCGGCTGCAAAATTATTGCGTTTCCATGGAGCTTCCTTTTTGAAATGTTACATGAGTTTTGCGAAATGTTACAACATTTGCAACTTGCTAAAAACCAAAATCTGAAGAGCAAAAAAACTTTTTCTATTTATTGTTGAGCAGTGGCAACATGGTTTCGGCATAGCGTCGGCCCAGAATGCGGTAACCCTCAGCTGTGAAGTGCAGTTTGTCGGACCGTCCGGGGCAGCCCAGCGAGTGAACGACATGAGCCGTGGGGATGGTCTTGCCAATCTGGTTGATGATGGCATTGTGGGCATAGCAGCAGCCACCGTCCTCCTGCGTCATCAGCTCGCCCACGAGCAGGGGCACATCCTCAGCTTTCAGGTTGAGGTCCTTGAGCAGTCGGGTATAGACCGTGTTGACGCGGCCCGGCCAGCTCTGCTGTGTGTTGTCGGTGCAGCCCTGGTGCAGCAGGATGCCCTTGATGACACCTGCCTGCTGAGCCTTCTTGCCCATTTCGACCAGGCGGCGGTAGGGGTTGTTGTCGTAAGCCTTGCAGAAATTCTGTAGCCAGTCGGCAGACTTGGCAATGTAGTCAGCACACTTGTCTTCGTCAAACAGGTCGATGCTGCATCCGCCCACAGCCACATTGATGACACCCACCTTGATGCTTTCGGGCAGTTGCTCCACCAGGGTGCGGCCAAAGTAGTCGGCTGGTGTCAGTCCCGTATATTCCCGGCAGAGTGGGGGCACAGCTGCATACCACAGCCCCTTCTTTCGTCCATTGGGTGCTTGCCAGTCCACGGCAGACATCGTCTTGAAGCGTGGGTCGATGCCGTCGCGGTCCTGCGGTTCAATCTTGGCGTTGCCCTCCATGTTCGACTGGCCCAGGCAGAGGAAGATGTAGAAGTTTGGGTCGAAGCCCTTGGGCTGGTCGATGGTTCCGGCAGTGTTCCGTCCGTCGCTGTAGTTCAGCGTGGTGTGGGTCTCGTAGAAGTCGCTCACGCCGGCAGCGTTGGCTGGATCCAGCTGGATGTAGTCAATGTCGGGCATATAAGATTTGTTGTTGCGCAGGGTGATGACGTTGTCGCCTTGCTGGAGCTTCACACGGGCCGTGACGGTGCCCACCTTGTCGTAGCCGCCAGAGTTGCAGTTGAACTTCAGGACGCGCTTTCCGTTGACTTCGAGGGTCAGTTTGCGGTTGTCGCCAGAGAGGTAGGCAATGGTGAGTTCATACGTGCCCCCTCTGCGGCTATACACATTCTGGAACTCCAGGTGGTTCTCCTCGTTGCTGCCCAGCCATGTGGCCTTCATGCCAGAGCGACAATGGTCGTCGTGGGCATAGATGCCTGTGTGCTCAGCCTGGTGGTTGGCAATTTCCTGATAAGAGGGGTTGTAGGCACTCTCAGCCTCATAGACGGTGCGCTCCAGTCGCTCGGCGGCAGTGACGGTGTAGATGGCTGTGCCGTGGGCGGGGATGGATTTTAAGTGAAGAGTGAAAAGTGAAGAATCTAAATTTCGGGTAGTTGGATTCTTGGATTTTTCACTTTTCACTTTTAACTTTTCACTTTTCAAGACCTGCTTGCTCACGTCGTTGCCTGTGTAGAGGTCAATGATGGTGGCGTTCCCAGCCAAGTCGATGTCGGCCAGCGGCAGCTGCACGTCCTTCACTTCAGCATCGGTGGGGTTGTAGATGGCCACGGCGCGCTTGTTGCCATAGCGTGTCTCGATGTCCTTCACCAGCACGAAGCAGCCCTGAATCTTCTGTGCAGGGTAGGCTTGCTGGCAGAGCCAGTCCTGGTTGAGGGCGATGAGCCGCTTGTTGGCCATCAGTGCCAGGGCTTCGGGCTTCACCTTGTTCATGTCGCAACCCACGAGCAGCGGGCTGTTCATGATGCACCAGAGGGCGAAGTGGGTCTTGTCTTCCTCCACGCTGAGTCCGCGTCCCACCTCCAGCATGTCCATGTCGTTATAGTGTCCCTTGCTGGCGTAGGCCGAGAGATAAAGATTCTGCTGAATGATGTCGGCCACGTTCTTCCAGTCGCAAGCGATGTCGTGGGTGGTGCGCCACGAACCAGCCACCTTGCTGACCCATGTGCCGGGGTAGTCCCAGCGGCACACGTTCACGCGGACATCCTTCTTGCCCACTTCCTGAATGGCACGGTAGATGTCGGTGTAGCGGTCGCGTTCCGAGAGCTTGCGCTTGTCCTTGTTGTGGTAGGGCGAACCGCCGCAGAAGTCAATCTTGATGAAGTCGAAGTCGAGGTCACGGAAGAAGAGCTGGCAGTCGGCTTTGTCGTGTCCCCACAGGCCCACGCCCACGCCGATGGTGTCGCCACCGAAGTAGCTGGCACAAGTGTTGGGGCCACCGTCGCTGTAGATGCCCGCCTTCAGGCCCTTGCTGTGGATGTAATCTACCACGGGGCGCATTCCGTTGGGGAATCGGGTGGGGTGGATGAGCAGCTTGCCGTCTTCATCGCGTCCGCCAAAGTAGCCGTCGTCGATGTTGATGTAGTTGTAGCCAGCGTCCTTCAGTCCCGACGAGACCATAGCGTCGGCTTGCTGACAGATGATTTGCTCGCTGATTTGGAAACCAAAGCTGTTCCACGAGCTCCAGCCCATGAGGGGTGTGTCTTGCGCATGGCCCACGCTGAAGAGGCTCAGCCATGCCGTAAGTGCAACAAAAGTTTTTTTCATATTTTTAACTATTTTGCAGTATGAGTAAAATAAAGCGTTTTCTTTTCAAACGATTCGCTCTCAGTTAGTTCTTGATTTTAAGGGACTAAAAAGCCGCTGTCTTTCCGTTTCTCTCGCATAGGCTTTTCGCTCGGTTCGCGTAGGCAATTAAACCTGGCACATTGCCTACGCGAGCGCGACGCATTGCCTATGCGAGCCAGACCAAATGTCTTACTGACTGCTGAGCGTTAGGATGACGGGAGCCATGCCTTCGCAGTCGAATCGCACGCGGATGGGGCCAGCCTTGCGCGTGGTCTGCACGATGGCAAAGGCACGCCCAAAGTGGGTGTCGTCCTCGGTGCTGGTGAAGGGGGTGGTGCGCCGCAGGTTGTTGTTGATGCAGCCGCGCAGGATGCCCTCGCCCTCGATGGTGGCGCGGATGTGGCGGTTTTCGTGCTGCACGGGGATGCCGTCCTTGTCGAGCAGTTGCAGCTGAATGTAACAGAGGTCTTGCCCGTCAGCCGTCAGCTGGGTGCGGTCTGCCGTGGCTTGCAGTTGGGTAGGCTGGCTGGCCGTGCGCAGGTCGTAGTAGGCCACGGTGTCGGTGCCGTTGATGCCCTTGGCCTCGATGTGGCCAGGGGTGTAGGGCACGTTCCACACGATGGTATGGTTGGGGTAGTCGGCGGTACGCTTTTCGCCCATCACCTTATTATTAATAATGAGTTGCACCCGTTCACAGTTCGTGATGGTGTTGACCTCCACGACCAACCCCTCGTAGCGGAAGGGGAAGTTCCAGATGCTGGCCATGTTGGGCCACTGCCACAGGTCGCGTCCGTGGTCGATGTCCAGGGCGTTGTCCCTGACGGCGATGCCCACCACGGGTTTGTCCGGGTTCCAGGCGGCACGGTGCCACAGGCCCTGCGCCTTCTCCCTGCCGCTCAGGTCAATCAGTCCTGTGGGCCATCCGCTGCTGGGCCACGAAGCCTCGCCGATGTAGTCCTGCCCCGTCCAGATGAATCCACCCGCAATGAAGTCGTTGGCGGCAATGATGTTCCAGGGGTTGTTGGTGTCGTAGGCACGGATGTTGCCTTCAGCCCCGCAATAGTAGGGTAGTTCTTCTGTCACCAGGAACTTGCGCTGCGGAAATTGCTTGTGGTCGCTGAGCATTCGGGCTTCAAGGTAGTTGTAGCCCACCACGTCGGTCACGCCAGAGAACTGGCCGTTGTGGTTGTTCTGACAGGCCATGCAGACCTGGCGCGTAGGCTCCAGCTGGTGCACGAAGTCTTGCAGCATCTGGGCACGCTTCACGCCCTCGCCCGTGCCGTCCCAAGCCTCTTGCAGCTCGTTGCCGATGCTCCAGGTAACGACGCAGGGATGGTTGCGGTCGCGCACTATCATGTTGCTGAGGTCGCGCTGCCACCACTCGTCAAAACACTCGGCATAGTAGCCCGATTTCCATTTGTCGAAGGCTTCGTCAATCACGATGAAGCCCATCTTGTCGCAGAGATCAAGAAACTCTGGCGCGGGCTGGTTGTGGGAACAGCGCACGGCATTCACGCCATAGCCCTTGAACATCTCCAGTCGCCGCTCCATGCTGCGCAGGGGCAGGGCAGAGCCTAAGCACGCATCGTCCTGGTGCAGGCAGAAGCCTTTCAGCTTGAGCGGCTTGCCGTTGAGCAGGAAGCCACGGTCGCTGGTGAACTCAGCGGTGCGAAAACCGAAGGTGGATTCATAGGTGTCGAGCTGTTTGCTGCCGTCATACAGGGTGGTGACCACGCGGTAGAGGTAGGGATTCTCCATGCCGTTCCACAGGGTGGCGTTCTTCACCTCGATGGATTCCTCGCCGTTGCCTTTGGCCACTTGCTTGCCTTGTGCATCGAAGATTTTGTGGACAAGGCGGGGTTTGCCGATGTTGCCCACCGTCTCCGTCCGGATGGTCACCTGGTTGCCACGGGTCACGATGTAGGTGCCGTAGGTCTTGATGTGTGCCGGGCTGGTCTTGATGAGCCAGGCGTGTCGGTAGATGCCGTTGCCCGTGTACCATCGGGCAATGCTGTCGTTGGCACTGGGCGAATTGACGTTCACGGTCAGTTGGTTGCTGCCTCCGTAGTTGAGGTAGGGGGTCAGGTCGTACTCGATGTAGCAGAATCCGTAGGGACGGAAGCCCAGCTTGTGGCCATTGATGCAGACCGTGCTGCGGTTGTAGATGCCGTCGAAGAGGATGCTGATGGCACGCCCCCTGTCTTTCGCCGGAATGCTGAATGTCTTGCGGTAGTCGCCCACACCGCCATGCAGGTGGCCATTGCAACCCGTCAGTCTGCCATCTGGCACCTGGCTGATGCTCCAGTCGTGGGGCAACTGTACGGGATGCCAGTCTGGGTCAATGGGCTTGCGGTCATCGTCGCTGGTGAGCCGAAACTCCCAGTCAAAGTCGAAGTTGATTTTCTCGCGTTGTGCCCAGGCTGTGGAGAGGCACAACAGCAAGGTGATGAAAAGGAATTGCCGCTTCATGGTCTTAACAATAATTTGCGGCAAAGTTACTTCTTTTTCTTAATATAATAAAGTGTTCGGCTGTACGAAAACTTTTTCTCGTGTATCATTTCTTTGGTTTTCAGCTCTCGTTCTTGCAGTTTTGTAACGTGGGGCTAAAAGTTACATATAATTTACGAAAGGATTTTTTGCTAAAAAAGTGTAATTTTGCGACCAAAAATGAAACGCACATGAAACTACGACTCTTCCTTCTGCTGTTTATGAGCTGTTTCACCCTGTGGGCAGCCGATGACTTTGTTACGTTCACCCAGCCTTCATCCACGGCCCTGCGCTTGACGGGCACTGCTGCCACGGTGCAGTGTGATGAGGCTGACTATCCTGGTGTGCTGATAGCCCTGAAGAACTTGCAGACCGACCTGCAGGCAGTGACAGGCTCTGCCCATGCCCCCATCGTGGTGGGCACCTACGGCAAGAGCAGCCTGATTGACAAGAAACTCTATGCCAAGGAACTGAAAGGCAAGAACGAAAAGTTCATCATCGACGTGCAGGACGACCGCATCGTCATTGCGGGCAGCGACAAGCGCGGCACCATCTACGGCATCTACGAACTCTCGCGTCAGCTGGGCGTTTCGCCTTGGTATTGGTGGGCCGATGTGCCGGTGCAGAAACACAGCGAAGTCTATGCACGTCTGGGCCAGTACACCGACGGGGAACCCGCCGTGAAGTATCGCGGCATCTTCATCAACGACGAGTGGCCCTGCATGGGCAACTGGGCGCACAGCACCTTTGGCGGTTTCAATCATAAGATGTACGCGAAGGTGTTTGAACTGCTGCTGCGCTTGAAGGGCAACTTCATGTGGCCAGCTATGTGGGCAGCAGCCTTCTATGCCGATGACCCGCTGAACCTGAAGACTGCCGACGACATGGGCATCATCATGGGCACCAGCCACCACGAACCCTGCGCAAAGGCACACCAGGAGTGGACACGGGTGAAGACACGTGGCCCCTGGAACTACGACACCAACCGCGACGAACTGGTCAACTTCTGGCGTGAAGGCATTGAACGCATGAAGGACACCGAGGATGTCATTACCATCGGTATGCGCGGTAACGGCGACGAACCCATGGCCGAAAAGCCCGATGTGGCACTGATGGAGCGCATTGTGGCTCACCAGCGCAAGCTCATTGCCGAAGCTACGGGCAAGAAAGCCAAAGACGTGCCGCAGGTGTGGGCACTGTATAAGGAGGTGCAGCAGTATTATGAAATGGGCATGAAGGTGCCCGACGACGTCATCCTCCTGCTGTGTGACGACAACTGGGGCAATGTGCGTATGCTGCCCGACACGAAGACCGCACAACCGCACAACCGCACAACCGCACAGCCGCAGAAACGCCATCCGGGTGGCTACGGCATGTACTACCATGTGGATTATGTGGGTGCTCCACGCAACAGCAAGTGGCTCAACGTGAGTCAGGTGCAACGCCTGTGGGAACAGCTTGACCTCACTTATCGTGCTGGCATTGACAAGCTGTGGGTGCTCAATGTGGGCGACCTCAAGCCGATGGAGTTCCCCATTGACTTCTGGTTTAAGGAGGCATGGAATCCCACCCAGTTCTCAGCCGACAACCTCATGGCCTACACTGAAGACTTCTGCCGTCAGCAGTTTGGCGAAACACAGGCCAAGGATGCTGCCCGCATCCTCAACCTCCAGTGCAAATATGCCCATCGCCGCACCGCCGAGCAACTGGCCAAGAACACCTACAACTTGCAGAGCGGCGAGTGGGACAAGCACCTGGCTGAATACAAGATGCTCGAAGCCGATGCCCTGGCGCAGTACATCACGCTGCCTACGGAATATCGCGATGCTTACAACGAACTCATCCTGTTCCCCATCCGTGGCATGGCCAACATGTATGAAATGTACTACGCACTGGCACGGAACGAACAGCTGGCCAGCATTGGCGACCCCGCTGCCAACGAATGGGCTGAGCGCGTGGTTCAGTGCTATCAGAAGGACTCGCTGCTCTGTGCCGACTACAACCACAACATTGCGGGCGGCAAGTGGAACCACATGATGGACGAGGTACACATTGGCTATGTTTCATGGAACAATCCAAAGCACAACATACAGCCAGCCGTGAAGCGTGTGGCCACCACCGCGCCCGTCATTGCTGAATATCAAGGGAAAGTAGTCATTGATGCAGATTGCTATGCTGAAAAGACCGATGCACAGAACGCGCAGTGGACGCTCATTCCCGACTTCGGTATCTACAAGTCGGCCATTGCACTGATGCCCTACAGCGAAAAGACGGATGGCAGCAGCATTACGTACCGCTTCAAAACCAACAAGCAAGCGGCCACCATCACCTTTGCCCTGGCACCCAACTTCCCCTTCAACGACGTGCAGGGAGGTATGCGGCTGAACTACTCCGTGGACGGCAGTGCGCCCGTCACCCTCAATACCAATGGCTCGGCTGTCATCCAGTTCAACAACGCCACGGGTGACCAGCAGTTTGACTGGGCCAAGGAACGCATCAACCGCCGCCGGGTGAAGGTCAACTTCTCTGCCACGGCTGATGGTGTACACACTCTGACCCTCGCTCCCCTGGATGCGGGTATTGTTATAGAACGAATCACAATAGAATAAACATTAGTAATATGAAAAGAACACTCTTGACTACTGCGTTGGCAGCCCTCTCGCTGACTGCCTTTTCGCAGAAGACGGCTACCATCACCCTGAGCCGTTCAACCAGGTACCAGTACATCGACGGCTTCGGTGGCACTGGCATGAATGGCCAGTGGGCCGACGTTTACACCCAGCAGAAGGTGAACCTGCTCTGGGGGCAGGGCGAGAACCAGGTGGGACTGAACATCATGCGTGTCCGCATCAATCCCAACGAAAACAACTGGGGCGAGTATGGCAATCCCATTCGCTGGGCACGCAGCATCAATCACGACGTGGAGGTGTTTGCTACACCATGGACACCGCCCAAGAAGTACAAGACCAGCAGGACATCAAATTACCAGAATGAGTTTGGCACGTGGGTATGGCCGCTGGTCGAGCATACATGGGGCGGACAAGGTTCCAATGGCGGAACCATCATAGATGACAGCATCCCCGCTTTTGCCAAATTCCTGGAGCGTTATCGTGCCACAATGGAGGCCAAGGGATGCCCCATCGACATGATTTCCATTCAGAACGAATGTGACTACACCCCGACGGCTACCGATAACGGAGTGGAGCACGCCAGCTACGAAAGCTGTATCTATTCGCCCAAGCAGATGGCTGCCGCTGTAAAGGCTGCTCGTGCAGCCGTTGACCCCAAGTGCAAGATTATGGGTCCCGAAACCTTCGGCTGGGGACAGGCCAACTACAACAACACGCTGGTGGGCATGAAGGACGCTGTAGATAACATCGACGTGTGGGGCAATCACCTCTACGGCTCCAACGACCTCTCCTTTATAAATAATGTGACCAGCAAGACGGGCAAGCACATGTGGATGACCGAGTTCCTCATTGACTACAACAGCTCCTACAGCGGCCAGTTTTCTTACGAGTTTGAAATGATTAAGAACATCGAACAAGCCTTGCAGAACGGCTACAACGGCTACGTTTATTACAACATGCTCGACGACTTCTTTGCCTGCAACCACGGTGGCAGCGACACCGAGTTATGGAAGCGCGCCTATGTCTTCAGCCACTATGCCAAGTATGCCACGGGCAAGACACGCATCAAGTCGAACCTCATCGGCACGTATGCATCAGGGCTTGCTGGCGGTTCGGCCTATATGAGCAAGGGTGGTGATACGCTTTCTGTCTTTGTGCTCAATCCTTCAGCCGAAGTATATAACCTTACCATCAACACCCCCATCAATCCCACAAAGATTACAGCCATTGTCACAAACGATGCTGTCAATGCCAAGAAGGTTGACCTGACCGACCAATATACTGACGGCACCAAGAAGCTGAAGATTGCCTTGCAGCCAGCTACATTCTACACCTTCGTCTTTGAAAAGGTGGAAAACCCCGACAGCACAGCCGAAGCAGAACTGGCTACATCGCCCAAGCTGCCTACCTATGGCAACCCGCTTAACCCCTACAACTTCTGTGCAGACCCCACGGCCATTGAGTACGACGGTCGTCTCTATGTCTATGGCACCAATGACCAGCAGGAGTTTGATGCCAGCAATGGCTTGCAGGCTAACAAGTACAGCAAGATTAACACTTTGGTCTGCATGTCCACAGCCGACATGGTGAACTGGACCAACCATGGCACCATTGACGTGAAGGCCATTGCTCCGTGGATTTCTGCTTCGTGGGCACCCAGCATCATCAGCCGTGTGGAGGATGACGGACTTACTCATTTCTACATGTACTTCACCAACTCTGGTGCGGGCATTGGCGTGCTCACAGCCACGTCGCCCACTGGTCCCTGGACTGACCCGCTGGGTCATGCGCTCATCGACAGCAAGACATCGGGGCTGGGCACTATCTCCAACATCATCGACCCCGGTGCAGCCATCAAGCCCGACGGCTCTGAAGCCTACCTCACCTTCGGCGGCGGCGATGTCAAGGGCACAAATCTTCAGCCCGGCAATGCACGCATCGTGAAACTGGGCAGCGACCTTATCTCTCTTGACGGTGACATTCAGCCCATTTCTGCTCCCTGCCATTTCGAGGCTAACGAACTCAACTACATCGGCAACAAGTGGGTTTACAGCTATTGCACACGCTGGACCATTGCCGACGACTGGTCTTCCTATAGTTCGGCCAAGGCTCCCACACCTTGTTCAATTGTTTATTTGACAGCCTCCGACCCCATGGCCGACAAGTGGTCGTACAAGGGCGAAATACTGCCCAACCCTGGTCGCATTGGCTACCCGTATGGCAACAACCACAGCCACTTGCAGAAGTTTGGCTCAGCTTACTACCTCTTCTACCACACGCAGTGGCTCGAAAGTCAGTTGGGCTACAGCGGCGGCTACCGCAATTTGCAGATGAACAAGCTGACCGTTGTGGAAGGCACGGCAAAGATGGCCACACTGAATGCCAACACAGCCTCGCTGACGGGAGTGTCGCAAATCACCGCAGCTCGTCTGAATCCATACGACAAGCAGCGTGCAACCACCGTGGCTGGTGCAGCTGGCATCAAGGCTGAAAACACAGACTCCGCAGGTCTGGCCAGTGTGTCAGCCATCAGTGCGGGCGACTGGACCCTGCTGCGCGGTGTGCAGTTCGCCAATGCCGACTACCCCGAAGGAGCCAAGAGCCTCTACGCCACCCTGCAAGGCACAGGCACCATGGAAGTCCGTCTGGGCAGCCTCGATGCAGAACCCATTGCCATCGTCAACTTTGAATGTGAGAACGACACCACCATTCAGGTGAACCTCAGTAGCACTGTCAATGCTCTGCAAAACTACCTCTACTTTGTCTTCCCCAAAGCTCAGTCTGCCAAGTTCCACAGCTGGCAATTCTCGCCCGACGAAGTGAAGATTCCTGAACCCGGCCCAGGCCCCGAAGACCCCGAAGACAATCCTTGGGACATTGACGGAGACGGCAAACTCACCGTCGGTGACATCACCGCCCTCATCGAAATCTATCTGAGCACGGGCAATTAGTGTTTACACATTATATATAATAAAGAAAGACTGGGCACACGTCCCAGTCTTTTTTCATTTGCACAGTTTTGCAAATTCTGTGGCATTGAGCTATTGCAGCTTGCTGATACATTCGGCAAGGCTGTCTTCCCAGTAAGGAACTTCGATGCCGTAGGTCTGCTTGATTTTTGTTTTGTCGAGCACGCTGTAGTGGGGACGTGCTGCGGGGGTGGGGTATTCGCTGGTGTGGAGCGGACGCACATGGCAGGTGGTGATGCCGCAGATGCGGTGGATGGCTTTGGTGAAGTCGTACCACGAAATGACACCTTCGTTGGAGAAGTGGTATGTGCCCGGCACGATGCCCTTGTTGATGGCTGTCATGATGGCTACGGCCAGGTCGCGGGCGTAGGTAGGTGTGCCCACTTGGTCGAAAATGACACCAAGTTCGGGTTTCTCCTTGCCCAGGCGAATCATGGTCTTGACGAAGTTGTTGCCGTAGATGGAGTAGAGCCATGCCGTGCGGATAATCATGCTGTTTTTGCAGTTCGTCTTGACGGACTCTTCGCCGGCCAGCTTGGTGCGGCCATAGACGGAGTTGGGGCAGGTGGGCTGGTCTTCTGTGTAGGGCGTGTGGTTTGTGCCGTCAAAGACGTAGTCGGTGCTGACCTGTATCATACTGCCGCCACGTTTGCCCACAGCCTCGGCCAGATAGCCTGGAGCTGTGTTGTTGAGCAGGTAGCAGAGTTCTTCTGCTGATTCTGCTTTGTCAACAGCCGTGAATGCTGCGCAGTTGACGATGCAGTCAATCTGATTTGTTTCCACGAAGTCCTCTACGGCCTGACGGTTGGTGATGTCGAGCACGGTGGCATCAAGTCCTTCGGGGATGACAATGTCCGTGAGGAAATACTTGTGCTGTGGATTCTGTTTGGCAAGGAGTTGCATCTCGTTGCCCAGCTGCCCGTTGCAGCCTGTGATAAGAATGTTCATGATTTTATTTGTTATTTGTTTAGTGCTGGACCATATAGTTCTTCTACGTATCTGTTGAGTTCTTCATAAACTTTGTTGTAGTTCTCTTGGTCGGCTGTGCGTGTGGCGTCTATCAGTTTGTCTGCATAGGTGGCCAGTTCTTCGGGCAATTCTTTGGGTACGGGAATTTGGCGTAGGTTGTCCCAAATGAGTTGGCAGCCATTTCTGATTAGTGGGCAAAATTCTTTCATTAGCCACCATGCAGGTTGGGAGTTTAGTAATGCTAACAGTCGTTTATCTTGTGTGGGAATAAACCAGACGGAATTGTTGCAAAGAATGTCGGTTTCTTCATAAACAAAGCATGGTTTTACAGGCAACACTTGATAGAATATCTTGGGCTTTTCAAACTTGTCGTAATACGAGCAGGCTCTGAGTTCCCACCAATAGTCGCCTTTGTCTGACCGTTTGCGTCCTCTGTCTGCAAATGGTTGCAAGTGTTTGGCTATCGAAGGGTAGGTATTGCTAAACCAGGTCCAAGCTTCTTGCTCTTCGGGCTTTCCTTCAGCATCTTGTTCCCAGCCCATGCCTTTCTTTGTGAAACCTTTGGGCAGGAATAATACATAGTTCTCGGCTTGGGCTTTTGCAAAAGCTTTCAAGTTGCGTCCTTGCAGGAACGGGCGAATAACATATTCAGCTTTACTATCTTCCGCAATAAGCTGGTTTCGCTTTTCTTCTGAAATGAGGAATGCATCGGTCAGTCCAGTCAATATGCCTCGGTAGGATTGTTTTCCCACTAAATCACCCAACGTTGGCATTTCGGCTTTTAGCTTTGCTACAAGCTGGTGGTTTCTTAACGAAGATGTTATCCAAATTCCATCATTTAGTCCTGCTTTTGGAAAGAGTTCTTCTTTATTTTTGATGTCAACAAACAAGGTTTTCTTGTTAAGCTTTTCTGGTCGAGACGAAAGGAATTGTGCTTCAGAATCCTCGTTTGTCATTCTGATGATACACGTGTAAGTTGTGGCTTCAGGAAATACCTGATTGTCGCAGAAATCTACCAGCTGTGTCAAATTGTTGCTGAGCAGGAAACGTCGCAATCCTTTTCCGCTGCCTACACGCATCCATTTGTTCGGGATGATGAATGTTAGGTAGGCGTGTGGTTTCAGTAAAGAGATGGCACGTTCCACGAATAGCATGTAGAGGTCGCCACGAGGGTCGTAAGTTGTATAGACAGGCTTTTTGTTTTCACTCAGACCTTGTGTTTTCAGTTTTCCGTAAGCCTTTGACAGTTCTTTTTGTTCTTCCAGACTGACGTATGGAGGATTGCCCACGATGATGTCGAAGCCCAGCAGCCTCCCTTCGTCATCTAAAATTTCGGGATAGTCAAACATCCATTCGAGGCTGTTGCTGTAGATGTCGTCGCTAATGTATTCCTTGTTGCCTCTTATGTCGAAAAAGTTTTGCTGATAGCCCTGCGCGATGAAACTGTCTCTGAACTGCTGAATCTTTGCCTTGATTTCGGCTTTGCGTTTTTTGTCGGAACAATGCTTGTATGCAGCAACATCTTCTTTGTACGTCTGCAGCTTTTGTAACTCAAACATCTTCAATTCGACCACGGCATTGCCTTGGCGGACGGGATTCTTTGACAGCAAAGAGTTGCCACACTTGATGTTGATGTCAATGTTGGGCAGGGTCTGGAGTTTTCGTTTTCCCTTTTCGTCTTTATAGTAGTAAGCATTTTTAAGTAGTTCAATCCAAAGGCGCAATCGGCAAATGTCCACACTTTTGGGATTAATATCTACACCAAAAAGGCAGTTCTCAATGATGGTGCGCTTTTCCTCAAACAGTGCTTCCTGTATGCGTTGTGCATCAGGCGAACTGGGGCGATATTTAAAGACCTTGTCGTCTTCGTCTGTTAGTACGAGTTCATCATTTTCCACACTGATATGATAGCCTTTCAGTCGGTTGGGCTGTTCGTCCTGGTCTTGCAGAATGCCCAGCTCATGCTTGATGAGTATCAATTCGTTCAGTGCTGACACCAAGAAATGCCCGCTACCCACAGCTGGGTCGCAGATTCTTATATTATTAATAATGTGGTTGGCTTTGGTGCGGAAGTCACGATTGTAATAGTCTATTCTTTCTTTCAGTTCGTCGAAGTTCTGGCAGTTCCAGTCTTCAGCCTCGTTAAACCTGTTTACTACCGTGTCGCGAATGACACTGCGGCACATGTATTCTGTAATGTAGCCAGGCGTGAAGAAGGCTCCATCCTTGTAGCCGTTTATTTTCTCAAAGATGAGTCCGAGTACAGCCGCATTGATAATGGTGCTGGCATCTTTGGTTTCCAGGCTGTCGGCCCCAAAATTATAGGAACCTAAGAAGTGGAAGAGGTATTCGAGCGATTGCATCTTTCCCCTTCGTTTGTGATTCCCGTCTTTGACAACAGTGTTGGCGTAAACTTCCATCTCGCCTGCCTTGATGGCATTGATGGAAAAGTATTTCAGTTCGGCTTCGGACAATTCAAAAAGCGAACTATTCAGGTAAGGGACATCGGGAAAGCGTTCCACGAAAGACGTTGTGCGTTCATCATAGTTCTTGGCCAGCATCCTCATGCACAGTTCATAAAAATCCTGGTAGCTTGGCAAACGTCCGATGGTGAGAAGTGGCCGAAACGAGTTGTCTTCATCGAAGTCCTTTAACTGTGCTTCCAGCAATTTCAAGAAGAGGATGCGGTTCGTCCATTCCAGCACCAGCCCCAGTGCAGCATCCTCTATGGCAGCTTCGCCTCCCATGTCGGGGCGGTCTTCAAGTAGCGATATGGCTTGCTCCAGCATGGAGTATTGTTGACGCTTCTTGGGCTTCAGTCGTTTTATCTTGAGCAGATTGGTGTTGCTGTCCAGCACCTCTTCCAGTCCCATGATATAGAGCAGCTCGTTGTAGAATGCCTGATTCAGCGTGTTGTTGTCGGCTATGAAGGGCAGCTCAAGCAAATGAATGGGTGACAGCAGTTTGTAGATGGCACGGAACTGTGGCTGTGTGTACAGGTCATCACTCTCAATCAGCTTTGCAACATCATTCATGCTGAAGTGTGTGCAGTTAATGTCATCTTTTACTTTAGCCACATGCTGCTTGATGACTTTATAGATGTCTTCGGTGGAGTAGGCCGCGCTCTGGTCCATTGACAGGCATTTGTCCACAAACTTCTTGTCTCTGGCAAAGAGGTCGAGGAACAGCTTCTTTTTGAAAACGTACCATTCAATGCCGTCTGTAATAATGAGATTAGTAATGGCGAAGTTTTCTTGGCCTATTTCCTCGCGCAAATAGTAGAGCACCAGTTCGTGTAGTGCCTTTCGGTTGAAATGCCTATGGTCAATCATGTCCGCACTTCTTCGGCTTTTGGCTTCGATTAGCACCAGTGGCACACTGCCCTTGGCCTGTACAGTGCCATAGATAGCCGAGTCTGCATCCCCGTATGTGTTGATGGCATTTGTTTTATTATAAAAGGCTTCTTTCAGGAAGTCGCGGACGAGTGTCTTGTTGTATTCCTCTTTCCCCTGCTCATCGAAGTTGGCAAGAAATGTTTTTAACGCATTCTTGAACCGCAGGAAGTCTTCCTCATTGATGAAACTTCTCAGGTAAGTTCTGCTGACGGTTTGAGCAGGTGTAAAGATTTCGTTCATAATGGTTCGTGGGTATTATGGCCTTTTAGTCCAACTCCAGTTCGTTGGCTTTGTCCTGTCGGTAGTATTCGCTGAGCATGGCCAGCAGTTTGGAGATGTTGTCGATGGCGGTAGCTGTTTCGGGGGCGATGTCTTTTTTCTGTGCACGCATGAGCATGACGAGGTAGAGGGCATCGAAGCAGGTCTCGATTTCGCTCTTTTCCTCTTCGCCCTTGTTCTTTTTGGCTTGGCGTAGTTCTACGATGAAGGGCAGGGCCTTGTAGTATTGGGCGGAGTAGAAGGGAAACTTCGGCGACTTCAGCAGTTGGAGGTGCAGGTCGTTCAGCAGGATGATGATGTTCTGGTTGATTTGCAGGTGTCCAGTTTCTTCCACGCCTTCTTCGTGCATCATGTTGATGAGGTTTTCATACCAGCCAATGAGTTCTACGGCACGTTCAGGCTCCAGCTCGAAGTGCGGAATATAGTGCTCAGAAATGTCGTCGATGTCGAGTCCGTAGGCACGAATCACGTCTTCCACCTGCCACATGTAGAGCAGGTATTCAGCGATGCTTGACTTCTTGAGTTGTTCGGAGATATACATGAATTTGACAATTAGACGATTTACAATTGGACGAATCTTGTCTTATAGGGTGAATGGAATGGCGTGGCCAGTTACAGTATATATGATGATGATGCCGCTGACCACCATGACGATGATGCCGATGATGCGGTTAATCCACCACAGAATGCGCTGATTGAACCGCGTGCGCACTTTGTCGATGAGCCACGTGAGGCTGAACCACCAGAAGAAGGCACCGCCGATGATGGCCAGGTAGCCCATGATTTGCGGGATGATGTTGTCAACCAAGATGAAGGTGAACTGACCGAACAGGGCCACAAACATGAAGATGATGAGTGGGTTGCTCACAGTGACGGCAAAGCCCGACATGGCGTAGGATGTCAGGCTACCCGATTCGGTTGGCGTGGGAATGTCATCGAGCATCTTTTGCTGCTTGGGTACAGAGCGGAACGTATAGACACCGAAGGCAAAGAGCAGCACACTGCCCACAATCTTGATGATGAGCGCGATGGCAGGGTTCTCGATGATGTCGATGACAAACGACATGCCGTAGCCCGTCACGATGGCATACAGAAAGTCGCTGGCCGAAGCCCCAATGCCCGTGGCCAGTCCCTCCATGCGCCCCTTGTTCAGGGTGCGCTGCACGGTCAGGATGCCCACAGGTCCCATGGGAGCCGACACGATGATGCCGATGATGAAACCTTTCAGTATTTCGTCAAGAATACCCACCTGCTGCATCCATTCCTGGAATGTGCTGGTGAAGTCAAGCCCAAAGAAGTGTATGTTGAGGAGTTCCATGTGTCTTTTGCGTGCTTACGTTTTTTATGTTTTAACGTTTTTGCGTGCAAAATTACGCATTTTATTCGGTATAAAAAAGAAATGTGTTAACTTTGCACCATAAAACGGCATAGCCACAAAAAAGCAAACCTCAAAAAAACGTATATATACTATGGAAAAACTGAAACCATACGTGATTGGTGTGGACCTGGGTGGAACCAACACCGTGTTTGGCATTGTAGATGCCGAAGGCAAAATCCTTTGTGAGAGTAGTATCAAGACAGGCAAATATACGACGGCTGTCGATTTTGTCAATGCAGGCGTGGCCTGTGTGCGTCCGCTCATTGAGCAGGTAGGCGGCACACAGAACATTCAGGGCATGGGCATTGGTGCCCCCAATGCCAATTATTACACGGGCACCATAGAGTATGCACCCAACTTGTCCTGGGCTCACGAAGGTGTAGTGCCCCTGGCCGATATGTTCCAGAAGGAGCTGGGCATATCCGTCAAGATGACCAACGATGCCAATGCTGCGGCCATGGGCGAAATGATGTACGGTGCAGCCAAGGGCATGAAGAACTTTATTGTCATCACGCTGGGCACAGGCGTAGGCTCAGGCATTGTCATCAACGGCCAGCTGGTGTATGGTCACGACGGCTTCGCTGGCGAGCTGGGCCATGTCATCATGGACCGTTCTTCACAGGGCCGTCCGTGCGGCTGTGGACGCACAGGCTGTCTGGAAGCCTATTGTTCAGCCACAGGCGTGGCACGCACGGCACGCGAAATTCTGGCAAAGACCGACCGCCCCTCGCTTCTGCGCAACAAGCCAGCCGAGCAGCTCGAATCGCTCGATGTCTCTATTGCTGCAGCCCAGGTCGACGAGGTAGCCAACGAAATATTCCAGTTCACAGGCACCATGCTGGGACAGGCTTGTGCCGACTTTGCCGCCTTCTCCAGCCCCGAAGCCTTCATCTTCTTTGGCGGACTCTGCAAGGCGGGCGACCTCATCATGAATCCCATCAAGGAAGCCTACGACCGCTCCGTGCTCAACATCTTCCGCCGCAAGGCGCAGTTCCTTGTCAGTCCGTTGATGGACAAGAATGCTGCCGTGCTCGGTGCTTCAGCCTTGGGTTGGGAATAAGAATTGACAAGCATGACAGAATGGAACGCTTATTTGAAGAGTTCCGTTCTGTCAATAGCTGTGTCCCAGCCGCCGACAACGGCCTCTTTGTGGGTGTCAATGCCCGTGTAGCTGAGGCTGCTGTCTTCATATCGCTTGAACTTATACACCGCATCGTTCATCAGCTCGCTGTTGAATACGTTGAGGCTCACCAGCAAGTCGAAGTCGCTGATGCTGAGTCCCGTCACCTTGCGGAACAGTTCTGGCTCCAGATTCACAATGACATCCTTGAGTGAGTATTCGCGGAAGTCCGTCAGGTACATGAACACCGGAATGCGTGTGGCAAACTTGATGAGCTTCTGCTGAATTTCTTTGCGCTTGCTCTTGTACTCCTTTTCAGCCTCTGTCAGCTCTTTCTTCTGCTTGGCTGTGAGCTTTTTGTCTTGTTCACGCTTGGCTTTCTTCACCTGCTCGCTCTTGTTGATGATGGTCTCAATGTCTTGATTCAGCGAGCGGAATCCCTCAATCTTCATCAATGCTTTCATGGCTTCGGGCGAATTCATCAGTCGTCCCAACGTGGTGTTGTCCACATTCACCAGCACCGCGCTTTCCCAGCGTCGGGCCAGCAGTGTGGCTGTCGTGCCGCTCATCGCCATGTCCAGAATGCCCGCCGCATCAATCTCTTTCATCGAACTGCCGTCATAGGCCAGCACGGGCAGGAAACGGATGAACTCCTCCACCTTCTTCTCTGGATTCGGTTCTTGCAGGTTCAGCTGACAACTATACTCTTCCACTTGTCGCAGGGCACGGTTCGGCGCAAAGTCAAACACATAGCAGAAGGGCTTCAAGACAACCTCGTTGCCCCGCTCGTCGCGTGTCGTCCACGGCGACTGCACGCGGAAGGCTGCCTGGAAGTACGTTTCAGGCGAGCGGGCATTGCGCAACATCAGGATGCCCGTCCAGGGGCGCACCGTCACGCCCGTCGAGAGTTTGCCGCACGACAGCGTGATGGTCTTGCTCTGCCTGGGGTCGCCATTGCGGGCCATGGCTTCATACACAGGGTGCACAGCCTCAGCCCCCATGCCCGCCTCGGCCCCGGCAGCCACCACTACCTCGTAGTCGTGGTAGAAGCGGTTGATAGGTTTCTCCATCAGGCGTGCCATGGCTTTACATGCCGCCACCGATGGTAAGAACCAGTACGTGTGTTGCAGGTAGCTGACCAGCCGCACGTCCGAGAACGGCATGGGCGGACGCTCCCTGCCTTGCTTCAGTTCGGTCACGATGTTCTCCTTGTAGCTGCCCCGAATCAGGTCGAGCCACTTCTGCACGTGTTCTTCATGCACAAAGCCGCGCTCATCGGCACGGAAAAACTCGTTGAGGTCAAACTCGTCAAACTCTCCCTGGTCGGCCACCTCCTTGATGCTGTCGGGCAGCTGATAGGTCATCATCACCATCTTGGGCAGAGCCTGGTAGGGGTTGGGCATTCCCCGTCGCGTCGGGTCTTTCGTCCATTCCTCCTTGGCGCGCTGTTCGTCCGAGTAGGTCCAGTTGTAGATTTGTTCCTCGATAAACTCTCCTGTACTGATGGCACGGAACGGCGTGCCCGACAAGTAGAGATAGGCATGAGTGGTCAGTGGCATCAGCCCCTCGTCATACAGCTCGCGGCTTTCCACCTCCTTGCAGCTGTCAGCGTCTTCTGCCATCAGTTCGCCCACTTCGGCGGCACGTGCCAGCAGTTCCTCGTCCTGCTTGTTGTAGAAGTCCTTGGCGTGCTTGCCCCATGCGCCGTAGTGATATTCGTCCAGCACGATGCAGTCCCACTCCACCTGCTGAATCCACTCGTTGGTAGCCTTGATGCCGCCCGCAGCATTGCGTCCCAGCACATCTTGAAATGAGGCGAAGCAAACGAAGGGCTTCGCCTCGTCCACCTTGTTGAACTCAAAGTTCTCTCCCTTTTCGCAGAACTGCCAGCCACGGAAGTCGCAGTGTGTCAGCAAGTCCTCCTTCCAGGCCGTCTTCACGGCGGGCTTGAACGTGAGCACCAGCACCCTGTGCCAGCCCATGCGCAGTGCCAGCTGATAGGTGGTGAAGGTTTTGCCGAAGCGCATCTTGGCGTTCCACAAGAAGTGGGGCACCACGTTTTGCTCCTCATTTTGGAAAGACTTGAAGTAGGTGCTGGTTCGGTCCACGGCGAGCTTCTGTTCGGGGCGCATGGTGAAGGTCTCCGTGCGCTCCAGCATGGTCTCTTGTCCAGCCCTCACTGCATGGATGGCACGTTCCACATCCCGCACCGTGCAGCGGAACCACTCGCCTTCGGGGTTGTAGAATCCCGCCTCGCGCAATAGTCGGTGCACCGCATGGTCGTCAAACGAGGTGCCGTCAGCTTTCATGGCCGACCGCACCAGCACAATCTTGTATTTCAGGTGAGCCGTCCGGCACTGCTCGGCCACCCGCTCCTCCGCTGTTCTCACTGTGTAGCCCACCTTCAGCATTCCGCGATGCGAAGGCACTTCGGGCAGTTCGTAAGCATAGATGGAAGGCTGGCCTTCCACCCTGCTGCGCAATAGTTCTGTTGTTGCCATAAGCTGTTGTTATGGCGCGCTGTGCCTTGCGGGAGGTTGCTGGTCTTTCTAGTTTTTCTAGTTAATCTAGCCCTTCTAGTTAATCTAGCCCTTCTAGTTAATCTAGCCCTTCTAGTTCTTCTAGTCTTTCTAGAAAGCCTAGCCCTTCAAGCCCTTCAGCCTTTCTTCCAGTTCTGCTATTCGCCGATAGGCTTGCTCCAGCTCCTGCTTGAGCCGCGCAATCTCCTCGCGCTGGTTGGTGCGGTAGCCCAGGCGGGCTGCGGTCATGCGTTCCTTGATGCCGCCCTCGGTGATGAACTCCGTCTCCAGCTGCTTCTGGTAGGTGGTCATCATCTTGTCCACCATGTGGCAGAGGGTCAGGGCGATGTTCGCCATCTCCTCGGCTGTCCATCTTTCAAAGTAGGGCTGATAGTCATCTATGCTGTTGTGCTTTCGGCAGAACTTCAGCATACCGTCGTAGCGGTCGTGGCCTGTTGCCCAGCGGGTCAGATGGCGCGAGGTGAGGTAATCCTCGTAGTCTTCCTTCAGTTCCTTGATGCTGCTGCGAGCCACGTTCAGGAGCTTCAGTTCCATCTCCATCGAGGTCACTCCGTCGGCAGAACCCTCCACGATGTTCTGTTTGCCAGAACGCGCAGCCTGCACCATTTGGTCGATGGTGCGGTCGCCGCGAGTAAGGAAACGTCTTGTGAAGGCGAAAGTCAACTGGTAGAGCACATTCGACTTCTGGTAGAAGTAAAGCCCTTCCCAGTTCGCTTGTTTGCGCAGTACGGGCGTCTCGGCTTTGTTGGTTTCTTCGTTCATGTGCTTGCTGTTTTTTGGTGGGCAAAGATACCTGCTTTCCTCGAAACCGACAAGAAATCTCCCGCAAAATGTCAATGAGCGCGCTTGTTATAAAAGGTTTAATACGATATTCAAGTGATGCTTGTTGCAGGGCAACGACACACCCTGCCATAAGCAATAGTTGTTTATAGCACGCGCTTTGAAAAAATGTCGGGGAGAAATCGTCAGAATATGGCAGCACACATCTTTCGGATGTTGAGCAAGCGAGTGTGCAAAGCTGGCTTTTGTTTGGCCAGAGCCATGTTATAGCGGCTCTGCATATTGATTAACAGCTCTGGCGTGATGCCCAATGCTGCTTCCACCATCAAGGCAAAGTCTGTTGACACGGGGCGTTTGCCATTCAGAATCTCATTCAACTGTGTGTAAGGAACATCCAGCAACTCAGCGAACTTCTTTTGCGAGATACCTCGGCTTTCAATCTCTTCTTTCAGCACATCGCCAGGATGTGTAGGTAGTCTTTTAATGGTTTCCATTGTAGTGTTCCTTTATTGATAATGATTCGTAATGTCTGTAATGGTGCAAATGCTTACAAGTGTTTCAGTGCCCTCTGTTCTTATTTTAAATTCCAGTCGATAGTGATAATCTATGCGTATGGAATAATAGTCATTGGAAAGTGACTCGAAGTTCAACGAGTTGAAAACGAATAAATCCTCCTTGCGTGTTGCTGCCATCAGCGTATCTATTCGCTTTTGATACTTTTGCACCACTTGTTTCTGAAATCTGTATTTTTTGTTTTTGCAGACTCCCGAATCATAGAGTTCCTTTAAATAGTCTTTTTCATATTCAATGACCATTGTCTTGTTGATTTTGCAGCGGCAAAGTTACGAAACTTTTCTGTATTCACCAAAAAAGTGAACGCTTTTCTGGGCTTTCCCTTCTTTTTCAAAGAACGTGCGAGCCTGCGGAGGCTCATGTTTATTGATATGTCTTTATTCCATGGGGCGTATCATGCTTTCTATGAAGGCTATCTCTTCTTCGGTCAAGCTATACTTTTCGTAGAGCATGGCATCTGTCCATGGGTGGGAGAAGTCTTGGAGGGGAACTACCCAAAACACAGACTTGGAAAGGTTAATAGAACTCATTGTTACTAATAGAAGGAAACGAACAAACTTAGTATAAAGATAGCAAAGAAGATTATCTGCTAATTTTTTTTGTTCATAATTGCCAATGATGAAATATGAATGTGTACATATTTCTTTTGGCCCAATCACACGTGTTGAAGCTGTTAAAACGCGATACATTCCGTCTTTCCCTGGTTCTCCTGCGTGTTCTGCGCTTACTTTTCCCATTATTATCTTGTATGTGTCAATGCACTCTATCCCTTTTGAAACTTCATTCCTATTTACATACGATTCGCCTTCACTTGAATGGAGAATTAAGGCATTATTGAAGGCTCTATCCTTTCCTCTATAATTGGTGGGTAAACCATAAGGGCATAAAGATGATACAATTGCTGAAAGACTGTTCTCTTTTAGGGCTTTTGTTTTATGAAGAATGCTAACAGCATTGTTGTATCGGACAAGAACAGGAAATTCATCTAAGGGTCTAATTAATGTCGAGGTTTGTCCTGCCTTTATATTTGTAAAACTGCAATCTCCAGAATGGTCTCTATCCCATAAGAAATAGCAAACGCCACCGCTAATACTGTTTTGGGGAAAGCATTCTTTTGCATTGGCATAATCTACAAGTACGCGGATATGGCCGTCACTCATCATTTTTCCTCTAAAATCTTCCAGTTGTTTCATTCCGCCAGAAAACCAACGTGATGGAATTATCATCGTGAGAAATCGGGGATTCAATTTCATGGCTTGATTAACAAAAAGGTCGTATATTGGTTTCGCTTGTTTCCCGGCTCCGCCAGTTTCCAGCTGATACGGAGGATTTCCAATAATTACGTCGAACTTCATATTATTAAATAATGTGTGTGGGTTGTCGGTGTGAATAAACTGGTAGGCGTATTGTTCGGCTTGGTCGCCACGATTATAGACCTCTTGGGAGGCACCGCAGTAGCGGCATTTGCCATTCGCCCAAGTGTGACGGAGCGGGCGGTAGCGGATGTTGCCACTCTCGGAGGGGAAGCGCGTGACGCTGTAGGGACAGCTGGCATCCTTGGAACAATAGACCGAGCGGCGCGAGAGCTGGGCAGTCAGCTCCGTGATGGCAATGCCAAAGACTTGGTGGCGCAGAATGTGGTCGATGCGCCTCTGGCGGTCGGGCATCTGCTGGGCAAGGCCCCGGTCGAGCCGCTTGACGATTTCGCGCAGGAAGACACCCGATTTCGATACGGGGTCGAGAAAGGTGCTGGTGGACGACGAGAACAACTCCTGTGGCAGGAGGTCGAGCACCTGATTGGCCAGGGTGGGCGGTGTGAACACCTCGTCATTGCTCAGGTTGGCCAGGCAGTTGAGCACATCGGGGTTGTACGTGTCAATTTTCATAGGCTGCATGGCTTAAGTTCAAGAAATACACAGGCGGAAACGTGTCGCAGGGCTGGTCGCTGAAGAGGTCGCCGCCCTGTCCGGTGGCCACCAGATAGGAAAAGCTGTAGTCGCGCCTGACCACCTTGCCCTCGCCAATGAACGACCACTCGCTCACCACAATCCACTCGTCGGGCTGATCCACTCGGCGGTAGGTCAGGGCATCGCCCATAATGATGTTGCGCCCCAGCAGGTAGGCCACGGCATTGCGGCACGCCGGCTTGCACGCCTCGCCAAACAGCCGCTCATATTGCTCACAGAAATAGCCATAGAGCCGCTGGCGGCAAGCCTCGGCATTGTCGGGCAAAAGCTCTATGCCGTAGATGCTGCTGACGGCCCAGACTGCGTGTTTTTCGTACTGCAACTGAGTCCACTGCTTCTGCTGTACACGTTGTTCACACACAGCCAGCTTGCGGCGCAGAATCTCGATGAGAAAATTGCCGTCGCCACACGCTGGCTCCAGAAAACGGCTCTCGATGCGTTCCGTTTCCTGCTTCACGAGGTCGAGCATGGCGTTCACCTCGCGCTCGGCGGTGAACACCTCTCCATGCTTCGACACACGTTCCTTCGACTTGATTTGCCCCTTCTGCTGCGGAGTGGGCTTCAAGTCTGCGTCCATGTTGTCCATGTGCATTGCTTGTTGCACATCAGTCTAAATCGGAAGAAATACAGGTTACGTCCAATCCTTGGTCGGGTACTTGTGGGCATAAAGAAAGCGTGAACTTTCCTTATCAAGTACCCGAGGTATTTGCCGTAACCTGTATTGAATGATAAGTTCTGCCCACGCTCAGCGTGAACACGAACTAAATCTATTCAATACCTTTTCAAATCGGCAAATTTTCGGGGTACTTCGAGATAGCTAATGCTTTGGTTAGTATGTGTTTTTGTTTAAGTTTCTCTGTGTCTTTTCTTCTTGTTCTGAGGGTTTTACATGGCGGCTCCCTTGGTCTTTGGGCATGGGGTGGCCGCATTTCTTTCTGCAAAAGTAACGACATTTCTTCACCCACACAAATCTGGGCGGTACTTTTTTGAGCAGAAGCCTCAAAAAAGGCTTTTTGTTTAAATCGTGTTAGCAATGCGTCGCGCTCGTGTAGGCAATGGTTTGGGTTTGATTGCCTACGCGAGCGCGACGCATTGCCTACGTGAGCGCGACGGGTGTTGTGCGTAACTGCCTCAGTGTGTTCTTGCTACTCGTTATGAGAGGGTTACACTATTGTGCACAGTTGCGTGTAAGATTTATTCTGGCATGAAGAAAGACTTTTTAACATTGCACGCTTCTATCAATTGAACACAGAGACACAGCGACACAGAGATAGACAATTGGACAA
Source organism: Bacteroidaceae bacterium (assembly GCA_017453465.1). Lineage (GTDB taxonomy): Bacteria > Bacteroidota > Bacteroidia > Bacteroidales > Bacteroidaceae > Minthosoma. The sequence continues at coordinate 14,157 of JAFTEV010000102.1, read as the reverse complement.
TCTTCAATCTTCAATCTTCAATTTTCAATCTTCTCTCTCTGTTCAAAACTCGATTGATAGAACACACTAAAAAGAAAACAAGACGAAACCGTATGTTCTATGGGTTTCGTCTTGTTTTCTTGGGTCGCAGGGTCGGTGCTCGGCGTGTGGCGGCAGCCTATTTCTTCACGTGCAGCGGCTTGCTGTAGTTCACGAAGAAGTCGTTCCACACCTTCAGCATACTGGACTTGTTGTTGGAAATGATTTCCGCCTGTCTGGTGTAGTTGCGATACTCCTTGCGGCGGCTCTGGTCGATGTGCTTGAGGATGTTCTTCTCCTTGGCCTCGAAGATTTCGCCGTTGTACTGGTAGTAGAAGGTGTTGATGAGGGGCAGGGGCAGTTCTTCCTCGTTGATGGCAGCGTTGGCATCGGAGAGCTGTGCGCCCCAGGCTCCCATGTTGAGCGAAGTCTGCTGCAGGTTCTGCGAGTTGTTCATGATGTCCACAGCACGCCTATCGACAGCGTTCTGGTCCACGCTGCGCACATGCAGCACACGGGCTACTTTGCCGCAGAGGGTGTCCTGCTGAATGATTTTCCCGAATTGCTGGCTTTCGTTCACGGGCATGAAGGTGTCACCGTTGGGGAATTCCACGCGCAGGATGGTGCCCTGCAGGGCTTCCATCAGTGTGTCGTTGCGTGAGAACCAGAGGGTCTGGTTGCCCAGATGGATGTTGCATGGCACTTGTGTCTTCTTGACATTAAACACGCCCGAATAGACGGTGGCCACACGGAAGGTCTTGTACTCGAAGGGCCATGTGCCGATAGGCTCCCAGTCCTGTGCGCTCAGGCCCATGGCAGCGAGCAGAGCCATTAGGATGAAAACTGTACGATGCATACACATTATATATTATATAGGAATTCGCAGTGTGCAGTGCGCGGCGCGTCCTGTTTATTTCACTTGCACAACCAGGTATTTGCTGATGCTCCAGAAACGCTGTGCATCGGTGATGCGCAGGGTGTATTCTCCCTTGGTGTCCTTCATCAGGCTGTAGGAGTCGGCGGGGTGGGTGGTGAGGAGCTTGGCCGACTTCGACGAGAAGGGGATGACCTGCGTCTTGCGGATGTCTATCTTCGTGAAGTATGCCTTGTCGTAGTCGCCCTTCAGCACATCGCCTTTTTTCAGGATGTTGTGCTCCTTCAGTTCTTTGCTGGTGCCAAAGACGTACCATGCCGTGTTGAGCTGTTGGTCTTGAGCCTGAGCCAGTTGCTGACTTTCGTCGCGCTGCTGCTTCACCTCGGTGTTCTCGGCTGTGAGGGTGTTCACGTTCTCGTTGAGGGCAGCGATTTGCACGTCTTTCTCGGCCAGCTCTGCACGCAGTTGCTCCAGTTCCTGGTTTTTGGCTTCCAGCTGTTGGGTGAGGGCGCTGATGGTCTCTTTCAGCTTGGAGGCATTGATGCTGCTGCTCTTCAGCTTCTGTTCCAGGTCGGCAATCTTTTGGCGGTTGGCGGCCAGTGTCTGCTGGATGAACTCCATGTTCTCGCGGATGTTCTCAGTAGAGTTGTTGCCTTCGGCATTTTGTGCCAGCATGTTGACACGGCCTTCAGCCTGATTGATGAGTGAGAAGCCTTCCTGAATATCGTTGATTTGCCCCATCATATCATTGATTTCAAGGTCTTTTTGGTCAATGATGCGCTGGAGTGAATCGCGCTCGCTGGCGGATTTGTCGGAACTTGTGGCAGTTCCGTTGCCGCATGATGTGCACAGGGCAGCGCATACGGCTGCAAGGATAAAGATCTGTTTCATGATGTTTCTCTGTTTTTATTAGTTTTTGTATTTGTTCTTGGATTTTGCAGTTCCCATGATGAGCGACAGGGGGTCGCTGCTTGTTGCCTGTTCTGGTTCGTCGGCCTCCGCTTCGGCCACTCCGCCCAGCAGGATGACGATTTCGCCCAGGGGTTCGTGGGTGCGGAAGTGCTGGGTGACCTCGGCCAGGGTGCCGCGTATGTGCTCTTCGTGGAGCTTTGAGATTTCGCGTGACACGCAGACGGGGCGGTCGGAGCCATAGGCTTCGGCAAACTGCTCCAGTGTGCGGACCAGACGGCGGGGCGATTCGTAGAAGACCACGGTGCGCACTTCGTTGCGGAAGAGGTCGATGCGAGTCTGTCGGCCTTTCTTCTGGGGCAGGAAACCTTCGAAGACGAATCGGTTGCAGGGCAGTCCGCTGCTGACCAGCGCGGGCACGAAAGCTGTGGGGCCAGGCAGTGTCTGCACCTCGATGCCGGCTCGTGCCGCTTCGCGTGCAAGCAGGAAGCCTGGGTCGCTGATGCCCGGTGTGCCAGCGTCGCTGATGAGGGCGATGGTCTCTCCGGCTTGCAGTCGTGCCAACACGGTGTTCACGGTCTCGTGTTCGTTGTATTTGTGGTGGGACAGGAGCGGCGTGTGGATGTCAAAGTGGGCGAGCAGGACCCCCGATGTGCGGGTGTCTTCTGCGAGTATCAGGTCGGCCTCTTTGAGCACTCGGATGGCTCGCATGGTCATGTCCTCCATGTTGCCTACAGGCGTTGGTACGATGTATAGCATGTTGCAAAAGTATGAATTAACTGTAACTTTGCGAAAAAAAAAGCGCGAAAACAACGTTTTTTCACATTTTTATATCTATCTTTGCCGAATAATTAACGAAAAGTGCTTGTGTCTTAGCATTATTCTGTGTCTAACTTAAAAGAAAAAGTGAAGAGATGAAAACAAGGGAAATCACTTTTGACCGCTTCATACGGGCTGTGATGGCAGTCCTGATGGTTGTGCTGGTCTATATCTTGCTGCGCAAACTGAGCCGTGTGCTGGTGCCATTCTTTCTGGCATGGCTTGTGGCCTATCTGCTTTATCCTGTGGTGTGCTTCTTCCAGTACAAGTGCAGGCTGAAGTCGCGGGTGCTGAGCATTGTGGTCACACTGCTGATCATTGCGGGAATCTTGGCTGGGGCTTGCTACCTCATTATGCCTTCAATCATTGAGGAAGTGGGCCGCCTGAAGGGGATGATCATAGACTATGTGACGACCGACAAGATGGTGAATTATGTGTCGGACGAGATAGAGTTGTTCATCAAGCACAATGTCGATTTTGACCAGATTGCGAATGCACTGACCATCAAGGATGTGTCTTCGCTGGTGGAGCGCGGTGTGCCGCAGGTCTTCAGTCTGCTGTCCAACTCTGTGAACACGCTTGTGGGCCTTGTGGCATCGCTCATTTCCATCCTGTACCTGTTCTTTATCCTGATGGATTATGAGCAGATGAGCCATGGCATCATCCACATGGTTCCACCCACCAAGCGCGGCATTGTTTACGCGGTAATAAAAGATGTGGAGAAGGGCATGAATGGCTATTTCCGTGGACAGAGCCTGATTGCGCTGTGTGTGGGCATACTGTTTGCCATCGGATTCTTAATCATCGGCTTCCCGCTGGCGATACCTTTGGGACTGTTCATCGGGTTCTTGAACCTGGTGCCTTATTTGCAGACGCTGGGTTTTATTCCTACGATTCTGTTGGCCTTGCTGAAAGCATACGACACCAATGAGAATTTCTGGAGCATTCTGCTGCCAGCTTTGTTGGTGTTTGCCGTGGTGCAGACAATTCAGGATGCGATTCTGACCCCGAAAATCATGGGCAATGTGACGGGGCTTAATGCTGCCGTGATTCTGCTGAGTCTCTCTGTGTGGGGGTCGTTGCTGGGTTTCATCGGTTTGATTATTGCCCTGCCACTGACAACTTTGTTGATTTCCTACTACAAACGCTATGTGCTTGAAGAAGCAAAAGATGCTCTCCCTTAATCCGCTTTTGCTCAAAAAGAAGGAAATTTGGTGTAAAAAGTTACCTTTTTTAACTTTTTTTGTGCTTTTATTCAAGTGTAATACCTTATTATTTGAGAAGAAGTGCTACCTTTGCCGCGAAATAATATGTAAGTTGAACTTAATAAATGTATTTGAGTATGAAAAAATTTTGGTTATTCGGTGCTGCCGCCCTTATGATGGCAGCGTGTTCTACCGATGACGGCTTGTCTGACAACAATGGTGCTGCACAGGCAAACCTTACGTCTTCTTCTGATTTTGCATTTGTGAAGAGCGATGCAAATCGTATCGTAAACTTCAACGACCTCGAAACAATGGGCACTCGTGCCGTTTCTTCTTCTGTTATCAATTTGTTGGGCGTGACTTCAAGCATGGCTGAGGCTCCCGCTGTTCCTTCTGATGCCAAGAGTATGGCTGGTGTGAATGGCTGGGAAATACAGTCAAACACTAAATATTTCATTCCTGCTGGCGTGACATACGATGGTAGTAACCTGGGTCTTAATGGTGATGAATTTTATGTTCAGGGTACACTGGACTTGGGTAACCACTGGGGCACTTCTGCTTGGACAGGCAGCGGTCAAGTTCCTGCTAAAATTTACGTTTTGCCTGGAGGTACTTTGAATTATAATACTGATCTTCCTGTTCAGTTCAACATCTACAATTATGGTGAATTGAACTGCAGCAATGCCAAGAAGGAACTTTACATTGACCAGGCTACAGGTGCACTGTATAACTACGGTGACTTGGACTTGGGCGATGATATTGACTTCCGTGCCAATCGCGCTAATATCTATATCGGTGGTGACGTTCACTGCAAGAACTTCTGGATTGAGAAGGATGCTAAGTGCTACGTTGCTGGCGACTTGATTCTTAACACAGACCTGCTCGTACAGCAGACACTGGTTGTGCAGGGTAGAGTAGAGGCTCCAAACATTTCGCTGGAGGCTTACACGAAGTTTGCTGCTGGCTGCCAGGTGTTCACTCCGGGGCTGTTCAACATCAATTCCAACGAGTCGGAGGCTTGGATCAACTACCTCTCTGCTGGCAATGTTTATGCTTGCGCAACCAGCAAGATTCACCTTGCTGACGGCAGCATGATTGAGGTGGCTGGCACTTACAAGGACGAGAACAACAGCAACAATGCCGTTGTCATTCTGGAAGGCGAGAACGCCAAGGCTGTTGTGAAGGCTAACATCATTGCCAACAACGAGGGTAATGGCGTAACTCAGGTTCTGAATTCTTTCCGTGTTGAGAATGCTGCTTCTGGCTCTGCTTTTGCTCTGGATGCTGAGAAGTTCTACTTCGTTGGCAATGACCACGAACTGGCAAACGAACTGGCTAAGTCGAACATCACTGTGCAGCCAGGTGTGTATATTGCAGACGAAGAGTTGGCAAACTTCTCGATGGCTCCGACAGAATGTGCTCCTGGCTACAACTACAATACTCCTATCGTAATTGTAACTCCTCCTGTACACAAGTATTCTGCTACAGCTCTCGACTTCGGTCCTAACGGTGAGCTCTATCTGTCATGGCACTCAAACATCGGTAATGATGGCGAGGCTGACCATGCTCATGGCACGAACATGTATGTGACCAACGCTGATGGTTCAAGCGTCTCTGTTGACGGTCTTGCTGACTGGGGTGGCATTATTGATGTCATCAACACCAACAACTATGGCGATCCTTCTACTTACCTCTTCGACCAGACTTTGATTCAGAACGAGCACAAGTATAACCACGTTGTTTACTATGACGGCAAGCTCTATCTGCCTTCTACAAGCAACAAGGTGGGTGCTGCTCTCCACGAAGTTGCTCTGAACATCGACGGCACAATTGACGAGGCAAACTTTGCCAGCAAGAACATCCGTGTCAACCTGACTGGTTCTTCGGCCAACTGCTGCATCATCAACAATGGCGAACTGCTGACTATCTCTGGCTCAACCAATGGTGCTATCAACAAGTTCGGTCTTACTGACTACAGCAACCAGGAGAAGAAGGCCATTGTAGATGGCGAATCATTCTACGGCAAGTACATCTATAATGACGGTACATATATCATCACGCTCAACGATGTTGCAAACGGCACTGTTTCTCTCTACACTCAGGACATGATTCACGTGAAGTCGTTCAACGTTGGTGCAATCACTCCAACAGATGGTAAGAACGTCTGCATTGGTGACGGCAACAAGATTTATGTTTGCCGTGGTGCAAATGGCTTTGATGTGTATGACTACAACGGCAACCGTGTAGGTGGTTCAAAGAAGTCTGCCAACGGCGTTGATGCCGACGATAAGTACATCTACATTGCTACGGGGTCTGGTCTGGCAGTTCTGTCACAGACTGAGACCTACGAAGACAATGGCGTTGTCTATAACAAGACCGTGAAGCGTTATGGCTACTTCGGCATTGGCAATGCACGCTATGCTACGCTGATTGACGAAACTGACGCTACCAAGCAGTCTTCTAACTTCGTGAAAGTTACAGGCAAGAAGGCTTACGTTGCATACGGTATGTATGGTCTTCAGATTTATGACCTTGCAGAACTTTTCCAATAAGAAAATCAATCTTATGACACTGTGGGAATGCATCACTTTTTGATGACATTCCCACGGTGTCGTTACATTCTATACCTTTCTGATACCTATGGCAGAGAAGCTCAGGTTCTTCATTCTTCCTTCTTTATTTTTCTTTTTTTGTGCAGCCAATGCACAGGACGACACAGCCCATGTGCCCGTCAAGATGCTTGTTTATGAGAATCTCAAGAATGAAGATGTGTTGAGGCAGTTTGACCAGCGTTTTGAACAAATGGACAAGTTGTTGCAGCACAGCGTTTCTGTTGCAAGCCCCAACTTGACTTTGGGCGAAGATGTCTTGTTGCCCGATGCTGCTCTTGATTCGCTCTATCGTGCCAAAGGAGCGCAGGAGGCAAAAGCCTTCAAACGCCGCACTGGACTGGAAGTGACGGGACAGGCATACGGACGATTGGATCAGGCGTTGGTCATTTCCCACGACGATGACGACCAGTATTCGGCATACGTGGCCAAGTTTCAAGCAGAACTGGGCTGGAACTTCTTCAACAGCGCATTCTATCAGCGTAAGTCTGAGCTGGCACGGATTCAACTTGCCAACGAGCTGGAATACATCAAGCAGAGCAAGGACAAGAACAAGGCCATCTATGAGGCTGCGGAGAATCTGCTGACGATGGAGTACAACTACTACATCGCCATTGTGCTGTATAACGAATTGCAGAATGTAGATATTCTGAATCAGGCATACCAGTACATGCTGGAGCAAGATAAAATCAGCAACGACAAACTGCTTGAGAACATCAACGACAAGATGGAGCTGGAATACACGCTTGCACAGACATTCGATTTGAAAGACATTGCCAACGAACCCCTCTACGCCCTTCGCCCTACCATCATAACCATTGACTCTGTCCGCCTTTTTGAAGAAGTGCAACGCTACAACCCCGACCTTCGTGCCAGCTATGTGCAGGAGCAGTTGCTCGATAAGGAAAAGAAGCTCACCAACTATGGGCAGACCATGCGCCTGACCCCGTTCTTACGCGGTTCCATGTACTTGCGCAAGCTGGTTTCTCCGTCTTCCAACATTGATTTGGGCGTGCGCTTCACCTTCCCGCTTTACGACGAATCGGGGGCAAAACGTCGTGCCATCGAAACCGAAAAACAAATCATTCGGGAAAGCCGCCAGTCTCTGGATGAAGACATGAAGTCTTATTGCCGTCTTCGTCTCGACCGCGTGGAGCGGTTAAACAGGGCTATCCGCACAGAAGCATTCCACATAGAACAGTTGGGCAAATATGTGGAACTGCGTAAGAATGCCTACTTGAAACAGCCCAAGGGCTACAATTACATCATTCGTCTGGAGGAATACAACGAATACCTTAAAAGCATGGAGCGCATGTATAAGTTGATGCTCAGTCGCAGCCTTGCGCTTCTTGATATTCAGAAAACGACGAGTTACAACAATTTGCAGACACTCATCATTGAAACACCTGTCAAATGAACAACTTCAGCTATAACTCACAGCCTCAAGAACAAGATATGAACGAGTTTCTGAACTATCAGAACAAGAAACTCGCCAAACAGCAAACAATCTATGCCATTGTTTTTACCGCCATTCTGATTATTTTGTTTGTCTTTGCCTATCGCAGAGTGGTTTACACCTATTATGATGGCTATGTGAAGCTCGACCAAAACAACCTGCGTGCCATTGATGATTTGTATGTGCTCGACATCTACAAGAATGTGGGCGACATTGTTCAGCCTGGCGACACACTCTATTCCTACGTGCTTCTCGACAACCTGTTAGGCCAGTTCAATGTCAACGCTGTCCCATCCATCATCCTTGACCATGCCAACCTGAAACTTCAGGCAGCCCTTGCGCGGCAGGAGATTCCTGTGTTGCAGACCCGAATCAACGAACTGACGAAACGCCTGAAGAGCGAAAAGAACGACATCTTCTATGGTCTCACCGACAACTCCAAGCGCATGGCCATCGAAGCTGAACTCAACGAGTGTCGCGAGAAACTGTTGGAACAGCAGCGCAAGATTCAAATCTACGAAAGCATGGCAGGCAACTCCTCTCGCTACATTGTCAATTCGGGTTACGGCCACAACCACCTGCCCTATTCACCAGGACAGAACCGCTACGAGGCCGGTGTGATACAGTATTGCTGTGCGCCCGAAGAAGCCATCGTCACAGACATCAAGGTGGCCAAGAACACGGTGGTCTTCGAGAAGGAGAACGTAATGGACTTGCAGCACACCGACTACAAGGCTTCTCACCTCGGCGTGATGGCCTACATCCCAGCCAACCAAGTGAAGTACATCAACAACAACAAGCGCATCGAGGTCATTGTCAACGACGACCTCACCTTCTATGCACACCTGTCGCTGTTGGGACTCCGTGTTGAGGACATCCCAAAGCATCTGATCAGCAACTTCAGCCATGACATCGACGCTGTCATCGCACTCTTCACATTCGATGCAGGGCAGTACATCCCCTTCTGGGTGCTCAACGACCACGTGCCCGTGCGGGTCAGGGTGGCCAACAATGTGCTGTACGACACATTCTACAACTCTTTCGGCGGCATTTTCAATGGACTCTTCTCACAGCCCGACACCATTCAGTATGACCCACGTCGCATATTTGAAGTAAAAGAAGACCAGATTCTTGTTCCTGTAGATACTACCAAATTCAAGGAACTGACCAAAGACCACAATTATTAACCCATGATTACCATACAGAACAACGAGCACGAGCGTAAAATACTCTTGTTAGACAGTCCGTTCCCACTTGAGGAGTCGCCTGACTTTCCCGAATATATCTTCGATGCAGTGTTCATTCTCAATGACTCGGTCGATATGACCCAGAACATACTGAACACCATCAACCCCGTCACATCCGTCAAGTGCTGCTACAAACCCTTCTTCGTCTCCCGCTCGCTCGAAGGCAAGATGGGCGAGTATGCCGACCTGATTGACGGCTATTTTGATGATTGGAACGACGTGGGTGCACTCAACAAGGTAGAAGACATCATCAACCGTCGCAGTGAACTCAAGCTCACCTCCATCGAAGACAAGATAGTCTCTGCCAACCAGTTCTTCGTCCGCCTTTTCCGCTTTCTCATCATTCGGGACCACCTCAAGCTCGACCTGGAACTTGACAACACTTCTGCCACGGGCTATGTAGTCCCCATCATCAATGTGTTCTACAAGCTGGGCTGGTACACACTGGGCGAACTCTTTGTCTTCATACAGTCCATGCTGGAGAAAGGCTACATCCGCTCCACCCAGTTCGTCAATCGCATCTACCTCTGCCCTAAGTGCCTGCACTCCCACCTACTCTACATCGAGAGCTGCCCCAAGTGTGGCAACTCCATGATACAGAGCGAAGAGGTCATTCACCACTTCCGCTGTGCCAACATCACACCCGAACACACCTACAACTTTGGCGGACAGCTGCGCTGCCCCAAGTGTCACCAGATGCTGCACCACATCGGCGTGGATTACGACCGTCCGGCCACCGTCTTCACCTGTGACTCCTGCGGCAACTCCTTCTTGCAGGCCAAGATGCAAGCCGTATGCTCCAACTGCCACACCACGTCCGACGTGAAGTCCCTCGTTCCGCAGAACTGCAACATCTATGAAATCACAAAGGAAGGAGTCATTGCCATCACGTCGCTCAACATAGGCTTCTCCATCTACACCGAGTTCTACGACAACTTCCTCGAATTTGACCGCTTCGTCAACCGCATCCGTCTTTTGGCCGAACAGAAGTTCACAGGCCGCATTGCAGGAGACGTTCTGGTCGGCAAAATCTGGATTCTCGATGCCACAGCCGCTACAGTGGCCAATCGCGCCGAACTGCTGGCACAGATTTGCAAATACTTCCCCAACAACAAAGTCTCTGCGGCCAACAACATTACCTATATCAACGACATCGTCACCGACTACAAGGGCGATCAGGAACAAGCCATTCTCGACTTCCAGATACTGCTCTCCGAGGCCATCCGTGCAGCGGCCTACGTCCTCAAGCCGGGCGAACAAATCTGCTACACATACATGAAGCTCGAAGGCGACGGCTCCAACATCGACCAGTTCCTTAACGACCTACAGTTTGTGACGGCTACTCCCGACGACGCAGTGGACTACAATCCCGAAGCCATCAACCCCAATGCCACAGACGACACATCCGCACCCCTGCGCGATGATGGCACGGTCGATGAATTCTACCATGCCCCCACAGCAGAAGAACTGCGGGTCAGCAACGAAGTCCCGCTTCCTGAGCCAAAGCCACAGCCCGAAGTGCCCCAGCAGCGCAAGTTCAACGTGCTCTACATCCTCCTTGCGGCACTCACCATCGTAGCCATCATCCTTGCCATCTTCATTCTTCTCATGAAATAACCGCACGCAACCCCGTCCAGATGAACTTTATTTTCGACAGCTTAGAGACTTTTGTGACATGGTTGCAACACCTGTCCTTCTCCAGTATCTTCAACACATACTGGTTTCTCTTCTGTATTGAGTTTCCTCGATACTATCTGCTCGAAATCATCGTTGTGGTGTGGCACGTGCTGACCTACAAGCGCGAAAACAAGAAAGTGTTCTACGCCCGTTTCCGTCTCTTTAAGGAAAACCCGCTGATAACCATTCTGGTTCCGGGCAAGAACGAAGGCAAGAACATCTACAAGCTGGTGAAATCCCTGGCCGAACAGACCTACCACAACTACGAAATCATTGTTGTGGACGACGGTTCCGACGATATGACCCCGCTCATAGGCACCGAATTGGAGCGTCATGGCTACATCGACCGCTTCCTGCGCTGCAATGTCCGTGGCGGCAAAGCCAGCGCAGCCAACTACGGAGCCTACTACGCCCGTGGCAAATACATTGTCCACCTCGATGCCGACTCTTCGCTCGACCGCGATGCCATAGAGAAGATACTCCTGCCCTTCTATCTCGACTCGCAGGTGAAGGGCGTGGGCGGCACGGTGAAGGTGCGCAACTACAAGGAGACCATCTGCTCCTCCATGCAGGCCGTGGAGTACCTCAAGACCATCATGGTGGGGCGCATGGTGACAGCCAAGCTGGGCATTCTGCACATCATATCGGGAGCCTTCGGAGCCTTCGATGTGGAGACCCTGAAGAAGGTGGGCTACTGGGACATTGGCCCAGGCCTCGACGGCGACATCACACAGAAAATACGCAAGGCAGGTTACAAAGTGGCATTCGCAGAGGACGCAGTCTGCCTCACCAGCGTGCCGACCAAGTGGACCAAGCTCTTCAAGCAACGTCTGCGCTGGTCCAAGTCACTCATCCGCTTCCGTGTGCGCAAGCACCGCGACATTCTGCTGCCGCAGCGCAACTGGAACTTCTCCAACTTTGCCTCCAACATGGAGAGCATCATCTACGACTGCGTCTTCAACTACATTTGGCTCTTCTACTTCGTCAACCTCATGTGGACCTTCAGCGAGCACATCTTCGAGGTCATGCTGCTCGACTTCCTCCTGCGTTTCGGCTTTTCGCTGATTGCCTTTACCGTGATTATGGCCGTGACGGAGCGTAAGCGCGAAGAGTTCTTCCTCATTCGTTTCCTGCCGCTGACTTCGCTCTACACGGGCTACTTCATGCGCATTGTGCGTCTCATAGCCCACACCAAGGAACTCTTCTTCTTCTCTTCCTACAAAGACCCGTGGAATCCGAAGAAGACTTCAAGGTATGCCCAGCTGGAGCGGGCTTAGTCACAGCCTCTGGGCCAATTCGCTGCAAACACACCCGCCGCACGGGTACACATTATATATATAATAAAGAAACAAACACATTCATTCATTGATATGCAGAACATACAAAACTCAAAGATAGCCGTAATAGGACTGGGCTATGTAGGACTTCCGCTGGCTTGCCTCTTTGCGCGCAAGTACAGCGTAGTGGGATTTGATGTTAGCAAGTCTCGTGTAGAAGAATTGCTGTCGGGACACGACTCTACCGACACCTTTACCGACGCAGAAATGCAAGCCTCGCTTCGGGGCGGCTTGACGTGTACCAGTGACGAAGCTGCGCTGGACACCTGCAATGTCTATATCGTGGCCGTGCCGACTCCGGTTGACAAGCACCACCTGGTTGACCTGCGCCCCCTGATTGGAGCCAGCGAAGTTGTGGGTCGCCACATTTCCAAGGGCGACGTAGTGGTTTACGAGTCCACCGTCTATCCCGGAGCAACCGAGGAAGACTGCCTCCCCGTGGTCGAGCGCGTGTCGGGACTGAAGTTCAACGTGGACTTCTTCGCAGGCTATTCGCCAGAACGTGTGAACCCAGGCGACCGCGAGCACACCGTGGAGCGCATCAAGAAAGTCACCTCCGGCTCCACGCCCGCAGTGGCCGACTTCGTTGACAGGCTCTATGGCTCGGTGCTGGAGAACGGCACCCACAAAGCACCCACAATGCGCGTGGCCGAAGCCTGCAAGATTGTGGAGAATTGCCAGCGTGATGTCAACATCGCCTTTATGAACGAGATAGACCACATCTTTAACGCCATGGGCATTAACACACGCGACGTGCTCGAAGCAGCCGGTACGAAGTGGAACTTCATTCGGCTTGAGCCGGGTCTCGTTGGGGGCCACTGCATCGGCGTTGATCCCTACTACCTCATTCAGCGAGCCATGGCCTATCGCGAATCGGCCAATCTGCTCACCGCAGCCCGTCGCATCAACGACACCATGGGCAAGTACATCGCTGACCAAGTTGTCAAGCTGATGAACCTGACCGACATTGCGCCCAAGAGTGCCCGTGTCCTGGTGCTGGGCTTTACGTTCAAGGAGAACTGCAACGACATCCGCAACACCAAGGTCATCGATGTCGTGCACGAACTCAACCAATTCTGCGACACCGTCACCATTGCCGACCCCTACGCCATCCCTGCGCTGGTGAAGCAGGACTACGGTGTGGACATCGTGTCGGACATCGCTGCCATAGCCGGCCAGCAGTACGACGCCATCCTGCTCTGTGTCAAGCACCGGGAGTTTGCCACACTGCCCGTCCCCGCCATGTTGCGTCCCGGCGGCATTCTCTGTGACATCAAGGGCTTCTACCGTTCTGCCATGCAGGGCGAACCCTTCTACCACGAAATCTGATGGCTGTCAGTCCCAGCCCAGAAAACAATCCGAAACAGAAACCTAACAAACATAAATTATTTCTTTAATCATTAAAACCTATTTTTATGAATGCACTTATCAATCCTGGTATCAATGTGGATGAATTGAAAGTCTTAGTGGTCGATGATGTACCTCTCAATGTGCTTCTCATCAAAAAGATGCTCTCCCAGTACACGTTTCAGTTGCAGACGGCCAACAGTGGGCAGGCGGCACTCGATATGATAGCCAAAGACCAGCCCGACCTGCTGTTGCTCGACCTGATGATGCCTGGCATAGACGGCTTTGAAGTCATTCGCCGCCTACGTGCTGACGAGAAGACCAAGTCGCTGCCTATTATCATCCTCTCGGCTCTCAACTCTGAGGCCGACATCGTGAAGGGCTTCAAGCTCGGTGCCAACGACTTCATCAACAAGCCCATCATTATGGAAAAGCTCATCAGCAGCGTTACCACGCAAATCAATCTGAAGGCTGCCACCAGCGGCAACGCATAGTCGCAGCCGCCGCACTTCACTGAGACTCCACTCCGGCACCGCTCCGTTTTCTTTCGGGGTGGTGTCTTTTTTTGTTCACTTCGGCAAAGAAAGTTGACGCAACGGCGTTGTTTGTAAAAACATCGGCGTTGTTTTCAAAAACAATGTACGTTGTTTTTACAAACA
>JAFTEV010000101.1 GCA_017453465.1 Bacteroidaceae bacterium | reverse complement strand
ACACCCTGATGTCTTCAACGTACTGCTGCAAGTGCTCGACGATGGCCGTCTGACCGACAACAAGGGCAGAACCGTGAACTTCAAGAACACCATCATCATCATGACCAGCAATGCACCACGCGACTCACTCTTCAGCATTTTCCGCCCGGAATTTCTGAATCGTGTCGATGAAATCATTGAGTTCACACCGCTGGGCGAGAGTGAAATCCGCCAGATTGTGAAACTGCAAATCGACAAGGTCACACAGATGGTAGCCCAGAACGGTGTAACGCTCCACGTGGACGACAAGGCTGTAGATTACATCGCAAAGGCTGGTTTCGACCCGCAATTCGGTGCACGTCCGGTCAAGCGTGCTATCCAGGACAAGTTGCTCAACGAGTTGTCGAAGAAAATGCTCAGTGGCGAAGTCAGCCGAGAGAAGCCTATCGAGGTCAGTGCCACAGCCGACGAACTGCTATTCAGTTAAGCGCGACGGTCAGCCATGAACTCAGACTTGACGTTTACATAAATAAAGAATCCGTGCGACAGGGATGTTCCCGCCGCACGGATTCTTTATTATCGACGTTTCAGTTCGTTTCTGTTTACAGATTACCACGCTCTTTGTCAAGATAATACTTGTAGGTGCCCACGGTCAGTTCATCGCAAGCGGCCTCGTCACACACTACGATGGCATGGGGGTGCATCTGGAGCATGGAGGCAGTCCATTTGTGGGAAACTTCGCCATCAATCACGTGCTGCAACGCACGTGCCTTGTTGTGGCCATTCACCACGATGAGCACTTCCTTAGCGTCCATCACGGTGCCGATGCCCACAGTCAGAGCCTGCTTGGGAACAAGGCTGAGGTCGCCGTCAAAGAATCGGCTGTTGGCGTGAATGGTGTCTGTGGTCAGCGTCTTGATGCGTGTGCGCGACGAGAGTGAAGAGCCAGGCTCGTTGAATGCCAAGTGGCCGTCGGGACCAATGCCTCCCATGAAGAGGTCAATGCCTCCAGCCTCGGCAATCATCCTTTCGTAGTGTTCGCACTCTGCAATCAGGTCGGGCGCATTGCCGTTCAGGATGTGCACATTTTCGGGTTTGATGTCGATGTGACTGAAGAAATTTTTCCACATGAAGCTGTGGTAAGACTCCGGGTGGTCTTCTGGCAGTTTCACATATTCGTCCATGTTGAAGGTGACAACGTTCTGGAACGACAATTTGCCTTCCTCATACATCCGAATCAATTCCTTGTAGAGTCCCAGCGGTGAAGACCCTGTGGGGCAGCCCAGCACAAAGGGCTTTTCGGGAGTGGGGTTCGACTCGATGATTCGGTTTGCCACATAGGTGGCAGCCCACTTTGACAGGGCTTCGTAGTTAGGTTCAATGATAACTCGCATATAGTATTACTTTTTATAGGGTTAAATAGTTCTTCTTTGTGTGTGCATTCTGAAAATGGTCTGCATGAATTAAAACTATTGCAAAAATACATTGTTTCTCTGATTCCACAAAGAATTTGCTCGCTTTTTTTTGAGTTTTCCGCTCTTTTTGTCACAAAAAGAGTGGCCGTTTCGTCTTTTCGTCACGAAGAGATGAACGGCCATTGTTTCTCTAACATTTTATGGTTTACGTAATTCTAAAGAACTTAGCTTCCGCTAAGATATGGTGCCTCACGGCACGGACTTAATATCATTATGAGTAAAGATTCGTTTTTTTACGCTGCAAAGGTACGGCAACTTTTCCAACTGTGCAATACTCAGATTTTGTGAAAGGTGGCTGCCGAGTAGGTATTTGGAGTCAGAAGCGCGGGAAATCGGTCTGCCGAGCATCTACGGCTATGCACTCCATCTCGATGAGCCATGTCGGGCGGCACACGGGAGCCAGCGTAATGACACGGGGAATCTGCGGAAAACGTTCTTTAAACATACGGTCAACCAGTTGATAGTCTGCTATGTCGCGCAAATACACGATGATTTGCATCACATTGTCGTAAGTCATCCCGCCTTCGGCCAGCAACTGCTCCACGTTCTCCCACATTCGGCGCGTCTGCAATGCTACGTCGCCCACGTGCATCACTTCGCCCTTGTTGTTGATAGAAGCCGTGCCCGAAATGTAGATGTGTCCACGGTCGCCATACTCCATCAGCGTGCCGCGTTCAAAGGTCACGCCGTATTCGTAAGTTCGGTTCAGGTGGGTGGGAGCGTACAGATAGCGTTGCTGCGCTGGCTGAAAACCGAGTAGGGCATAGCAGCCCAGCTGAATAATAGCCTTTGGGTCGGCAGGATTACCGCCTATGCCTGTCGAGGCAATGTAGTGGGTCTGAGCGGTCAGCCCTTGCTGCGCAAAGTTTTCGCGGCGTGCAACGACCAGCCCGTGGTATTGTGTATCGACATCGCGCACAAAGAACCACGTGCGGATGCAGTTTTCGGCCAATGTGCCGCCGTAGTCAGCCAGCAGCTGCTCATAGCGATTCAGCAGTGTCGTTGTTTGTTCGCCCGAAGTTCCCTCGTTGCTCGACAAGCCCATGGTCCACACGTGTTGGTATCCGTTATGAATCATCAGCGTGGAATGCAGGTCGTCAGCCTCGTTCCTGACCTCTGCCTCTGCGCCTACAAGGTACACCCAGAGGGCAATCTTCGAACCGTTGAGCGGAGATTGCTGGATGAACGAAATCGTGCAATGCGGCTGGCCGTCCGCTTGCAATTTGTTCTTGACGAGGGTCTGCTGGTTTGTGGAATCGGAAAGAAAGTAGCGCATAAACACTGGGACTGCACCCCTCAGTTCGGGTTGTCCCATCAAGGTTGCCTCGGCCAACTGAATCCGCTCCAGTTGGGCTTGGAAGTTGTCGCCACGAGGCTCAATCTGTATCATGGCATGATACTCTGCCAATCCGTCTGTTGGCCTAAAGACAGAAAACTGAAGCTGAGCTCCGGTCTCCTCATTATATAATCTCCGATATTCCATAAACGGCTGCAAAGTTACGGAAAAAAACTGAAATACTCATTTGAAGTGCGAAAAAACTTTTACCACATAGGTTTGTTGTTGCAGCGAGAGAACTTTCTCGGCCAAACGGGAAAACTGTGGGACTTCAGTAGCAATGCAGTCTCGTTGCAGTAGCACTGCATTGCCACCGCAGTGAAACTGCATTGCTACCGCAGCGGGAGTGCATTGCCACTGAAGTCCCACTGCATTGCCACAGAAAAGAGAATGCAGTGCCACGCAGGTAGGAAAGTTCTCCCACAGCTGTGGCACTGCATTCTCGATTTAACATAATCTCCATTCAAATTTGAAAGGACTGCACAGATTTGACCACGTGTTCGGCTTGCTCGTCGGTCAGGACTGGTGAGATTGGCAAGGACAATTCGTGGCTGCACCAATATTCAACCGCTGGCAATGAAACGGACTCCGCGTCGGCGTAGGCTTTCTGTTGGTGACACGGCACGGGATAATGTATCTGCGTCTGGACTCCGCAGGTTTGCAGATGCTGCTGCAACCGTGTGCGGTCTTTTGCCAGATACGGATAAACGTGGTAAACATGGGTTCCGTCCTGCACAGCAGCTGGCTGTTCGGCGGCAAATTGTTCTGCGTAGAATTGGGCTATCTGCTGTCTGCGCCGATTGTCAGCGTCGAGCCGACGCAGTTTCACACGGAGGATGGCTGCCTGAAGTTCGTCCAGGCGCGAATTGATGCCTTTGTAGTCGTGGATGTATTTCTCAGTCTGCCCATAGTTGGCAAGGTTGCGCACCAGCGCGGCAAGCTCTCCGTCGTGGGTCGTCACACAGCCGCCGTCGCCCAGTGCACCCAGATTCTTGCCTGGATAAAAACTGTACGCGCACGTGCGTACATTATTATTATATATAGAGCGTGCACCGTGGGCCTGACAAGCATCCTCCAGCACTTGCAGCAGATGGCGTTGCGCAAAGCGGTAGATTTCAGTCAGATTGGCCAGTTGTCCGTATAAGTGAACAGGAATGATGCAGCGGGTGCGCGGTGTCAGCAGTGTCTTCAGATAGGACGAATCTGTGCGGATGAGCGCGTTACTGAAGTTTACTTCACAGAAGACAGGCTTCAGCCCTACTTGCGAAACGGCTAATGGCGTGGCGATGAAGGTGTTTGCGGGAACTATGACTTCGTCGCCATCCTCCCAATTTAACATAATCTTCCAGGCTTGCAACGTGAGTCGCAGGGCATCCAATCCATTGCCAACGCCAATGACATAAGGTGCCCCACAGTATTCGCCCCACTCTGCTTCGAATGCAGCAGTCTCGTTACCATGCAGATACCAGCCTGAGCGGATGGTCTGAGTGGCTGCATCAATGAGCGGCTGCCCAAAGGAATGGTTGATGGCCTGAAGGTCGAGAAATGGAATCATGAAGTGGAAGATTGTGAGGTTATAAGTTTAATGTAACCGAGAACATATCGGGGAAAAGATTGTCAAGTTCTATTTGGGGGCGATGGCTGAAGAGTCCAAAGACGCTGGAACCGCTGCCCGACATGCTGGCATAAGTTGCACCCATTAGGTAGAGTTTTTCTTTTACTGCCTGAATAATGGGAAATTTAGGGAACACACTTGCCTCGAAATCGTTTGTTATCAGTCCTTTCCACTGGCTTAAGGGTGCATTGACACATTCAATGAGTGGGTGGCTGGGTTTGGCAGGTTTTACGAGTGAATAGGCATCGCGTGTGGAAACAAACACATCGGGCTTGACCAGCAGGAGCGTGTTGCCCGACAATGAGGGAATAGGCATATCGTAGTGGAACACATTGCCAATGCCAGTGGCATACACAGGCTGGTTTTTGATGAAGAAGGCACAGTCTGCGCCCAGGCGTGTAGCAAAGGTTTCGAGTTGTTGGTCGCTGAGTTCAAGCTGAAAAAGCTCATTGAGTGCTTTCAACATGAAGGCGGCATCGCTCGAACCTCCGCCAAGTCCCGCTCCCATTGGTATGAGTTTCTGCAACTTCACTCGCACTGGTTTCAGATTGTACTTCTCGGCCAGGAGTGTGTAGGCTCGCACTACCAGATTGTCTTCTGGACGGCCTTCTATTTCAATTCCGTCGAGTGTAATCGTACATCCAAAGGCGTGTTCCTCTGTATTGATATCGACCTGCAAACGGTCGTAGATGTTGACGGGATAAAATATGCTTTCAAGATTATGGTAGCCATCGTTGCGTCGCTCTGTGATGTTAAGCCCGATATTGATTTTTGCGTTTGGAAATAAAACCATGTGGATTTTGATTTGGATGATGTAGCGTTAATAAAAGAGTTTGTTTTCACCTCATTTTTTCTATGGCTTTAAGCTCTTTGCCCATGTTTAGTTTGAAGTAGATTTCTTTAAGTCCGGATAGCCAAAGGGCTGTGTCTTGCGGCTTGTACTGGCGTGCACTTTCAAATGCAGCTTTTGACTTGAGGTACAGATTATGTAATTCGTTTTTCTTATTTTGCAGATTTTTTCCCGTGAGTCCACTCTGCTGTTCGTATGCCTTGCGCGACATATTGAGATAGATGTTGCCGATGGCCGAGTACGATTCGGCATCGTCAGTCTTGATTTCTGTCGCCGTGACAAAGGACTGCAGTGCTTCATCGTCGCGACTGAGATAAGTTTCCTCTTTGCCTCGTATGTACCAAAGGTCACGGTTCTGCGAATCTATCTGGAGCATTCTTTTCGTCTGCTCCAACACATCTGCATAGCGATGCTGGTCATTATAAAGTTTGACCAGGGATAGGAAGAAGTAGGAGTCGGAAGGGTATCGGCTGACTCCGTCGCTCAGTGAGTGCTCGAAATGAAGGGTGTCGCCGACTCCCTCGTAGCATCGGCAGGCAATTTCCAGAATTTGGCGGTGGCGTGTGTTTTCATTCAAAGCCATGGGCAAATGTGGAAGGGCATCCCGATACTTTCCTTGTGCGTAGGCAGACAGTACTGCAATGGCCGATGTGGAGTGAACTTCGGCAGCTGGAGCTTTACACTGCTGAAACCTGAGCGAATCTTCAGCGATGCGGAGAAACATGGTGGCATAGTCGTAGGCACGCTGATAATTCTTTTTCTGAAAGGAAAATCTGGCTCCCGCAGGCAGTTTCGCCATGTTGTCAGAAATGAGCGAGAGAATATGCTTATAGTAGCTGTTGACTACCCTGCCCTTTTGGTTCGGTATGTTAGCTAAGCTGTCGCAACGTGTGCCATCAGTGAAAACGGTATAGACGTAGTCAAAGTATTTGACCGTATCGGCTTTCTGGCCGAGGTACATCTTTTTCTCCTCTTCAAGTGCCAGTGCATGGCAAGCCTGTATGTTGTAATAGTAGTATTCGGGGTCTATGCTGACGACATCGGGAAACTTCTGCAAGGCACTGCGCACATTGTCGGTGACACGTGCGTAAGCCTTGTTCTTCATGTTCGATTTGATTTCCTTGATGAAGGCAGACTTTTTATACGTATCCTGCGCATAAGCTGTCGGCGTGAAGAAGCAAAGACAGACAAAGGCAAGGGCTTTGTAACGCCCCGTTTTGTAATTAAAGCGGTAGTCCATAACTGAGTTTTAAAGTGTCCATAACAAAGACTGAGCGAATGTGGCCCACATAGCCCAGCGTGCCCAGCTTATTAAGTATGAATTGTTGATACTGGTGCATACTGCCCACGCATACTTTGAGCATGTAGTCACCATCGCCCGAAATGTTGTAGCATTCGGTCACTTCGCCCCACTCTGCCACAGTCTCGGCAAAGTTCACTGCAATGTCGTGATTGATTTGCTTCATGCTCACAGTGCAATAAACCAAGAATGCGCGTTCCAAATGGTCTGCATCCAGAATGGCCACATATTTCTTGATGAATCCTTGCCGTTCCAGCCTGCGCTGACGTTCATATGTGGGCGAAACGGAAAGGTGTATTTTCAAGGCAAGTTCCTTGGTTGTGAGTCGGCAGTCTTCTTGCAGAAGGCGCAATATCTGTATGTCGGTTTCATCGAGTTCGTGTACGGTAGTCATAGGCATAGAATATAGAATGAAAAAATCTTTATGTTTAGGAAAAAGTCAGTTAATACTTAAAACTGTTTCAGTGCAGTGTAAAGACGTTGCACGGGAAGTCCGACAACGTTGAAAAACGATCCCCTTATGCCAGTAATGCCGATATACCCAATCCATTCCTGTATGCCATAGGCACCAGCTTTGTCGAAGGGATGGTAACAATCAATGTAGTGGTCGATTTCCTCCTCAGTGAGCTGAGCAAAAGTCACGTCCGTTGTGGATGCAAACTGCACCGTCTTTTCTTTCGTAACGATGCACACGCCCGTAATGACTTGGTGTTCGCGTTCGCTCATCATGTGAAACATGCGGGCGGCATCGGCCTTGTCCACTGGTTTGCCCAGCACTTCGCGATTCACACAGACTATTGTGTCGGCTGTGATAATGAGTTCGTTGTCGGCCATTGTGCTCCGATAAGCCTCGGCCTTCTTTCGCGAAATATATAGGGCGATGTCCTCGCCATGGAGGTCTGCGGGATAAGTCTCGTCAATGTCCTGCAACACACGCACCTGGAAGGGCACACCCAATCCCTTGAGCAGTTCCTTGCGGCGTGGCGAGTTTGATGCTAATATGATGTTGTAATTCTGTAGATTTTCGAGCATAGTTCTGTTTGTTGTGGAGGAGAAAAGTCTCTGCGCCCAATTACCAGCCAAAAGCCTGCGCATTGTGCATCCAGAGTCCCTGGGCCTTGAGCACTTGTTCCAGCACATCGCGTCCGCAACCCATTCCGCCTTTCTTTTGGGAAATGTAGCGTGAGATTTCCTTGATTTCGGGAGCGGCATCAGCCGGGCAGCAAGGCAAGCCGCATTGCTGCATCACCTCATAGTCGGGAATGTCGTCACCCATGTAGAGTATCTCTTCATCGGCCAATCCGAGACGTTCTTTTAGTTCGCGATACTTCTCAATCTTGACAGCCACACCAAGGTGAACTTCCTTCACGCCGAGACCTTCGTATCGCTTGCGCACACTCTTGGTTCGCCCGCCGCTGATGATGGCTATAATCAGTCCCTGCTTCACAGCGTGCTGCAAGGCATAGCCGTCCTTGATGTTCACTGTGCGCATTGGCTCGCCGTCGGGATGCTGTGGGATGGTTTCCGCAGAGAGCACCCCATCCACGTCAAAGAAGAGTGCGCGTATCTTGGTGAGGTCGTAGTTTATCATGCGTTCTATTACGGTTTATAGATGCTGACATTTTCCCATTTCAGCTTGTCTTCATCCTGCGGTTTGCGTTCAATGGCAGGATAGCCCAGGCCAATGACACATTCGGCAGTAAGGTTTTCGGGATAGCCCAGAAGGAAGCGCAGGATGTTGTCTGAAGGCTCGCCGTTCTCCATGAAACGGTTGCGGATGTGGCACCAACAGCTTCCCAGTCCCAAATCTGCGGCCTGATATTGCATAGTAACGGCTGCTATGGCGGCATCCTCGGTCCATGCGTCGGTCACTTCACGGTCGCCCAGCACCACAATGGCTACAGCTGCGCCTGCCACAAATTGGCTGCCCAGTTCGCGACACATCGAGATTTTCTCCAGCATCGGCTTGTCGTCCACCACGATGAAGTGCCATGCCCGTGTGCCCTTGCTGGTGGGAGCCATCAGTGCACTGCGCAGGATGGTCTGCAAGGCTTCGGGGCTAATCTCTTGGTCTGTGAATTTGCGCACACTGCGGCGCTTCTGTACGAGTTCTTTGAAGTCCATATTCAATGATTGAATTGTAATTTGTCTGTTTATAAAATGCCACTACATGTTCACTTCCTCCAGCGTCACCAGTTTGTTGACAATGGCATAGATGGTAATGCCAGCTGAGGAGTGGATGTGCAGTTTGCGGGCGATGTTGCGGCGGTGTGTCGTCACGGTGTTGATGCTCAGGAAGAGTTTGTCGGCAATTTCCTTGTTGGCCATTCCCTTCGCTACGCACACCACGATTTCCTTTTCTCGTTCCGACAGCTGTTCGTCGGCAGCCGTCGGAGTCTCATCGCTGCTTTTGTCCGACTGTGTGCTACGGTTCTGCTTGTTGTGGTGCTCCAGCCGGCGCACTGCGGGCGAAAAGATGTTGTCCTCCACCAGACAGTGGATGCTAAGCTCTTCCTCGGCCTGATAGATTGAGATGATGACCGAGTTCAACTTCTCGTTGTTCTCCTGCTGAGGGTAGTACTGAATGAAAAGCTTTTTGAGTTCCTTCAGTTTGCTTTCGATGCTGCTGTGATGGCGCGAAAGCAAATGTCCGCCCTCAATGTCCACCACCTCGCCGTCGATGAGTTGTTGCACATAGCTGAACACGGTGTTCTCTTCGTACTCCATGTGCTTGCGCACTTCCTCCACGTATTCATCGAAGAATTTCAGTACAAGGAAGGCAATCTCGTTCTGCACCGAACAGTCGATGCTGTTAAGCAGATTGAAGCGTATAGTGGGCAGCAAGTAGTCCAGGAAATAGCGGTGCGTCTGCTTCAGATAATTCAAAACTGCCGACACATTGACGTGCTCCACGTGCTGGGGATGATCCTCTGCACCGTCCTTCACATAATTGATAACCGTAATAAACGTGTCGGCATCCACTCCACATTGTCGGCACACCTCCATGATAGTCTTTTCGCCGAATCCCAACGAAATGCCAAATCGACTCATAATCTGCAAGAGTCGATAGTCATTGGCTATCACGAAGCTCAACTTATCTGTAGGCTTGTACTGTCCAGCCATAATTCTTCGTCCTTTAATACTAATCATAATTCTCAAGTGTTATGTTGTGACCATATTAAACAACTGTGAGAACTACGTAAACCAATTATTTTTGCTGCAAATGTACGATTTTTCAGTGCAACTGCGGCACATTATTCATAAAAAATAAGAATATTTAATCCACTCAAAGACTTGTGACAGCAAAAAGGCGTGGATAAATAAGGGTGAAAGTTGCACGATGAGTTGCGAGTGTGCCACCGAAAAGTCCTCGATAGTAACCATCTTTCCCGACGTGTAGCCATAGACGCAAGCCACCACTTCGGCTGTGATGAAAAGCAGCCCCGGCAGGCTGTCTGTCAAGGGCGACTGCGCCGTGCCGCCAAAGAAATTGAGCAGAATGTAGGGCGGCAATACAGTCAGTGCCCCCACAGCCACCACCATGCTGACCAGGGCAGCCAAGGCAAACAGCAGTGCGCGTTGTTGCTTCTGTGTGGGGCGATGCACTACGCAGTCGGCAATGCCCGAAAACTGCAACACCGACAGTGCTATCAGCCCCAGCAGAATCTCGGCCCACGGCAGACGGGCAAAGTTGCTCACGAAGCTCGTCAACAGCCAGCGCAGCCCATTGGGAGCCAGCAAATTGTTGGCTCCGCTGTTGTATATGCTCACCACCCACGAAGAGATGGCAATGAGCGGAAAGGCCAACAGCTCAAGCAGAAGCAACCATTTCAGCAGTAGCTTAGTCATCGGGGGTCAGGTTGTCAAGATTGATGATGCCCAGTTGCAGGGCTTTCGTCACCAGCCGCGTGGCGTTCACGCCCGTCTGCCCCTCACCAAAGAGGCGCGACACAAGGTCCACCTGCCGCTTTTCCAGGCTTTTCACGCCGAAAGGCATGGTGCGCAGGTTGGCTATCATGTCCTTCGTATAGCCCAGCGCAAGGTGGCGGAGCAGCCGCTCATCGTATTCGTCGATGTCGTAGTCCAAAAGGGCCTCGCTGCGGCGGCTCTCTGTGAGCACCGACTGGCGGAACCGCTGCACAATTTTCTCCAGTATCGGGCGGTTGAACACAAACTTTTTGCCCTCCATCACACTATAGACAAGGTCGGGCGTGAGCAGTTCGCCGCTCTTCAGCACAATGCCGTCGGCTCCTGCATCGAGCACATCCACCCAAAGCCGCTCGTTGAGCACCTCACCCGTGAATATGAGCACGTGTACCTGCGGATACCTTCGCCTGAGTTGCTTACAGATGTCCACTCCCACCGTCGTACTGCCCCCCAGTCCCAGGTCGAGCAGTACCAGGTCGGGCGTATTGCTGTTCATCAGCGGCCACAGCTCAGTCTCGGTCATGGCTGTGCCCACCACTTCTGCCAGCGGAATGTCGGCACGGAAGATTTGCTCCGTACCCTTCAGCTCCAGTTTTACGTCTTCTACAATAATTACTTTGAACTTCTCCATATCTCGCTATTTAGTTTTCATTGGTAAAGTAAACACTACGGTGTTGCCGTCAGTGGCATAAATGCGGCAGCCGCGAATGCCGCAGTGCTCGTCGTGCTCGCGTATGATTTGTTTGCAGAGCAAGTATTCCGAGCCGATGAGACGGTCCTCCTGCGAGTCGTAGCGCAGTGTGTCGGCATAGAAGAGGGTGCGCATTTCGTCCGCAGTCCAGTGGCGGCGGCTGTCAGTCAGTGCAAAGGTACAGAATTGCTCGGAAACGGCAAAATCCAGCTTCAATTCTCCACATTCTTTAACGCTGTAGGCGGCTTGCAGCAGTGTGTCGAGCATGTATTGCAACATTACGGGGTCGCCCAGGATGGTGGGCTGGGCGGGAGGCGGCGGGCTTTCCGGAATGACCGAAATATCCGGTTTTCCCGGTTTTTCCGGGCTGTCTGCTGCGAAGCGCAGCCCAGTGAACTGGCGTTCCTGGTAGTGGCGGGCCCGCTCTGCGGCGTAGTCCGTCAGCTGGCGCACAGGAATCTGGCGGCGGCGGAACACGGTGCGCTCCAGCTGCTTCATGGCACACTGGCTGAGCACAGTGAACACTTCTTTATAATAATGTATAAGCTCCGATACCTCTTGCTGGGCCGAGTTGTCCTCGGCAGTGAGGTTGCGGAGCAGGAGGTCTTTGATGCGATTGGGGTAATACATGGTCTCGTGCTTGATGGTGCTCAAGCAATTGTCGAGAATCATGTTTTGCACATGGATGCGGCTCAGTTCCGCATCGGCACGCCGAACCTCGTCTTGCCGCAGTTCCAAGTCGTGCTGGAGTTCTTCGATGCGGGTGTCGGTGCTGTACACATACTGTGCCACACTTTGGGCAACCCACTCCATCAGTTCTGCCTCTGTGTTCGTCAGGCGGTTGGAGTGCAGTTTGAGTCCCATCACACCCACCGTCTGCACGTCGTCCCCCACCCTCGCGCTGAGCGGAAAGGCTGCCACGCCCAGTTTCTGGTCTTTAATCTCCTTGCCGTCCAAATAGGCGTAGTTCATGAACTGCTGCAGGCTCTCGTCGGCATTGTGGCGGGCGTGGTGGAAAAGTAGTCCGCGCTGGTCTTTGTCATAGATTCCCAGGCAGACATCATCCACTGGCACCAGGTCGTTAACGCCTCTTTGCAGGGTGGGCATGAACTGTTCGCGTGGCGTAGTGAACAGTGTCTCCATCAGCCCCTTTACCTGCCGCAGGTTGAACAGGGGCAGCAGGTGTTTGTGATAGTAGTACATGAAGAGCAGCGGCACAAACAGCAGCAGCAGCAACACGCTCATGTTGACCACCAGCCCCTTGTTGGCGTTGGTACGCTCCAGCCGGGCAATGCGCTCAGAGAGGCTTTCGTCCTGCGAAAGCAATTGATACATCCGTGTGAACACATCACTGTTGTAGCGATACAGGTGCTTGCGGTTGAGCGAAAGGGCTGCAATGGCCATTTCGTTGCGCACATCCACGATGATGCCATAGTCTGTGTCGAACCGCTCTTGCCACAGCCTGACCTCCGGCATATCGCTGCTTTCGCCCTCGATGAGCAGCAAGTGGTCGGTGCGTCCAGTCTGCTCCATGTAGAAATAGTTCAGGGCCGTGAGCACAGAGTCTCCGTAGTCGATGGCGCGCCCATACTGCCCCTGCGTGTTGGCATAGAACACGCTGTCGGCATACATCCGTGCCTTGGTCAGATTGGGGTCTTCGGGCTGGAAGGCATAGCCCCTGCAAGAGAGTGTCAGCACGGCAATCAGCATGAGAGTCCGTTTCAGTCCCTTGGGCAGTCGGAAGTAGAAGCGGCTCCCCTTGTTCAGTTGGCTCTCTACACCGAATGTGCACACGCTGAAGAGTCGGTTGGTCTTCTTGTACTTCTCAATGATGCCACGGCAGTTCATCAGTCCGAAACCGTGGCCCTTCTTTGCCGTCACCACCTCACGTGTGTCCTGCTCCGTCATGCCATAGCCCGTGTCCTCTACCGATACTTCCACGTAGTCTTCCGTCTCCGTTGCCGCCACGCTGACACGGCCTCCCTGCGGCGTGAACTTCCGTGCGTTGTCCATCAGCGTGTTAATCATGAAGAGCGTGAGAGCCTTGTCTGCTTTCACTACGGAATCAGTCTGTTGCACAGACAAAGTTAAACCGCTGCTTTCATATAGGCGTGTGGCTTTCCTGACCACCGCAAAGAGGTCTTCCAGCGAAAAACTCTCGATGCTGAGCGACACGCTTCCCTGACGAATCTTGACCCAGTGTCCCAGCACCTCGTTGTAGTCATTTATCTTGTCAATCAGTTCCAGCAGGTAGTCGCGGTCAAACGACCTGTCGGCCACGTGCAAGGCGCGGTCCAGGAAGGGCACAATGCCGTTGGCGATGGCCACGCTTGTAGCCTTGTCCACATAGCCTCGCTTGTTCTGCTCAATCTCCATTTCGGCGGCGCGGCGTTCATCGTCGGCATACTCCATCTGGTCTTCAATCTCGCCAACAGTGGTTCCGCTCTGCTCCAGCCACCGCGCTGGCAGGGCCTGCAATTCGTGCTCGATGTCGCTGCGCAGTTGTGCCACCCGTTGCTGAGCGGTTCGCGTGCGTCGTCGATACAGGCTGACTGCGAGCGACACCAGTAGCAGGGCAAAGGCAGCAATGATTACCAGCAGGATGTGGAAGAACTGCTCGTGCCGTTCCAGTGCATCCAGCTGCTGCTCCATGAGCATATCCTGACGGGTGGCATCGAGGATGTCGAAGTAGATGTTATGGTTATAGTCCGACTCCGCCTTGCGTCCCATTGCGCCGAGGGTGATGCTCAGCTGGTCGCGCACCGAGGCCATCCACTCCGGCACACACATCAGCCCTGGGGTTTGAATCCAGCGCATTTCGGTGGAGATTGTGTCGGGGGCGCTATTATATATATATAATGTGTCAGCCAGTCCCGTGAAACTGTACTTCCGGTGATGTTCGTTGACGAGGTAGAGAGCCGCAGCCAGCGAGTCCAGAGCCTCGTCGTAGCGGCCCTGGTCTGTGAGCGCGTCGGCAGCCCACTTCTTCTGCATCGAGCGGTAATAGTAGGTGCCGGCCCCGATGTATTGGGCCATGAAGGGTTTCAGCCCCATCATCTGCTCGCGGGGAATGCCCAGAATCTCGCGTGCGCGGTCGAAGTCGCGCAGGTTGTAGTAGTACACCGCCGACACCTCTCTGAACTCCTGCTGGGCTGCCAGCCAAATCGAGTCGTTCCGTGCGTCCATGTGCTGCTCCGCCGTGCGCAGTTCGGCCATGAGCCGCTCCGCATCCGAGCGGTAGTCGTAGAACTCCTTACTGCGCGAACAGATTTGACACAACTTCATCAGCCCCTCATCGGCACGCAGACGGGTGAGCTTGTTGCGCGTCTTGCCACGCAACTGGCGGTAGATGTCCTCAGCCTTGCCGTAGTCCATGCGCTGAAGCATGGCCGTGCGCGCACTGTCGAGCTGGGCCTCCTCCAGGCGGCTCTCGCCCTCGGTGGTGCACAGCGTCAGCAGCCCCCCCATGAGGAGGCATAGCAAGAGCATGATGGTGTTGTAGAGACGGGACATCTGTGTGGGTTGTGTTTGAAAACTGCGTGCAAAGATACAAAATTCAGTCCATATCTACCAACACTGCACTGAAATTTCTCTCCCACTGCGGTGTGATTCCCGTCACAACACAATGGGACTTCCGTCACAATGCAGTGGGACTTCTGGCACAATGCAGTGGGACTTCTGGCACACTACAGTGGGACTGCGGCGGCACTGCATTGCCACGGCAGTGGGAGTGCAGTGGGACGAAAGTGGGAGTGCAGTGCCACGGCAACGGGAGTGCAGTGCCACTGTACCCAAAATTGGGTATCACGCCCGTCGGAGTGGGTATCGGGCACAAAAAGTGAGTATCGCCCCCCAGCCAAATACTCAATGGCGGGGTCTGCAATAACGCAAATAGAGTATTGCGGCTGTGTTGATTTGGCAGTAATTTTGCAGTCGAAAACTTATATTTGCAAATATTTAACAAAAACAGACAGATTTGTCAACAAGGTAAAAATGAAATTGAACAAGGTATTAAAAGGCACTGCGGTCCTGGCCGCTACTGTGTGCACACTCACAGCCACAGCGCAAAACACGGAAACAGAGAAAGTGTCGAAACTGACAAAAGCACTCTCGCGACTCTCGCTCGGAGGTTATGGTGAGGTGGCACTGAGCCGCAACTTCTACAGCGACAACTCCAAGCGTTACGTCAATGCAGACGAACACAAGAACGACCCCAGTCATGGCCGCTTCGACATTCCTCATGTTGTCATCAACATCGGCTACGACTTCGGCAAGGGCTGGACAATGGGCAGCGAGATTGAGTTTGAACACGGCGGCACAGGTACGGCCTACGAACTGGAGTACGATGAGTTTGGCGAATGGGAACAGGAAACAGAGAAAGGCGGCGAAGTGGAAATAGAGCAGTTCTGGATTCAGAAGTCATTCGCACCCTTTGCCAACCTGCGCGTGGGCCACATCGTCGTGCCCGTGGGACTGAACAACGCGCACCACGAACCCCTTAATTTCTTTACCGTATATCGTCCTGAGGGCGAGAACAACATTTTGCCCTCCACGTGGCACCAGACGGGCATCAGCTTCTGGGGCCGTGCAGGTCAGTGGCGTTACGAAGCCCAGCTGCTGGGCGGACTCAATGCCGACCAGTTTACCAACGTGGGCTGGATTCACAAGGGTGCAGCCTCGCCGCTGGAATACGAAATAGCTAACAAGTTTGGCACAGCCGTGCGCGTAGATAACTTCAGTGTGCCCGGTCTGCGATTGGGACTTAGTGCCTACTATGGTCACAGCATCGGCAACTCCGCCCCACGCGAGGCTTCGGGCATCACGGCCACCAACAAGGGCGCAGTGTTTATAGGCTCCTTTGACTTCACATACAACGACCACAACTGGATTGTGCGCGGACAGGCCGACTACGGACACCTGGGCGATGCAGAGCAGCTGAACAGCATGTACAACCGCATCAACAAGCAGTCGCCCTACCACCACAGCACACGCATCGTGAGCAGCAAGGCATACGCCATAGGCATCGAGGCCGGCTACGATGTGTTCTCGCAGATTCACAAGACGCGCAACAGCAAACAGAAGCTCTATGTCTTTGGCCGCTACGAGCAGTACAATCCCTACGCCGAAAAGGTGCTCAACGCCTCTTACGACTATACCGACGTGAAGCGCATGGCTGTCGGCCTCAACTACTACCCACTGCCGCAGGTCTGCGTCAAGGCCGAATACTCGCAGCGATTCCTCAAGAGCAAGTACAACAATGAACCTTCCGTCAACATCGGTGTGGCCTACGCCGGATGGTTCCTCTAATCCACAGGATTGACATTTCACTTAAACACCAATAACTACTAATTAAAAACTACACAAACGTAATGAAAAAGATTTTCAACTATGCACTGGCGCTTGCAGCCGTAAGCACCATGACACTGAGCTTCACTGCTTGCAGCAGTAAGGACGATGATGACAACAACGGTCCAGACCCCACTCCTGCCGAAACAACAAAGACTGCCGAGGAGATTCTGGAAGAGAAGATTGGCGATGCCTCTGCACCCAACTACACGCTGGATATGGACAAGGACATCGCTGCAAAGACCTGGGTCTCTGCCGACTACTCAAACCACGCTTTCGGTGAAGCGGCCATGAACGGTTGCGACGAACTCATCAACCAGCTGAACGAAGCTACCAAGGCCGTGCTGAAGAGCAACCTGACTCAGGCACAGAAGGATGAACTCCAGACCACCATCGCAGCCACCGTCTGCCACGTCATCATTCCTACTTACACACAACTGGCTAACGCTGCTCAGAAACTCCAGCAGGCCCTGGGCGACCTCTCAGCCAGCGAAATCAAGCAGAGCAACATCGATGACGCTTGTGACGCTTTCAAGGTAGCCCGCGCTTGGTGGGAAAAGAGCGAAGCCTTCCTTGGCGGTGCAGCCAGCGAGTTCGACATTGACCCCACAATTGACTCTTGGCCACTCGACCGTGACCTCCTGCTCAGCTATTTCACCACTGGCAAGTACAGCGATGAGGCTCTGGAGGACGCCAGCATCCTTGGTTTCCACGCGCTGGAGTTCGTTCTCTTCCGTAACGGACAGAACCGCCAGGTGGCAGAATTTCAGGCTAACGACACCTACAAAGGTTTTGAAAGCGTGCCCGCAGCCGAAGAGCTGAAGTATGCACAGGCTGTGGCCAAGCAACTGGTGAACCGTTGCTACCAGCTGCAAGTGTCATGGGAACTCACTCCCACGGCTGACCGCCTGGCTGTAGTGAAGGCTGCCGGACTGGACTACCAGACCAAGAACAAACTTTCCTTTGGTTGGAACATGATTAACGCAGGTGTAAGCGGAAGCGGAACCACATTCGCCAACCTCACCGATGCACTGCAGCAGTTGCTCAACACATCGGAAGGCAGCTGTGTAGCCATTGCCGACGAAGTAGGATCGGGCAAAATCGGTCACCCGTTTGCTGACGGCTACATCTTCTATGTAGAGTCACCCTACAGCTACAACTCTATCGTTGACTTCCGCAACAACATCCGTTCCATCGAGAACATTTGGTACGGCAACCCACAGGGTGCTGCCGGCACAGCCGAGCACAGCTTCCACAACTTCTTTACACAGGTGGCACCCGAAACTGCCAAGTCTATGGAGCAGGCCATCACCGATGCTATCAGCAACATCGCTGGTATGCCCTACCCCTTCGTAAAGTATGTGGAAACACTCTCAGGCAAGAAGTTCGAGGATGACGAAGTTGTTGAAATTCCCGAATAAGACATTCATAAACATATTATAAACTTCCCCCATGGAGCGTCCACCTGTCTCTCAGCAGACGGGTGAACGCTCTGCGAGGCTAAAAAAAACCAACTTATCATGAAGAAAGAAATCAGTTTCATGCTGTGCTTATCAGCACTAAGCAGCTCGCTGTTCCTCGCATCGTGTAGCAGTGAAGAGTGTGAAGAGGAGAACAACAATGAGCTGGGCCGATTGGTGAACGGAGACTCGAAGTTTGGCGTGGCCAACGATGTCTTCTCCGCAGCCGAGTGGTACCCCGGAGGGCAGCTCGGCACAACAGAGCTGAAGAGCTACTCCGACCCCGTTCCAGCCGTAGATGTCATCAGCAACGGACAGGCCCTGTTCAAGCACGGTGAGGACTTCTTTGAACACCTCTACACCTACTCGCAGGAACCACGCAAAGGTCTAGGTCCAGCCTGGGTGCGCTCCAGCTGCATCCACTGCCATCCGTCCTATGGCCATGGCAAACGTCAGGACGAGTACAAGGCCAACACCATCGGCAATGGCTATCTGCTCGTTGTCTATCATCCCACAGAAGCCTACACCTCCGATGGCGTGCGCTACACAACCCTGGCTTCGCCCTACATCAGCGAAGTGACAGGTATGCCGCAGACCAAGGCCATGGCTCCCTTTAAGGCTCCTATCAACGAGGACGGCATACACATCAGCTGGCCTAAAGTCACTCAGATGCCCAGCGGACTGCCTCTCCACTTTCCCGACGGCGAAGCCTACGAGCTGATTTATCCAGTCATCACCATCGACCAGATGGCTTTCAACACCAACCCACGCCCTACAGACTACGAAGTGCGCCTTGAAAGCACCATCGGCGTTTATGGCACAGGCTTGCTCGATGCCATCAGCCAGGAAGACATGAAGGCTCAGTACGCAGCCGAGAGCAATTACTTCAAGAGCATTGGAAAGACTGACAAACTGAATCCAAACATGTGGGACGCAAACGCCAACGACTGGGCAGCCGGCGCATGGTACACCCTGGCCGACGGAACAAAGGCCGTGAAGAAGTTTACCTACGCTATGACCCGTGCCTCACTGCAAGACGGTGCTGGTGCCAACGCCATTTGGAACATCACCAATGTGACCCGCTCCGACCGCCGCTACCTCTACAGCACGCCCGCATGGGCTAAGGCTCAGGCAGAAGACCCTGAAGTCATCAGCTACATCAAGCAGCACGGTGCTTCGACTTCTTCCCTGCTCCATCCCTACTATGCCGAGACCGATGCAGAGATTGCTGCCAAGGTGGAGACACTGCTGGGCATGAACACGGCAGCTAAGGGCGGCGACAACTACACTGAGGCTTTTGGTGCTCCCGAAATGTCGGACAAAGACTACTACGACTTCATGGTTTGGCACCGTGGCCTTGCCGTTCCAGCCGCACGCGACTTGGACGATGCCACAGTGAAGCAAGGCAAGAAGCTCTTCAAGCAAATGGGCTGCGAGGCTTGTCACCGTCCGTCGTGGACAACGGGTGCCGACAACTACTGGGTGGACAACAGCATCAAGGCGTATGCAGCCTCAGTCGGCAAGGATGCGAACAACATCTTGCCCCGATTCCCCTACCAGACCATCTATCCCTATACCGACATGGTGCAGCACCGACTCTTCATGGAGAACGACATTCGCACAGGCTGGTGTCGCACCACACCGCTCTGGGGCCGTGGCCTCTCGCTCATGTTGACAGGTGCACAGGACCGTCTGCACGACTGCCGTGCCCGCAACGAGATTGAGGCTATCATGTGGCACGCATACAGCAAGGACTCCGATGCTTACGAAAGTGCACTGAAGTTCTACAACCTTACGAAGGAAGAACGCGACGCAGTCGTGAAATTCTTGCAATCCATATAAAATAAAGAATAAGCGTTTAGCGTTTAGCTAATCATGAAGCGTATAACATTTTCTCTCTATGCCATAGTCATCCTTGTGATGGCTATGGCTACTTTCATAGAAAAGTACCGAGGCACTGGCTTTGTACAGCAGAGCATCTACGGCTCATGGTGGTTCTGTCTGCTGTGGATGCTGATGGCAGTGTCAGCCATTGCCTACATCCTCAGGCGCAAGATTCGGCGGCTGAACACACTGGCCCTGCACGCCTCGCTGCTCATCATCCTGCTGGGCGCACTGCTTACCCACCTCACTGCCTGGCAAGGCTACATTCACCTACGCAAGGGTGAAATTCAATCTGCTTGCGTAATAGAATCTCCCGACGGCCTTCACGAAGCGAAGTCACTGCCGTTCACCATCCAACTCGACACCTTTTCCATCAGATACTACAACGGCACACAGGCTGCCGCCGACTACATTTCCCACTTCACCATCAAGGACAAAGACGGTAGCCGCAAGGGGCAAGTATCGATGAACAACATATACACCGCTGGCAATATGCGGCTCTACCAGAGCAGTTACGACGATGACATGCAGGGCACAACTCTCTCTGTCAATTGCGACCCTTGGGGCATACCCGTCACCTACTTGGGTTACGCCCTGCTCTTCATTAGTTGGCTCTGGATGCTCATTGACCCCAAGGGACGTTTCCGCCACATTCTCTCCGCTCCGTCACTGAAGCAGTCGGCACTTCTGGCTGTGCTCCTGTGGGGCATGGGCTGTGGAAGCACCACGGCGCAGACGAGCCTTTCCGCTGAACAAGCCGACCAGCTGGGCCGTCTCAATGTGCTCTACGCCGACCGCATCTGCCCCCTGCAAACCCAGGCACTGGACTTCACGCGCAAGCTTTATGGTAAGCGGCACTACCAGGACTACACTGCCGAACAGGTCTTGGCAGGTTTCCTTTTTTATAAAGATGAATGGGAACGCGAACCCGTGATTCGTGTCAAGTCGAAAGCCGTTCAGCAGCACTTCGGTCTGCCCGCATACGTCTCGGTGGCAATGCTTTTCAGCAGCGATTCCCACCAGTACATCCTTGGCCCTGCCATTCAGGAATACTTCATGGGCAACAGCGACAAACTGCACCAGGACGTGATGAAGCTGGACGAGAAGCTCATGCTCATCATGCAGCTCACCCATGGCCGTCTGCTGAAAATCTTTCCCTACCGAGGCAACTGGTATGCCCCAGCCGACCCGCTGCCCAGCGGCATTGAGCCAGACCGCAGTGCATACTTTGCCAATGCCCTTTCGCTGCTCGGTTCCTATTATCGCGACGGCCAGACCGACACAGCCGAGGAAATGCTCGCCAAGATGCTGAAATACCAGCAAACCTACGGTGCCGCCGACATACCGTCATCTGTGCGGCTCCAGGCAGAACGCCTCTACAACGCCGTGCCCTTTGCCACGGTGCTCTTCATGCTGTGCCTCACGGTGGGACTGCTCTCCTTCCTGCGCCACCGTTGGGTCTTTCGGATTTCGTCATTCGTCATTCGTCTTTCGTTCCTCATGCTCACGCTCTGCCTCGCCCTGCGCTGGATGGTGAGCGGCACAGTCCCCATGTCAAACGGCTACGAAACCATGCTGGTGATGGCCTGGGCCGTCATGCTCGCATCCCTGTTGTCCTATCGCCGCTTCCCTGTTGTGCTCAGTTTTGGCCTTTTGCTGGCGGGCTTCCTCTTGCTTGTCAGCCATCTGGGACAAATGGACCCGAAGATTAGCAACATCATGCCCGTCCTCTCATCCCCATTGCTCAGCATCCACGTCAGTGCCGTCATGATGGCCTACGCCTTGCTCGCCATCACCGCAGCCTGTGCTGCCTACGGCCTATTGGTTTCCAGCAAAGCCGACGAAATGCACCAGCTCAGCCTCCTCTTGCTCTACCCCGCCCTCGCCCTGCTCTCCGCCGGCATCTTCATCGGAGCAATCTGGGCCAACGTCTCATGGGGTCGCTACTGGGGCTGGGACCCCAAGGAAGTCTGGGCTCTCATCACCATGATGGTCTATGCAGTGCCCCTCCACAGCACTTCCTTCACCTGGTTCCGCAGTCCGCGCCACTACCACCTCTACCTACTCTTCTCCTTCCTCACCATCCTCATGACCTACTTCGGCGTAAACTTCTTCCTCGGCGGAATGCACAGCTACGCTTAAACTCTAATTACCAATTAATCAATTCACAATTCACAATTGAGTATCTGTGGCTTGCTTGTCCATACTCAAATTGTGAATTGTTAATCGTGAATTGTTTAATTGTTAATTGTTAATTAAAAGTTGTGGAGTTCAATTATTCTTATTACATTTGCGCACAAAATCAATTTTAAAATAAAATAATTTTTGATTGCGTTTACAGTATGAGAAAACATCTGCTGGGCAGTGTGCTGTGTGCAGCTTTCTGCCTAAGTGTGTCGGCACAGGACTATCAGTTGCCGACGGGAAAAGAGATTTACATTCCGAAGGATTTAAGGGAGAATGACTTCACAAAGGAGGATTCGCAGTGGAGCTATTACCGCATGGCCACAACGCCCAACTTCGTGGTGTTCTGGGAGAAGGGCTTTGGCCGCGACCTAAGCAAGGCTCCACAGCTGGAGGGCACTGACATGACGGTGGACCTGCAGAACCTGACCACCAAGCTGGAGCAGTTCTACAGCTTCTACAAGGATAGTCTGCGTTTCGTCTTGCCAGGCAGCAAGTCGGAGAAATATCGCATGATGGCCATGCTGAACTACTCGCTGGAGGGCACGGCATACGGCGGCGACTACGACGAGACCATTGGCGCGCTGTGGATTGCGCCCAACCGCGTGAAGGACAAAAACCTGAATGCCATCGCCCACGAAATAGGCCATTCGTTCCAAAGTCAGATTGGCAGCGACGGCACGGGGCAGAGCTGGGGCGGAGGCGGCATCTTCGAGATGACCAGCCAGTGGATGCTCTGGCAGGTGAATCCGCACTGGATTGACGACGAGTATTTCCACTGGAAGGGCTTCATCGAAGGGGCAAACCTGCCATTCCTGGCTGGCGAAAACATCTACCATTCGCCCTACGTGCTGGAATACTGGAGCGAGAAGCACGGCAAAACCGTGATTGCCGACCTCTTCCGCGAAGGCAAACGGGGCGAAGACCCAGCACAGACCTACATGCGCAAGTTCGGGCTGGACGAGGAGCAGTTTGCCAAGGAAATCTGCGATGCCTACAGCCGACTCATCACCTTCGACTATCCGCGTGTGCATGAGGTGTGCAAGAAGTACGCCAACCAGCTGGTGAACGACGGGCCACTGATGACCTACGGCGTGAACGTCATTCCCATGGAAATCAAAGGCAAGAAAGCCACAATGAGCATTAAGCCAGAAACGGAGAACGACGGCTTTGCCTACCAGCTGGTTGCAGCCCGCAAGAACGCCCAGGCCACCTACTCAGGCATTGTGACCAGCGGCAAGACACAGTTCAAGGTGCCCGAAGACACGGAAAAACTGTACCGTGTCATCGTGGCTTACCCGAAGGACGGTTACAAACCCATTGTGGGCAATCCCTACGAACACAAAGAAGAAGCCCGCCGTGTTTACAAGTATAAAATCAAATGACAACTCACAATCAATTAGGAATGAGGAATTAGGAATGAGGAATTGATACTGAAAAACACACAGTAGCCATTCCTAATTCCACATTCCTAATTCCACATTCCTAATTCCTAATTCCATGAAACATCTATCTACCATCCTCTTCTTGCTGGCAACCACTTTGTCACTGAAAGCCACCCCAAAGGGGGAAGGCTTGGAGAGAACTTTCACCTCGCCCGACGGCAGACTGAACATCAGCATCCAGGCCAGCAACGGACTGCTGACTTACAGCATTACGGAAGCAGGCACCATCTACGCTAAAGATAACGCCATTGCCCTGCAGTTCGAGGGCGTGGCCGAAGGGAAATACACCGCAGTCTCCGCCCCGAAACGGGTGAAGGAACATTTTAATGCAACGAACTACAAGTTCACCACCTTCGACGACGAATACAACCAAGTCGTTGTGAAGAACCGAAACGGCGTGAACGTGGAGTTCCGTGCCTACAACAGCGGCGTGGCCTACCGATTTTTCACCACCGCCACAAAGAAAGACTGGAAGGTGCTGAACGAGGTGGCGCAATTCAACTTCAGTGCCGACCACACTGCCTACCTGCCCTACTCCACCAACCCAAAGAATCCCAAGGCGATGGCTTTTCAGGCAACCTACGATGTGGCTCCACTCTCGCAGACCCAACATCTCGAAGCCTTCTTGCCAGCAACGGTTGACTGCGGCACGGCCAAGGTGACCCTCTTCGAGACCGATGTGGAAAGCTACCCTGGCATGTTTCTGCTGCCAGCAAACGGCAAGGGCACATACGGTCTGCAAGGCTGCTTTGCCCCCTACCCCAAGACTTTCGACTACTACCCCTGGCGTGTGCAGAAGTACGTGAAGGAAACCGAAAAGTACATAGCACAGGGGCGCGGCAATCGCACCTTCCCTTGGCGTGTGGTGGCCATCACCCACAGCGACACCGAAATGCCCACCCACACACTGGCCTATCAGCTGGCTTCCCCCAGCCGCATTAAGGGCGACCAGAGCTGGATTCGGCCCGGCAAGGTGGCTTGGGACTGGTGGAACGACTGGGGCATTGCGGGTGTCTCCTTCAAGGCTGGCATCAATCAAGACACCTATAAGTATTACATCGACTTCGCAGCCAAGAACCACTTGCAGTACATCATTCTGGACGAGGGCTGGTACAATCCCAAGAGCGGCGACATGCTCAGCGTGATTCCTGCGCTCAACCTGCCCGAACTGGTGCAGTATGGTCAGCAGCGCGGTGTGGGCATCATCCTCTGGACAGTCTTCAATGTGCTCGACGCACAGCTGGACGAGGCTTGCAGCCGATATGCAGCCATGGGCATCAAGGGCTTCAAAGTAGATTTCATGGACCGCTACGACCAGGAGGCCACCGACATGATTTACCGCATAGCACGCCGCTGCGCCGAGAGCCACCTGGTGCTCGACTATCACGGCATCTTTGCCCCACAGGGCATCACCCGCACATGGCCCAACGTCATCAACTTCGAGGCTGTCTTTGGCATGGAAGAAGTGAAATGGACCGAGCGCGACAAGGCTGCCAATGTGCCCAGCAAGGACATGCCGCAGTATGACGTTACCTTCCCCTACATCCGTGGCATGGTTGGCCCAGTGGATTTCACCCCCGGCGGAATGCGCAACGCCACACGAGCCGACTTCCAGCCCATCTACAACAATCCCCTGACGATGGGCACACGCTGCCACCAGCTGGCTTGCTACATCGTCCACGAAAGTCCGCTCACCATGCTGGCCGACAATCCCACTGCCTACATGCAGGAGCAGCCCTGCACCGACTTCATTGCTTCGCTGCCAACCACCTACGACGAAATGTGCTGCATCGACGGCAAGATGGGACAATACATCGTCATTGCCCGTCGCCAGGGCAATGACTGGTACATCGGCGCACAGACCAACTGGGACGCACACGACATCCAGCTGGACCTTAGTTTCCTGCCCGCCGGCAACTACCGCGTCACCACCTTTGCCGACGGCCCCAACGCCGACCACACAGCCACCGACTACCGGCAACAGCAGACCACACTCCACGCCCCTTCAGCTCCGCAGACCATTCACCTCGCCAGCGGCGGCGGATTGGCCATGAAGCTCATCAAGGAATAAGAAAAGACTCACGCTGTCATCTCGACAGCGTGAGCCCGCTTGCTTAACTAATCTTTCCATTCTGGTAGCGAGACATTTGCGTCTTGCTACTTTTTCTTTGGTATATGGTTGAACTTCCATTGCAGGTGGAGCATCACGTAGGAGGGCACGCAGTTGCGCCACGTCTCGGTCTGTCCCTGTGCGTTGACGCTGTAATAGACATTGGAGAGCTTGGAGAGCAGGTCGAACCCTTCGAGGCGCAGGACAAAGCGGTTCTTCCAGAAGGGATAGGACAGGCTGGCATTCCACACCAGTTCGTCTGCGTTCATGCTGCTGTCCGTGTAGCCTCGGCGACTGTACATCTTTAGGTCGGTAGCCACTTGCAACCGCCACGGAAAGGTGTATTGTGCCGTCAGGCCATAGTTGTATTCCCACGTGTTCAGTGGCTGAAAGTGTGCTCGCTCAGAACGTGAGGCAAGATACTTGACGGCGCAGTTTATCCCCACAGAAAACTGGTCGTACTGGTAGCGCAGTCTCGCCGTGTTCTTGAGTGTCCAGGTGTTTACCTTGCTGAGACGGTCTGCTTCCGACGTGACTGCGGAGATATCCACACTGTGGTCAAAGCTGGCCACGGGGAAGACCTCCACGTAGAAATGATTGGCCTTGTCGAGGTTGCGTCCCCACTGCACCTGCGCCCAGGCCGACCAGTTGCCGCTGACATTCTCATACTGGTTGGTGGTGATGCCCGTCTGCGGGTCGTAAGTGCGCCCGTTGGCCGCAGCGTTCTGCACAATGTCGAGGCCGCCAGAGAAGGTTGTGGTCTGATTGATGGCACGCACGCGGTCGGAGAGGTTCACTACAAACTTGTGCGTGAACGTGTGTTTCAGGTCGGGATTGCCCAGGCTGACGTAGAGCGGATTGGTGCTCCTGCGCGAAGCCACCATCCATGTCAGGTCGTTGGGGAAGCTGTAAGATGTTCCGTACTTCAGCCACAGGTAGCGGTCGAAGTTGTGCCATTTCAGCGTCAATTCTACTTGCGGCGTGGGCACAGTGAAGTGGCGGGTGGAGACAGTATCGAGCAGGGCTGAACGATAGTCTGTGTGGACACGCTCCAGGTGCAGGGGCAGTTCAACGGTAAATCGGGTGCTGCCCTCCTTCCCTTCCTTTTCGTAATAGACAAACAGGCCCGGTGTCCAGTGCTGTTTCTGGGTGTGCTGATTGAAGGCATTGGTCTGGTCGAGTGCCTGCTGCATGGCCTCGCGGGTGGAGGGCAAAGCCTCCAGTGTGTATGCCTCTTCAAACCAGTGCGGAAGCTGGTCCAGGCGGTAGCGGTCATAGTCGTTCTGCAAGTTCTGTCGCTGATATGCCAAGAAAGCACGGTAATGCCAGCGGGCCAGTGTGTGGATGGTATATTTCGCCCGCACCCACCAGTCGAAGTCGCTTTCCCGTTGCCACAGGTGGGAATGTCGGTTGTCCGAGGTAGCACCACTGGCCATTTGCCGCTCGGCCTCTTCTGTCTTGTCGCGTGTGTAATCTATGTTGCCAGCCAGCTCGAAGTCATCGCCCCAAGGAAATTTGTAGTCCAGGTTGAAGTCGTATTGCAATTCCCAACTGCTGTAGTGCAAGCGTGCGTCGATGTCGGAAAAGTTAACCACTAAGGGCAACAGCTGGCTGCCGCTTTGGTCGGCCAGCAGCGAGTCGAGCACCTGCACCGTGTTACCAAAACGCGAGGGGTCGGACAGGAAACGGGCTGTGCGGTTTCTGGCATCCACGGTGTTGCGGAAATACTTTCCGTACAGGGTGTTGTTCCACCAGAAAGGCTTCCGCAGAGTGAAGACATTCTGGGCACCAAGCCGAAAGTCGCGACCGTCGTTTCTGACGTGCTGACGTGTGTAGTTGCCCGTGGCGGACTGGAAATACTTTCTGGCTCTTTGCACATCTGCCTGGCTGTTGCTCCACTGAAGCTCAGCACCAGCCCTCTCCTTCCACCGCTTTTCCTTGTCGTTGATTTCCAACAGGGCACCAGCGTCGGTGTATTTCCTCACACCGTTCCCCATGTCCTTGGCCGGATTCCAGTCGCCCTCCATGCCTGGCTGTCGCGTCTCGTTGGTGTTGTTCGCATTGACAAAGGCAACTATGCGCGAGTGGTCGGTGAAGCGTGCGCCGAAGAGTTTCCCCATGTAGCGGTCGTGTGTGCCCCAGCCAGCATCGGCATTGGCCATGTAGCCACGGTTGTACTCCCGCTTCAGTGTGACATCCATCACGTAGTCCTTCGGCCCATCGCTTGTGCCCAGCCATTCGCTCTTCTCCGTCTGGCGGTCATAGACCTTGATGTTCTGCACCACATAGTAGGGCAGATTCTCCAGCATCACCTTGTTCTTGCCCTTGAAGAAGTCCTCGCCGTTCAGCGTGAGGTAGTCAATCTTGCGCCCATGCACATAGATTTCGCCGTTCTCTTTCAGTTCCGTGCCTGGCATCTGGCGAATGAGGGCATCCAGCATACTGCCCTCCGGCACATTGAAGGCATCGGCGTTGTAGATGATGGTGTCGCCCCGATAGACCATCTGCACCTTCGTGGCCTTGACAACCACTTCCTGCAACTGCCCGCCCAGGAGCGAGTTCCTGCTGCGACGGGGCATGAAGTGGTGGGGCACGTCGAAGAAGGTGTTGCGAGCCACGTAGCGCAGGTCGTACTCCACAGTGGTGGTCTCGTAGTCAGGATGTTCGGCCATGATGACATACTTCTGCGGCGCAACGGGCACGTCGAAACGATAGACGGCATCTGCAAAGTCGTTGTTGGGTTTCCACGTGCGCATGGTGTCGAGCACAAAGCCCTCTTCGGTCGTCAGTGTAATCTTGGCGTTCAGAATGCCGCGCTTGGTGAACGAGTCGCGCACGTGTCCCCAAAGGGCAATGGTGCGGTCTTTCTTTTTCCTGTATTGAATGAAGATTTGGTTGCCCTTCGTCTTCACCTTCACGGGCTGTCCCTTGCAGAGGCGTTCCACAGCTTCGGGGGCAGTAAGCCCTTTGATGCGAGCCGATACACGCAGGTGCTCCAGGTCGCTCAGCACGCAGGTCAGCGTGTAGTCCTCGGCAGCATGGTCAATGGCAGACAGGGCCTCGGAGAGTGGCACTTGGTGGAAATCGAAGGTCAGGCTCTGTGCCGAAATTTTAAGCACCAAACAACAGAAGCACAGGAGAAAACACCACACATTATTCATCGCCGTCGCCCTCCCCTTCTCTATATGAAACAAACAGCGTGTCGCGCTCGTCAGCGATGAGCACACCCTCCAGTTCGTTCAGGTTCTCCACGAAGTCAGCCAGCGGTGCCCCTGTGTCCCAGCTGATGAGCAGACGCAGTTGGCGTGGTGCTTCGTCGCGGAAACACACGGCGCGCCGATAATGTGCAGCCACCACCGTCAGGATGCTGTCGAGCGGCTGGCCAGCAAAGCGCACGACTTTCTGTTGAACAATGGGCGCAGGGGCTAACGTGTCCACAGCTGCAGTCTGGTTGGGACGGCCTTTCACCACACGGAATGCCGCGTAGCTCAGTCCACCCATCAGGCAGAGAAGCAGCCAAATGGCAGCCACCTTCCTGAATCCGCGAAGCACAGCAAAACCACTGCGGCGGCGGGGTGTCAGTTCAATTCGTGCCATCACCTTGTCTTCAAAATCGGCTGAAAGCACAGTGCTCTCCGCACGTTCATGCAGTCGGCGCAAAGCCTCGCTGATGCCTGGCCCTGCGGACGGCTGCGATTGTCTGATTCTTGAGTCCATTTTCATCTCCTTTCCATATTTTTCAGTATGACATAAAGTTTCTTTCTGATGCGACAAAGCCTCGTTGCCAGTGTGCCGGCCTTGCAGTCCAGGATGTAGGCAATCTCCGTGAGCGACTGGCCTTCATAGTAGAACATATCGACCAGCATCCTGTCTGCTGGCTGCAACATGTCGAGAGCCAGCCCAATGCGGTCCACGTCCTCTTCTCCCGCACTTTGCCACAGGCCGTCTGCCGCTTCATCGCTCACCGTCTCCAGCAGCGTGTCGTCCTCGTCAAGCGAACTCATGGGCAGGGACGATTGCCGCAGGTGGTGCACCACGGTGTAGTATGCCACCCTGCTGAGCCACGTCCGAAACGCCGCCTTCCCTGCGTCGTAGGTGTGCAAACTCTGGTATGCCGCCACAAAGACATCCTGCACCACATCTTCCACGTCAGCAGGGTGAGCCAACATCCGTCCCACAAAACTGACCATCGCCGCTCGGTGTCGGCGCATCAGGTGGCGATAGTCGTCGGTGTGGCCAGCCAGTATGCGTGCTATCAGGCGTATGTCCTCTTGTTCTATTTTCTGATGATGACTGTTCATGCCCGAAGTGTTTCTACTCATATATTGGCGCAAATTTACAAATCATTACACTTGCAAGGAAGTTTTTTCGCAAAAAACGTCCAGCAAAGGCTCCTTCACGGCGTGTTTCTGTTAACGAAACAAAATAAAATACGCGCTTCATCGTTA
This sequence comes from Bacteroidaceae bacterium, assembly GCA_017453465.1. Classification (GTDB taxonomy): domain Bacteria; phylum Bacteroidota; class Bacteroidia; order Bacteroidales; family Bacteroidaceae; genus Minthosoma. The sequence goes on along the minus strand of JAFTEV010000101.1, from coordinate 22,555 downwards.
TATTAGTTATATGGAACGAAATAGACACACTTGGAACAGAATACTGACGGTGCTCTTGATGTGGAGCCTGTGTGCATACGTGCTGGCACAGACGGTGGTCATCAAAGGCACCGTGATTGACGACAAGAAGCAACCCATCGAACTGGCGCAGGTGCGCGTGGAGGGCACTATCTTCGGTGCGGTCTGCGACCTGAAGGGACGCTACCGTTTTGTGGCTGAGGCCACGGACTCTATGGTGATTGTGGCTTCGATGGTGGGCTACGAAACACGCAAGCGCGTGCTGAAGGCTCCCACTGACTCGGTGACGCTGAACCTGATGTTGCCCGAACTGGGCTACGAGCTGGGCGAGGTGGAAGTGAAAGAGGTGCGCCGCCAGACGAACAACATGGCGGACGTGAGCATCAAGGACCTGAAGCACATGGGCAACGCGAGCGGCGGCGGTGTGGAGCAAGTGATTGCTACACAGGCGGGCGTGAGCACCCACAGCGAACTGAGCAACCAGTACAACGTGCGCGGTGGTTCTTTCGACGAGAACTCGGTCTATATGAATGGCATCGAGGTCTATCGCCCTTTGCTCATCCGTAGCGGACAGCAGGAGGGACTCTCCATCATCAATCCCGACATGGTGGAGCGCATACAGTTCTCGGCGGGCGGATTCGATGCAAAGTACGGCGAAAAGATGTCGTCCGTGCTCGACATCAACTACAAGAAGGTGAAGGGCTTCGAGGCCAGCCTCTCGGCCAGTCTGCTGGGAGCCAGCGGCTACGTGGGCTACGGCACAGAGCGTTTCTCCATGATTCACGGCATACGCTACAAGACCATGAAGAACCTGCTGGGCACCATGCAGACCAAGGGTGAGTACGACCCACGCGACTTCGACTACCAGACCTACATCAGCTGGAGTCCCAACCAACGCTGGACCGTGGACCTGATGGGCGTGATTTCGCTCAACGACTACAACTTCAAGCCGTCCGACCGCGAGACGCGATTTGGCACCATGGAGAACGTCAAGGACTTCAAGGTGTATTTCGACGGACAGGAGAAGGATAAGTTCCACACCTATTTTGGCGCATTCTCCACTACCTACAACTTCAACCGCAACAATTCGCTGACCTTCAACCTCTCGGCCTTCAAGACCACCGAGCGCGAAGCATACGACATCAGCGGACAGTACTGGCTCACGCAGGACGGCGAGCAGGAGGGCGGACTGGGCATCGGTACCTACATGGAGCACGCCCGCAACCGACTGAACGCCTCGATGGTGAACGTGGGCTTGGCGGGGCGCAGCCGACTGACGGGCCACGACATCCGATATGGCGCACTGATGAAGTTTGAGAACGTGAAGGAGACCATGCGCGAATGGGAGTTTCGCGACTCGGCGGGCTACAGCCTGCCCCACTCCGACCAGCGGCTCGACCTCATCTTCAACATGGCATCAAGGAACGAAGAGAAGAGCCGCCACCTGGAGCTTTACGCACAGGACACATGGCGGCACGAGTTCAACAGCGGCGAACTGGTACTCAACTACGGTGCCCGTCTGACCCACTGGAGCTGGAACAAGGAATGGCTCTTCAGTCCGCGTGCCACGGTAGCCTTCATTCCTGCCAGCAACGAGAACCTGGTACTGCGGTTCTCCACGGGTCTCTACTACCAGACACCTTTCTATAAAGAAATGCGCGACACCGTCACCGTGAACGGCAATACTTTTGCCTACCTAAAGGAGGACATCAAGTCGCAGCGCAGTATTCACTTCCTCCTGGGCGGAGAATACAAGTTCCGCGTGGCAAAACGTCCTTTTAAGTTTACGGCTGAAGCGTACTACAAGGCACTGAGCAACCTGATTCCCTACAACATCGACAACGTGCGCGTCATTTACTATGGCGGAAACATTGCCAAGGGTTATGCCGTGGGTCTCGACCTGAAGCTCTACGGCGAGTTTGTGCCTGGCACGGACTCTTGGGTCAGTGTGGGCATCATGAAGACGGCAGAACAAATCAACGGCGGGCAGTGGGTGCCGCGCCCCACCGACCAGCGGCTGAACGTCTCTCTCTTCTTCTCCGACTACTTCCCCAACACCGACCGCTGGAAGATTACCGTGCGTGGCCACTATGCCAGCGGTCTGCCCTTCGGTCCGCCCCACGCTGGCCGCGAGCGTCAGGTGTTCCGTATGGCTGCCTACCGCCGTGTCGATATTGGCCTGTCTTACCGTCTGCTTAGCAATGAAGACCACCACATCCGTTCTGCCTTTGGCAATGCCTTCAAGAACATCTGGCTGGGCGTGGATGCTTTCAACGTCCTCGGCATCAACAACGTCAATTCCTACTACTGGATTACCGACATCACGAACAACCAGTACGCCGTGCCCAACTACCTCACGGGCCGCACCATCAATGCCCGCGTGCTGTTTGAGTTTTAAGGGGAATCAGTAATTGACAGCGTCTCGCCAAAGGGTAATTGCGTTGGCGGGTTGGTTATAACAAGAGGCTTAAAGTGTTCTTACGATGTTTAGGAATTCGGAAAGTTTGCAAACATCAACCTTCGGGAAATCGTACCTGGCATAATGACGTTGACGAGGCAGTTGGTGTCGAGGACTATCTTCATCAGTATGGTGTCCTTTCGTGCTGATTGGCCCATTCGTCCAGTGTCTGTTGAGTGATATTGTTCTGCTGCTGGAACTGTAAAAGCAGATTGTCGGTCTTTTTGCGATAGAACTGGAGCAGGATGTCTTGAAGTTCCTGCTGCTCTTGCTCCGTGTTGATATATGACATCAGACTCAGCACGTTCAGTTGGGCGGGGGTCAATTGGGTTGTTACCATGTTCTTTGCCGTTTTATTCCTTAATATTGAATGCAAAAGTACAACCTTATTTCGGAACATCCAAACAAAACAGCAAGAAAATTATACTGCATGGGCAAGGCTTTGCTGGTGAAGGCAGACTGCATTGCGGTAGCACTGGGACTGCGCTCCATTTCAAGCCTCGCAGAAGAACAAAATTGCCTCTTTTGAGGAGCAAAACTGCTCACGTCCGCAATGAAAGTTGACGCAACGGCGTTGTTTGTAAAAACAACGAGCGTTGTTTTCAGAAACAACGGCGATGTTTTCAAAAACAACGCCGTTGCGTCAACTTTTCTTGCCTAACAGAAAAAGAAGGGAAGGGCAAAGGGCAAAAAAGTTTCTCAATCGGGCTGAAGGGGCATCCCTGTCGGCGGCGGGCGGCACAGTTTCCCCCGGCGAGGCAGACTTCACGGAGCAAGGCTTTTGTCTATAATATATATAATGTGTAAGCAGGGCGTAAGGGCGAGAATAATTAGCGTAAATTTAGAGGGAAACGAATGTGAATAATTTTATATAATCATCCGTAGGTCGTACTACCAATGTTTTTTTTTCAACACGAATGACACGAAACTTCACAAACCATGCATATTGCACGAACAGCACCTTGGGCGGTGCTACGAACCTTTAGATCGACGAAGTCAATGGCACGAACTATCCGGCAAGCTTCGTGACATTCGTCACCGTCGAGGTGCTTCGTGAACCTTCGGCGTAGCCAAATAAACACGCCGCAAGAACTTCGTGAAAATTCGTGTCATTCGTGTTGAAAAAATATAACTTTCGTGTTGAAAACAATAAATATAACCTACGTGCCAGAAAAAACATTGGTTCACATTTGTTTCTAAAAAATATCGCTAAAGATTATTCGCTGAACAGCTACGAGAACCAGCCAATTTGCAAAAAAAGATAAAAACAGCGAGATTCTTCTGGGTTCATTCTTCATTCTTCATTTCTTTTTCGTATTTTTGCAGCTGATTTGAACAAACTTTCTAAACAAATAACTTTAAACTCAGTAGAACTATGACAATTCAAGAGTATGACTTTGCCGGTAAGAAGGCAATTGTTCGTGTAGATTTCAATGTGCCTCTTCAGGACGGCAAGATTACTGACGACACCCGCATCCGTGGTGCTGTGCCCACACTGAAGCTCATTCTGGAGAAGGGCGGTGCCCTCATCATCATGTCCCACATGGGCAAGCCAAAGGGCAAGGTAAAGCCCGAACTGAGCCTGAAGCAGATTGTGCCCGCCGTGAGCGAGGCTCTGGGTGTGCCCGTACAGTTTGCCGACGACTGCCAGAAGGCCGATGCTCAGGCTGCTGCGCTGAAGCCAGGCGAAGTGTTGCTGCTGGAGAACCTGCGCTACTATCCCGAAGAGGAAGGCAAGCCAGTGGGTGTGGAGAAAGGCACACCGGAGTATGACGAGGCTAAGAAGGCCATGAAGCAGAGCCAGAAGGAGTTTGCCAAGAAGCTGGCCAGCTATGCAGACTGCTGGGTAATGGATGCTTTCGGCACGGCTCACCGCAAGCATGGCTCTACGGCTGTCATCGCTGACTACTTCGACAAGGACAACCGTATGCTGGGTCTCTTGATGGAGAAGGAAGTGCAGGCCGTTGACAACGTGCTGAGCAACATCAAGCGTCCATTCGTGGCTATCATGGGCGGCTCGAAGGTATCGACCAAGATTGGTATCATCGAGAACTTGCTGGGCAAGGTGGACAAGCTCATCCTCTGCGGTGGCATGACCTACACGTTTGCCAAGGCTCACGGCGGCGAAATCGGCGAGTCAATCGTTGAGCTGGACAAGCTGGACGTGGCTCTCGGCGTAGAGGAAATGGCCAAGAAGAATGGTGTGGAACTCGTGCTGGGCGAAGACTCTGTCTGCTGCACAGGCTACGACTTCTCCACCTTCTCTGTAAAGCCAGGCGCACGGATCAAGGTGTTCCCATCCAACGCCATCGAAGCTGGCTGGGACGGACTGGACGCTGGTCCTGTCAGCCGCGAGAAGTTTGCCAAGGCCATCGAGGGTGCAAAGACTATCCTCTGGAACGGTCCTGCCGGCTGCTTCGAGTGCGACGACTTCACTGCCGGCTCACGTGCCGTGGGCGAGGCTGTGGCCAAGGCTACTGCTGAAGGCGCATTCTCACTCATCGGTGGTGGCGACTCAGTGGCTTGTGTACACAAGTTCGGCTTGGAAGACAAGGTGTCTTACATCTCTACCGGTGGCGGCGCACTGCTCGAAGCCATCGAGGGTAAGGTGCTCCCAGGCGTTGCCGCTGTGAAGGGCGAATAAACGGGACTTTTTTAAGTTAAAAGTTAAAAGTTAAAAGTTAAAATGGGCTGGCGCAGTACACTGACACTCCGCATGGCATTTTAACTTTTAACTTTTAACTTTTAACTTTTAACTTATCATCTATGTTTCCACTCAAACCACTCATGGGCCTCGTCGTGGCTGTGGCTTTGCTCTGCGCTTGTGGTGGCGAGCAAGCGAAGCAGACGCAGAAGGGGCCGGACTACGACTCGCTGACGATTCGCTTGGCTGTATTGTCCACGGCGGACTGTCTGCCTTTCTACTATGCCGAGGAGGAAGGGCTGTTCGACTCGCTGGGCGTGAAGGTGAAGCTGAAGACCTACCGCGCCGCGATGGATGCCGACACTGCCTTCATGGGCACAACTGCCGATGCCATCTGGAGCGACATGGTGAAGGCGTGCGTGTGGCGGGGACGGGGCGACAGCGTGCGTGTGGTCATGGCTACGCAGCTGGACCTCTACCTGATGACGGCCTTCAGTGCACGCATCAGGCAAATCAGTAGTCTGAAAGAGAAAATCATTGGCATCACACGCAATTCGGCGGTGGACCTCACGGCGGACTACATCCTGAGCCGTGCGAAGTTTCAGTCAACCGACCTCAACAAACCGCAAATCAATAACATCAAGCTGCGCTGCTACATGGTGGACCAGAACCAGTATGACGGCGCACTGCTGCCAGAGCCATACGCCTCGGAGTGTGAAGCACGGGGGGCGCGGCGCGTCATTGGCACACCCGAACTGGGCCTGAACCTGAGTGCTGTCATTATGAAGGACAGCGTGCTGGCCCGACATAAAGAAGACATTCCTAAGCTGAAACAGGCTTACGACATAGCTGTAGAGCAACTGAACCAGCTGGTGGCTCAATATGCGGAAGCACAGAACGACAGCACGCTGACGGGAGCGGAGGATGCTCTCCAGCTACAGCTGATGAGGTATTTCCCGCAGAGCCGCAGCATCGAGATTCCCGACACACTGGTGAAGTACCCCACCTTCCTGCACGCATCGATGCCGACCGACTCGGCTTTTGCGCAGGCCAAACGCTGGTGCCAAGGAAGAACATTACTGAAAAAAGACATCAAGAAGGAGGATTTGTATGCCCAATAACCCCAGCCTTTCCACATTCATCAACAATCTGCAAACTCAGGCACAGACACTCGACAACTGGGAGCTGAACGAAAGCATCGAACAGATGCGTTCCACCTATTATTATATGTTGAGTTTTCTGGTCAAGGGCGTGGAAGACCCCAATGCCAAGCAACTGGGGCAGCAGCTCTGGACACAGGCACAGGCAACAGGACAGCGCATCCGGCGCATCAAGTACCTGAAGGAAAAACCCAACAGCCGATACAGCATAGCCCTGCTTACCCTGCGCTCCGACAGCGAATTGGGCAATCTGCTCATGCGGCTGGAGGTGCCTTGCGAACCCGCTGAACTGGAGGACTGCATGGTGAAGCTCTTCCGCCGCATCTGGACGAGCGACCAGTGGCAAAACGGCGACTACGAGGTGGCCATGCAGATGCTGGACTCCGGCCAAGTGCCGCCCAAGGCCAAGGCCGTGCTCATCAGTGCGGTGGTATTGGCTCTGATGGAGTTTTTCGACGAAAGGAAACTCACGCTACTGCTCGATGCCTACCTCAACGAAGATAACGAGGTGTCGCAGCGCGCACTGGTGGGCATTGTGCTCTCGCTGCGCAAAGACCACGAACTGCTGAACTACTACCCAGAAATCACCAGCCGACTGAACATCCTGAGCGATGACGAAGCCTTCACGCAGTACATCTACACCATCCTGATGCAGTTGCAGATAAGCACCATGACCGACAAGATTACGAGCAAGATGCGTGAGGACATCATGCCCAACATCGTGAAGGGCAGCCGCATGATGAAGCAGCGCATGGGGCTGGTGGAACTGGGCAACAAGCTGTCTGAAAACGGCGAGAATCCCGAATGGCTTCCGACCACCGACAGCGACGACAGCAAGGCCGAGGAGAAGGTGCGCGAGATGGTGGAGATGCAGCTGGAGGGCGAGGACATCTACATGGCCACCTTTGCCATGATGAAGGGCTACAGGTTCTTCGGCGAAATGGCCCACTGGTTCTACCCCTTCACCGACGATGACATTGCCCTGCAAAACATGCAGCAGAACTTTGGCAGCAAGAGCGGCGACTTCATGCGCGCACTGCTGGCAGGTTCGCCCTTCTGCAACAGCGACAAGTATTCGCTCTGTCTGCTCACTTCCACACTGGAGCAGCAGGGCTTTGAGTCCATCGCCGCACAGGTGGAAGCCCAGATGTCCGACCTGGACCAGGACGAACTGAACGAGGCTCTCAGCAAGTCCATCAACCGCAAGAAGAAGCTGAAGGAATACAGCCGCCACTTCATCTTCGACCTCTACCGCTTCTTCTATATTTATGGTTTCCGCTCGGAGTTCTACAATCCGTTTGCCGACGGCAAGAAGAACATCTTCAGCCCCGAAAGCATTCCGGCCCTGCCCAGCCTCACCGAGAACAAGCCCCTGCTGCTGGAGCATGCCGAGTTCCTCATGCGCAAAGGCTACTACGAACAGGCTCTCAGCGAGTTTCTGCTCTACATGCAGACCGAGGAGCACACAGCTGAACTCTTCCAGAAGATTGGTTTCTGCTACCAAAAGACCGAACAGTGGGCAGAGGCACAGAAATACTACGAGCGGGCGGACAGCATCAAGGCCGACTCCAAGTGGACACTCTCCCACCTGGGGCGTGTGTGCATCATGCAGGGCGACTATGCCACGGCCCAGGACTGCTACGAACAGATTTGCCAGATGGAGCCAGAGAACGTAGGCTACTTGTTGCGCTGGGCCGAGTGTCTGAAGGAGACGGGGCAGACAGCCGATGCCATCGACATTCTGCACAAAGCCAACTACCTGGAGCCAGACTCCCAGAAGGTGCGCCGACTGCTGGGCACCTGTCTTATATTAAATAAGGAGTACGAGAAAAGCCTCAGTTTCCTCGACACCCCACTGGCACGAGGCATGGCCTACATCATTGGCGGCAACCCCACCAAGGCTTACGCACAGCTGAAGAAGGCATACTCCGAACTAAACAGCCCCACCACCTTTGCCCAGAACTTCAATGAGGAGGCTCAGCCATACTACAAGGCCGCCATCCTCACCCCGCAAGTGGCAGAGCTTTACTTCGATGCCGTGCTGTTCAATGTGTAATTTATCAAATCATAAATCGTAAAACTGTTCAATTTTGCAGTCATCCACACTCTACATACAGAAGCTCCACCAGCTGCTCACGATGGAATACGAAGCGGAGAAGGAAGAATTTCGCATCCAGTCGGAACGGATGGGCATTCAGCGCAAACTGCGGCGTGGCATCTGCTGGTATCCCGTCACTGTGGGGCGCAGCTACTACAACTCGCTGAACCAGCTGGTGGTGGAAATCACCAAGGACTATGAGGAAGACAGCGACATCGACACGCTGTTTGAGTACGGACGGCCTGTGCAGTTTTTCAGAACGGCACAAAGGGAGGCTTCCTACTATCCTTTCACTTCGACCATCAGCTTTGTCGATGGCGACCGCATGGTCTGCACGCTGCCCAGCACACAGGCAGTCATCGACCTGCAGAATGCCCCCGACCTGGGTGTGCAGCTCTACTTCGACGAGACCAGCTTCCGCACCATGTTCCACGCCCTCGACACCGTGATGAAAGCCCAGAAAAACCGTCTGGCAGACCTGCGCGACATCTTCAGCGGACAGCAGCCGGCGGCAAAGCGTGCATTAGCACCGATGGCTTTTCCGTGGCTCAACGCCACACAGCAGGATGCCGTCAACGAAGTGCTGCGAGCCAAGGACGTGCAGATTGTGCATGGGCCTCCGGGCACAGGCAAAACCACCACGCTGGTAGAAGCCATCTACGAAACCCTGCGCCGTGAAACCCAGGTGCTGGTGTGCGCACAGAGCAACATGGCTGTGGATTGGATCAGCGAGCGGCTCGTTGACCACGGTGTGCCCGTCTTGCGCATTGGCAACCCCACTCGTGTGAACGACAAGATGCTGTCCTTCACCTACGAGCGCCGCTTTGAGTCGCACCCCGAATATACCCAGTTGTGGGCCATTCGCAACACCATCCGCCAGTTGCGCGAAAGTCACAAAGGCGGCGACAGCACCCACCAGAAGATTGCCCGACTGCGGGAACGTGCCACCGAGATAGAAATGCGCATCCGCGAAGACCTCTTCAACGAGGCTCGCGTCATCAGTTGTACCCTCGTGGGCAGTGCCAACAAGATACTGGTGGGACAACACTACTCCACCCTGTTCATTGACGAAGCAGCCCAGGCACTGGAGCCTGCCTGCTGGATTGCCATACGCCGGGCCAGCCGCGTTGTTCTGGCGGGCGACCACCAGCAGTTGCCCCCCACCATCAAGTGCTACGAAGCCCTGCGCGGCGGACTGGGCAAGACACTGATGGAGCGCATTGTGGAGAATCAGCCCAAGGCCGTCAGTCTGCTGCAAGTGCAGTACCGCATGAACGACGCCATCATGCAGTTCTCCAGCGACTGGTTCTACGGCGGACGGCTCAAGAGCGACCCCAGCGTGCAGCACCGTGGTGTCCTGGACTACGACACGCCCATCACTTGGGTTGACAACGACTTCCAGGAAGAATTTATCGGCGAAAACCACGGACGCATCAATAAGGAAGAAGCCCAGCTGCTCATCACTACGCTGAAGGCATACATTGAGAAAATCGGCCTTCACCGCTTCCTCGACGAGCGGCTCGACATCGGCATCATCAGCCCCTACCGCGTCCAGACCCAGTACATCCGCTCCCTCATCAAGGCCGACCCCAGCCTGAAGCAACTCCGCAAGGCCATCACCGTCAACACAGTGGATGGTTTTCAGGGGCAGGAGCGCGACATCATCATCATTTCCCTTGTGCGCAGCAACGAGCAAGGGCAAATAGGTTTCCTTGGCGACCTGCGCCGCATGAACGTGGCTATGACCCGTGCCCGCATGAAACTTATCATCCTGGGCAACCAAGCCACGCTCGCCCATTCCCCTTTTTACAAAAAACTGATTGAGTACATTCAGTCACTGCAGACAGCTTGAATCCCTCCCCCGGCAGCAAAGTTCTCTCACTGTCGGGGGATAGTTTTGCCACTGCTGTGGCACTGCAGTCCCAGAAGAGTGGCACTACAGTCCCAGAAGAGTGGCACTACAGTCCCAGAACAGCCACACTACAGTCTCGGAACGACGGCACTGCAGTGTGGCTGTGATGGGAATGAAGTGTGAAAATAGTGGGAGAACTGTGCGGCGGTCAGAACATAATTTCGCGAAGTTTGTGGCCTCGCACAAAGCGGCTGATGTCGATGTGGCCTCGCACGCCCTTGGCTTTGCCGTAGCCGGTGAATTGCCAAATGAGGAAGTCGTCGTTGTTGTAGAGCACGGGTTCCTCGAAGCTGTAGCAGGCAATCATGAAGGGATAGTTGCCACGGAAACGGCTGTTGGAGAAGTGGCGGTTGTAGAATTTCTGGCCCGTGTAAATCATGGGCTTGCGGCCCACTTCACGCTCCACCAGTTGGAGCAGTTCGGCCAAGCGTTCCTGGAAGAGGTACATGGAGACACCCTTGCTCTGCACCTCCACGTCGATGATGGGGATGAGGTCTTGGTGACGGCCACGGAGCACGCTGCGGAAGTTCTCAAACTGCTCGCGTGCAGTGCAGTTGGGACGGAAGAAGTGATAGCTGCCTACCTTGAGTCCCACGCGGCGTGCCTCGCTGTAGTAGGTGGCATACATGTTGTCCTTCAGGCTGGAACCCTCGCTGGCCTTCAGATAGACGAAGCCGGCATTGGGGTCGGTAGCCAGCGCATCCCAATCCACACGTCCCTGATAGTGGCTCATGTCGAAGCCGCACGTGCCCTTGCCGTCGTCGTAAATCATTAGCGGCTGGTCCAGGGGCTTGTTGTGATGTTCGGGGCGTGGACGTTGGGGCATGGGGTCTGGGGACACCAGGCCATAGACTTCAGTCACCTTCTCTTTTTTCTTCTTGTCCTTCGCGCTGGACAGGATTGGCAGGAAGGTGAGCAGCAGGAGCAAAAGGATGCGTGTTCTCATTGGACAGTTTGGGACTTCTATTTGAATGCAAAATTAGCTTTTTATAATTGAATAAGCAATTTATCATCATTGCATTAACGTTTTTAATGAAAATAATTGCTATTTTTGCAGAAAATTTCTCAGATAGTCTATGGAAAGTGAAAACATTCGGTGGTTTGTGTTCTGCGGAGATAGCATCTTGCTGCAACGCCCCGCAGCGGATGGAGACCCACACAGGTTGCCCGTTTCTGCGGAACCACCGACCGAGATTAAACCCTGGACTAAGTTTCAGGAACTTCCGCTTGGCGCGGACGGCACCCCTCAGCGTGCCTACAGCATCAACACACCGGCGGACGCAGAGGGCAGCTTCGTGGGACTGCGCGAATCGTACCAGCGACTCAGCCGCGCAGACTACCTGATGGCGGGCAAAGCCTACGAACTGCTCTACTGGGACAAGGGCACGCAGTATTGCGGTGTGTGCGGCGCACCCATGGAGCGGGCCACCGTCATCAGCAAACGCTGTACGCACTGCGGCAAGGAGGTGTGGCCACAGGTTTCGCCTGCTGTCATCGTGCGCATACGGCGAACCGACAGCGAGGGCAGAGAACAGATTCTGCTGGTGCACGCACGCAACTTCCGCCGCACCGAAATGTACGGACTGGTGGCGGGATTCGTGGAGACGGGCGAGACACTGGAAGAGTGTGTGCAGCGCGAAGTGATGGAGGAGACCCACCTGCGCATCAAGAACATCCGCTACTTTGCCAGTCAGCCCTGGCCCTACCCTTGCGGCATCATGATTGGCTTCACTGCCGACTATGCCGGAGGCGAACTGAAGGTGCAGGAGGAAGAACTGAGCCGCGCTGCATGGTTCAGCCGCGACTGTCTGCCCGCCATCCCCGACAAGCTGTCGATTGCACGGAGGCTGATTGACGACTGGATTGACAAGGCGGTGTAACTGCAAAACATGTTATAAAGCATAGAAAAGCCGAACCTGCCACACTGAAAAATGCTGTATCTTTGCGGCAGTTATCCTGAATACAATCTTTTTACCTTAAAAAAACTAATACCTATTGAAAGAAAATGGAAGTGCTTCATTGTGAAATGAGGCACTTCCGCTGTTTATGTAGTGACCGTTTGAAGTCTCTCAACCATAAACTCTCAACTACAATGTCACGCCAGTCTTGAAGATGGCAATCTCCTGATAATTCTTCTTTTCGTTCCAAGTAGGCTCGCCGTTGGCCACAGCGATGACCTTCTGCATGAAGCGGTGGAAGACGTCGCGCATGGGTTCGCCCTCCACGATGGTACCAGCGTTGAAGTCAATCCACGTGGGTTTGTTCTGGGCCAGTGTGCTGTTGGTGCTGACCTTCATCGTGGGCACAAAGGTGCCGAAAGGCGTACCGCGCCCCGTGGTGAAGAGCACAATGTGGCAGCCCGACGAGGCCAAAGCTGTGCTGGCCACAAGGTCGTTGCCCGGCGCAGAGAGCAGATTGAGCCCCTTCACACGGAGCCGCTCGCCGTAGGGCAGCACTCCGCAGACGGCACTCTTGCCACACTTCTGGGTGCAACCCAAGGCTTTCTCCTCCAGCGTAGAGATGCCGCCTGCCTTGTTGCCCGGCGAGGGATTCTCGCCCACGGGTTCGCCGTGGCTGAGGAAGTATTGCTTGAAGTCGTTGACCAGTTTGACGGTCTGGCCAAACAGTTCGGGAGTCTTGCAGCGATTCATCAGGATGGTCTCCGCACCAAACATTTCGGGCACCTCGGTGAGCACGGTCGTACCGCCCTGACTGACGATGAAGTCGGAGAACACGCCCAAGAGCGGATTGGCCGTAATGCCAGAGAAGCCGTCGGAGCCTCCGCACTTCAGTCCCACACGGAGTTCGCTCAGCGGAACATCGGTGCGCTCGTCCTTCGAGGCCAGTGCATAGAGTTCGCGTAAGATGCGCATACCCTCCTCCACCTCGTCGCCCTGCACCTTCTGGGCCACCATGAAGCGGATGCGCTCGTGGTCATAGTCGCCCAGCAGTTCCTCAAACTTGTCGGGCTGATTGTTCTCGCAGCCCAGTCCAACGACCAGCACGGCACCGGCATTGGGATGGAGCACCAGGTCGCGCAGGATGAGCCGCGTGTTCTCGTGGTCTTCACTCAGCTGGCTACAGCCGTAGTTGTGCGGATAGGCCACAATGCGGAGTTTGTCGGGACCCACACCCACTTCGCGCTCCAGCTGGTTCTTCAGCTGATTCACAATGCCGTTGACACAGCCCACTGTGGGAACAATCCACACTTCGTTGCGTATGCCCACGTCGCCATTCTTGCGGCGGTAGCCCTTGAAGGTGAGCTGCTCCTTGGGGAACCATTCGGCGTAGGCCGGATTGGTCAGAGCCGCCGCCGGCACAGGCTCGTACTGGTAGTCGAGCAGCCCAGCCAAGTTGGTCTTGATGTTGGCATCGCAGATGAAGTCACCCGCCTGGTGGTCTTCCTTCAGATGGCCAATGGGATAGCCATACTTCACGACGTTCTCGCCAGCCCGCAGGTCGTAGAGCAGAATCTTGTGTCCGGCAGGCACATCGCCTGTGGTCGTAACTTGCTGACCCTCCACCGTGAGGGTTTCGCCAGCTTTCAGCGGTTCAATGGCCACAGCCACATTGTCCGCAGGATTGATTTTAATGGTCTTCATTATGTACGGTTAAAAGTTAAGTTTTATATGTATCACGCACTCAGAGCATACGCTTGTACTCCTTGGGAGTCATGCCGGTATGCTGTTTGAAATACTTTGCAAAAAACGACTGATTGGGGAAGTTCATCCGGTTGCACACCTCCTTGATGGAAATGCCGTCGATGTGCAGCAACGCCTTGCATTCGTTGATGACAAACATCGTAATGAAGTCGATGGCGTGACGACCCGTCACCTCGTGGATGACCGTGGAGAGGTATTTCGGTGTCACACAGAGTTGCCTGGCATAGAACGCCACCGTGCGCTGCTCGACGAAGTGCTTCTTGACCTCGTCCACATAGAGCTTGAACAACTCGTCCTTGCGCGTCAGCTGATGCTCTTTTCGTTCATCGCTCTTCTTATACCGCAAAAACTCGCTGAACACGTTGCTCTCCAGAATGGACAGAACACAGCGGGCCACCTCCTCCTTAAACACAAAGTCTGGGTCATAGAGCTTCCGCTTCAGCATCTTATAGAGCGACAGGAACTCTTCAATCTCGAAAGGCGGCACCGCAAACACGCCCCGGTTCCTCACCACTTCGCCAAACTCAATGCCCAGACGCACGTCCTTGGAGTAGTCCACAAACTCTGGCGCAATGGCCATGAACACTACCTTGGCATTGGACGACTGGCCGACGTAGCGCAAAAAACTGCCGGGCAGCACCATCAGGGTCTGCCCCGCAATGGCAGTGAGGAGCTTGTGGTCCACCTCTACTTGCAGTTCGCCAGCCAGACAAGTGAAACACACACACATCTTCACCTGCACCGTCTTATTGACCGACCGTCCGCGCCGAAAACCCTCCGAGTCCTTCTCGTCGAAGTTGTCAGCCAAAAACAATTTACCAGGAATCTGGGCAAAACGCTCATCCGCCGGGAAGTTGGAAAAGTCCACGCGAAGTACATTCGATTGGTTCATGGTCATATAGCAAGGTTAAATTTCTGCAAATGTACACAGAATCATCGAAATTACCGAATGTTTTCAGAAGATTAACGCCGTAAAGCCCACATTTCGTCCCAAAATCATCTATTTCGTTGTACTTTTTCTTTTCCGATTTGCCATATTGCACTTCCACTCCGACTTTCTTGTATGATGGTTCCGCATAGAGAATAATCTTAAGCGGTGTTAGCAAAGGGACGCGCTCGCGTAGGCAATCAACCCCAGACAATTGCCTACGCGGGAGCGAAGCATTGCCTACGCGAGCGAGAGGCATTCTATACGTAAGGCTCTCAGTTTGTTTCTGCTGCGCATTGCAGCATGATTATCAAGTCTGTTCTGTTGGGAAATGAATGTTGTGTTGCTACAATAAACGATAATTAACACAAACAAGTGGCTGCCATGAAGATTATAATAAACAGCGCATCTAAAATGCAGAAGGACAAGCGAGTGCCTGTCCTTCTGCGGTTTTTGAGCCTCTTGTCGGATTCGAACCAACGACCCCGAGATTACAAATCACGTGCTCTGGCCAACTGAGCTAAAGAGGCGGGTGGACAAGCTTACTGCATCGCGCCGCTACAACCTGTTGCCTTTGCTGCGGTCAAGCCCTGGAGGATTCACAAGGAGCTGGCCGTACAGGACTTGTCCATGTCTGTTTTGCGGGTGCAAAGGTAGGTGTTTTTAACGAAATAGCAAAGATTTCGGGCGTTTTTTTGCTCTCATTAGCAAAAAAGCGTACCTTTGCAAAAGTTTTTATTTACTTACACCTATTTTTATTACGTGGAAGAACTTATTCTGAACCTTGTGGGCGGTGCCCTCGACAACCTAAATTATGGCTGGATTGTGCTTTTCATGGCCATTGAGTCCAGTTTCATTCCTTTTCCGTCCGAGGTGGTCATGGTGCCAGCTGCATACATGGCTGCGGAGACAGGCGAAATGTCTTACCCCCTGATTATACTGTGTGGAACCCTGGGTGCGCTCATCGGTGCACTGGTCAACTATGTGCTTTCGCTCACACTGGGGCGCACCATCGTCTATGCCTTTGCCAATTCGCGCCTGGGCCATATATGTCTGATTGACGCTGAAAAGGTGCAGCAGGCAGAGGCTTACTTCGACCAGCACGGAGCCGTGTCAACGCTGATTGGGCGCATGATTCCCGCCATCCGTCAGCTGATTTCGATTCCGGCTGGACTGGCCAAGATGAATCTGGGGTCGTTTGTGCTCTACACCTGCCTGGGGGCTGCGCTCTGGAACAGCATTCTCACGGGCATTGGCTACGCCTTCCACTCGGTGATGCCGAAGGAGCAACTGATTCAGACCATTTCGCACTACAGCCACATCATTGGTGCGGTGGCCATCGCAGCAGTCGTTGCAGCCATGGCTTGCATTATTTATAAAGGAATAAAGAAATCATAAGATATGTTTGAAAACCTGTCTGAACGACTTGAACGCTCGTTCAAAATTCTCAAAGGTGAAGGTAAAATCACCGAAATCAACGTAGCAGAAACGCTAAAGGATGTACGCAAGGCTCTGCTCGAAGCCGACGTGAACTACAAGGTGGCCAAGAGTTTCACCGACACAGTGAAGCAGAAGGCACTGGGACAAAACGTGCTGACAGCCGTGAAGCCCAGCCAGCTGATGGTGAAGATTGTGCACGACGAACTGGCTGCACTCATGGGCGGACAAAGCACAGAACTCAACGTGCAGGGACATCCCGCCATCATCCTCATGGCAGGTCTGAACGGTGCCGGTAAGACCACAATGTCGGCTAAACTGGCGTTGTACCTGAAAAAGCAGATGCACAAGCGTCCGCTGCTGGCGGCTTGCGACACATTCCGCCCCGCAGCCATGGAGCAGCTGCGCGTACTGGCCGAGCAGGTAGATGTGCCTTGCTATCTGGAAGAAGGAGCCACCGACCCCGTGCAGGTGGCACAGAACGCTATCAAGGCTGCCAAAGCTTACGGGCAGGACGTGGTCATTGTCGATACGGCAGGACGGCAGTCCATCGACGAGGAACTGATGGTGCAGATTCGCAGCATCAAGGATGCCATCGAACCACAGGAAACCTTGCTCGTGGTCGATGCCATGATTGGCCAGGAAGCTGTGACCACAGCCAAGGTGTTCAACGAAAGGCTGGAGATTGACGGCGTAATCCTCACCAAGCTCGACGGCGACACACGCGGCGGTGCTGCCCTCAGCATCCGCACCGTGGTGGACAAGCCTATCAAGTTTGTCGGCACGGGCGAAAAGATGGAGACCCTCGATGTGTTCCACCCGGAGCGCATGGCCGACCGCATCCTCGGCATGGGTGACATCGTCAGCTTCGTAGAACGTGCACAGCAGCAGTTCGACGAAGAAGAGGCACGCCGACTGGAGAAGAAGATTGCCAAGAACAAATACGACTACAACGACTTCCTTACCCAAATCGGGCAAATCAAGAAGATGGGCAACATCAAGGATCTGGCTGCCATGATTCCCGGTGTGGGCAAAGCCCTGAAAGACGTGGACATCGACGACAATGCCTTCAAAGCCGTGGAAGCCATGATTGGTTCCATGACACCCTACGAGCGTGCTCACCCCGAATGTATCAATATGTCGCGCAAGCAGCGCATAGCCAAGGGTTCGGGCGTAAGTCTGGACGAAATCAACCGCATCACAAAGCAGTTCGACCAGATGCGCAAGATGATGCACATGATAACCAACCCCGCTGCCATGAAACAGATGCAGCGCATGAAGGGAATGCCTGGAATGCCCAAAATCTAAAGAACAACACATACAGAACGATTATGACCATCATCGACGGAAAAGCCACAGCTGCTGCCATCAAGCAGGAAATAGCAGCCGAAGTAGAAGAAATCGTAAAGAAGGGCGGCAAGCGTCCCCATCTTGCAGCCATCCTTGTAGGCCACGACGGAGGCTCAGAGACATACGTGAAGAACAAGGTGCTGGCCTGCGAAGCCTGTGGATTCAAATCCACCCTGCTTCGTTTTGAGGATAACATCACCGAGGACTTCCTCCTGCGCCAAGTGGAACTGCTGAACAATGACCCCGACATTGACGGCTTCATCGTACAGCTGCCACTGCCCAAGCACATCAGCGAACAGAAAGTGACCATGGCCATAGACTATCGCAAGGACGTGGACGGCTTCCACCCCATCAATGTGGGACGCATGGCCATTGGCCTACCCTGCTACATTTCAGCCACGCCGCTGGGCATCACAGACCTCTTGGCACGTTATGGCATTGAAACGTCAGGAAAAAAATGCGTCATCCTCGGTCGCTCCAACATCGTGGGCAAGCCCATGGCACAGCTTATGATGCAGAAGCGCACACCGGGCGATGCCACAGTGACCGTCCTGCACAGCCACTCCAAGAACATTAAGGAGGAATGTCTGCAGGCTGACATCATCATTGCCGCACTCGGCTCGCCCCATTTCGTCAAGGCCGACATGGTGAAGCCCGGCGCAGTCATCATTGACGTAGGCACTACCCGCGTGCCCGACCCCACACGCAAATCGGGCTTCCGCCTTTGTGGTGATGTCGATTTCGATGCTGTTGCGCCCAAGTGTTCCTTCA
Organism: Bacteroidaceae bacterium; assembly: GCA_017453465.1. Classification (GTDB taxonomy): domain Bacteria; phylum Bacteroidota; class Bacteroidia; order Bacteroidales; family Bacteroidaceae; genus Minthosoma. The sequence goes on along the minus strand of JAFTEV010000101.1, from coordinate 4,117 downwards.
TTACCCCCGTGCCCGGAGGCGTTGGCCCCATGACCATTTGCTCTCTGATGAAGAACACATTACTTGCTGGCAAAAAGGAAATCTATTCGTAGTTTAACATTTTCTTTGAAAAAAATTTGGTCAATTCAAATATTCATCGTACCTTTGCACTCGCTTTCCGCAAGGAAGCTACACGGTGGATGTAGTTCAGTTGGTTAGAGCGTCAGATTGTGGTTCTGAATGTCGTGGGTTCGAGTCCCACCCTCCACCCCTCAAGAATCTCTGTAAACAGAAGTTTGCAGAGATTCTTTTTTGATTAGTGTCCATTGCCAGCCCCCCACAAAGTTCACCCATTGCAGCGGGAGAACTTTGTGGGGGGCTGGCACAGCATTGCTACTGCAACGAAGCCATGTTGTGCTACAGTTGTACTAAATATGGCTAACGCCAAGCTAAAAGGTTCGTGAACTACGGGCAAACGGCGCGAACACTTCGCCCTTGTTCACGATGAAAATCTTCCAAACTCCCGTAGTTCGAATAGAAGCTCCAAGCGCGGGTTGGTTTGGACTCATTAAGAGAACTTGACCAATAGTTGCAGCAGCTGTTTGCATCGAAGAGCCTTGTGTCGCTGCGATACCCAGCTGCAGGCATGAATATAGAATTGCCTGAAGGTCCTGTCACATTCATTCCGTTCACACCGTTCACGGTTGTCCAAGTCCATTTACACTTTTCGCGAAGTTCTGTCATCTCTTCATAGGTCGGCATACGCCACGCGCCGCCCCAGTTAGCCTGGGCTGCATCGTCAGCAAGCTCAAGCTGAGTTTTGTTGTCGGGAGTTGTGTCGCTGTAATTGGATGAGGTATTGTACTTGGTCAATGTCCTACTGTCGCCTTGAGTCCATTTGTAGGTGCCCAAGCTGTAGTCTGTCTTTGCTGTGGTCTCGCCCCAGGCAAAGTGGTCGCCATATTCTTCGGGAGCGTTTGCACCGATGTTCATGGTTGCCCATTTCACGGAGAGACCGAGGTCAACGGCTTCGTGGACTTTGTCACTGTCACCATTAAAATACTCTTTCTCACCTGTCAAATAACCATTAATGAGCAAGGTGATGTCTTCCACATCCAAATCGCCATTGTGATTCAGGTCGCCGTTAATGGCTTGTGCGCTCATGGACATGGGCAGCAGGGGTGCTGCAAGCAGCAGCATGTGTTTGATTGTATTCATTCTTTTGGATTTTTGTTGCAAATATACAGCCTTCAGAGTTTTTACGCAAATTTTCTGGGCTTTTTTGGCGGGTTGCGTTGTATTTGTTGTTTTTGAAAGAAAAAAGATTTTTTTATTTTGAAAGTCAAGAATAAGTAGTAACTTTGCCTTGTAAACTACAAATGAGTAAATTCTATGGAATCATCATCAGGCTTTTATCCCAGGCAGGCTCCTCCGAAGTGCACACTTCAGAGGGGCTTTTTCGTTTTTTTCTGGTGCTCGATTAAACCTTTCCCGGAAACGGGAGTCACAAGGACAAACAACGGTGTTACCCAATGAGTAAATTTGACGAAGACGACATCATCCGAAGGCTGAAGGAACCGCGAGAGAAACGACGGGCATTCGAGGCTGTGGTGAATCAATATAGCAGGACGCTCTACTGGCAAATCCGACACATGGTGCAGAACCACGACGATGCGGACGACATCTTGCAGAACACGCTCCTGAAGGCATGGCGAAGCATCGACGGCTTTGCAGGAGACAGCAAACTCTCCACCTGGCTCTACCGAATCGCCTACAACGAAAGCATCACGTTCCTGAAGCAGCAAAGGGAAACCCTCTCGCTGGACGCTGACGGAGACGATAACGACGAGGGCGGAACAAACTCCTACGCCATGCAGATTGAAAGCGATGAGTACATCGACGGCGACAAGACCCAACTGCTGCTGCAACAGGCCATCGCACTGCTGCCAGCCAAACAGAAGGCCGTCTTCACCATGAAGTATTTCGACGAGATGAAGTACGAAGATATGTCCAGCGTGACGGGCACTTCGGTCGGAGCACTCAAGGCTTCCTACCACCTCGCAGTAGAAAAGATAACTAAATTTTTCAAAGCAATATGAAAACGAACATGAACAACGAGAACAGACCGCTTGAAGAGCTGGGCATCACAAATGCCAGTCCGCTCAAGGTGCCAGAGGGATATTTCGAGGAACTCACTGCACGCATCATGCAGCAGATTCCAGCCGAGGAGACCAGCGAACCCACCGCTGCCGAGGAAAACAAAGCTCGCGTCGTCAGCATCACGGGCGGCAAGAGCCGGAAGCATCCATTCGTCCGCTGGGCAGCAGCCGCAGCAGCCTGCATCGCACTGGCCTTCGTGGGAGTGCACTACATGGGTGGCAGCGACGACCCCCTGCTGGCCAGCAGCGAAAGCAATGTGGCCCTGAGCGAAGAATACGACGAAGAGTATGCCGAAGAACTGTTGAGCTACTCCATGGTGAGCGAAGCCGACGTGTACAACTATCTCTCAGGCAGCGAATACTAAACCCCATAACACAGAACCATTCACTATTAACCATTAACCATAAAACTTACAGAAAAATGAAAAAGGTATTATTCACACTGGCCTGCCTGTTGATGACCTTGGGCATGGCTGCACAGAAGAAAGACCACGGGCGCAAGGAGTTTTCACCAGAAGAGTACCGCCAGAAGATGCAGGAATACATCACGAAGGAAGCCAACTTGACGGCCAACGAGCAACAGAAGTTCTTCCCCCTGCTCACTGAGATGATGGACGCGCAACGCAAGCTGATGGACCAGGAACGAGAACTCATGCGGTCGGGCAAGAACGCCAAGACGGAGGCCGAATTTGAGCAAATCGTCACGAAGACCACAGAGCTACAGGTGGAAAACCGAAAGATTGAGGTGGCCTACTACAAGAAGTTCGCCAAGGTGCTGACGTGGGAAAAGATTTACAAAGCACGCATGGCCATCACGAAGTTCAATATGCGCGCCCTGCGCAACTTTGCTCCCAAGAAGGGCGACGGCAAGTGGAAGAAGCGCGGCGAACACAAGAAGGACGACGCCAACACTGCCGCCAAGCACAAAAAACACAAGAAACAGAAGAAGAACGCGCTGGCCTAACTGAGGCAGAACCTGCGCACCGCATCGGCAACGCCGTCGGCTTCATTACTCAACGTAATGTAGTCGGCGGCTTGCTTTATGCTCTCCTGCGCATTGCCCATTGCCACGCCCAGGCCGGCCAGCCGAATCATGGAGACATCGTTGTAGCCGTCGCCGCACGCCATGAGCTGACTGGCCGCGAGTCCCAGCCGCTCCAGCAGGAACTCCAGACACTGCGCCTTGTCAATGCCCTGTGGCACCACTTCCAGATAGAACGGCTCACTGCGGTAAGCATTTGCCCTGCCCTGCAACTTCGCTTTCAGCACAGGTTCAAACCGCTGCACCTCTGTCGGTTCGCCTACAATCATGCACTTCGACAGGGGTCGCTCCACCTCCTGCAAGAAGTCCTCCACCTGCCTCACCTGCATCCCGTTGCGAGCCGAAGACAGCTGGATGTAGCGGTTGCTGGCCCGTTCCGTCATGATGTGTGCACCGCAGTAGGTCATGATTTCCAGTCCTGCCTCGCGTGTACTATTATATAATATAGGGATGACCTCGTCGGGCAGCGTGTGGCTGTACAGACATTCCCGTGTCTGCCAGTTCCAGATTTCGCCTCCGTTAAAAGCCAGAACAAATCCGCCAAACTCTGCCAGCCGCAGCGCGTCGGCCACGGGCGCAATGCCATAGGTTGGCCGTCCCGAAGCGATCACCACGCGCACGCCCCGCCGCTGTGCCTCCACCAGTGTATCAATCGTCACCTGCGACACCGTGCGGTCGTTCCTGGCCAGCGTGCCGTCAATGTCCAGTGCTATGAGTTTGTAGTCTGCCATCATTCAAAAATCCTTTCCAGTTTGCCCGCAAAGGTACGAATTTTCTCTCACACAGCAGAATAAAACCTGCCATTTTGCTGAGATTTTTCTTTTTCACTTCAGAATCATCGCGCCCGCATAGGCAATAAAACTAAGAATCATTGTTTGATTCTTGTAAATCATTGTTTGATTCTTAAGAATCATTGTGCGATTCTTAAGAATCAAAC
>JAFTEV010000100.1 GCA_017453465.1 Bacteroidaceae bacterium | reverse complement strand
GAACAATTGCCTACGCGAGCGCGACGCATTGCCTACGCCATTCCGACAGTTTCTTTACGTAAGCCCTTCAGTTTGTGTTTTCTGCTGATTTTGAGCTGGAAAATTGACGTAAAAAAACGTGTGACAAATTCTGCCCGACGCGAATAAAGATTCTTTAACGATTTTACGCCGTATAGGTGGCTTCGTAGGTGTAGCCATCTCCAGCCTCCATGGGTTGGCGGTGTGAGGTGGCTGTGGCGAGAGCCAGAATGCTGAATTGGACACTGGCTGTCGTGTTGAGTCCCTGCTCGTTATATTCGCCCAATGCTTGCAGGACGGCTTGGGCGCAGGAGGCTGTGGTAGCCCCTGTGGTAATGACATCATCGACCAGCAGAATGTGTTTTCCGCGTAGCAGTTCGGGGTGGAGACAGCGGAAGATGCCCTCCACATTGTCTTTGCGCTGGGTGTGTAGCAGGTGGGTTTGGCTTTCGTTGTCGATGGTGCGGACAACGGCCTTTTCGCAGATGGGGATGTGGGTGACCTGGCTGATGCCTTTGGCAATGTAGTGGCTCTGGTTGTAGCCGCGTTGCCGCTGGCGGCCTGGGTGCAGGGGGATGGGGACGATGATGTCGATGCCGCTGAAGAAGTCGGACTGGCTGACGATTTCTTCGGCCATGAGCTGGCCCATGTACTGGCCAATTTGCGGTTTCTGATGGTACTTGAAACCAAAAAGAATCTCTCGGTTCTGCTCTGTGTAGAAGAAGTAGGCCGCTGCGCGGTGGATGGGAATCTTGGCCCAATAGTTGGTTTCGAGGAAACTGTGCTGGGCCTTGTGGTAGCCGGTGCGGGGCAGGTCCAGGTAGCACTTCACGCAGATGTGCCGCTCGCTCTCGGCCAACGTCTGTCGGCAGACGAGGCAGCGGCGGGGCGAAATGAGGTCGAGCAGAGCGGAGAACTCGGCTTTCAGTCGGCTAATCATCGTCTGTGGGCTGACCCACGACACGGAGGATGTCGTCCATGTCGAATCCGCGTGAGAGGGCGTAGCGGATAAGTTTCTGGTTGATTTCGTAGGGGCTTCGGCCTGTCACGCTGGAGCGTTTGCGCTGGACGAGCTGGCGGAGGGTGTGGAGCGCGTCGTGGGGCGTGATTTCCTCCAGCGCATCGTCGATGAGGGTCTGGGGAATGCGGCGCAGACGCAGTTCGCGAGCAATGCGCTGCTGTCCCCAGTGGTTGTAGCGGAATTTGTCGCGCACGAAAGCATGGGCATAGCGGGCTTCGTCGATGTAACCATCCTTCGCGAGTCGGTCAAGGATGTGCTGCTTGGCAGTCTGGTCTGCGTCGGGGTCGGCATCGAGTTGCCAGCGGGCCAGCTTGCGCTGGATGTCGGCCCCGCAGTATTCGGCCTTTGCACAGAGGGCGGCGAGCCGCTGCAGGGCTTGGGCTGGAGGTGTGATTTTCTGATTCATCATTGTTTTTGCGTTTTTGCGTTTTTACGGTTTTGCGGTCGCTTCGCTTTACGGTTTTACGGTTTTGCGGTGACAAACCGTACAACCGTATAATCGTACAACCGTATAACCGCAAAAACCGCAAAATCGCAAAAAACCGTTCTCGCTTGCAAAGGTAATGCTTTTTTAAGTTAAAAGTTAAAAGTTAAAAGTTAAAATGGTGGGTAGAAGGAGATTTGGAGATTGAAAATGGAAGATTGTGCATTGTCAATTGTCAAATTGTAAATCGTCCAATTGTCCAATCAGTCAATCTTCAATCTTTTTCACCCTCCCATGCTGTTTGTTTCAGAAAAAAGGGCTAAATTTGCCGCCCAGAAACAAATAAGGACAAATGGAGACACGGGAAATCATGGCATTTCTGACAGAATTGTCATGTAATAATAATAAGGAGTGGTTTCATGCCAACAAGCCGCGCTATCAAGCAGTCAAGCGGGCGGTCGATGAGTTGGCCGCAGAGTTGTTGGAAGCTGTGGGCGCGTTTGACGAAACCATTGGTCGGCAGACTCCTGCTGACTGTGTGTTTCGCATCTACCGAGACATTCGTTTTGCGAAGGACAAGAGTCCCTATAAGACCCACTTTGGCATGTTTGTGGCTCGCGGCGGCAGAAACTCCTGCTACAATGGTTACTATTTCCAGATGGGGGCCGATGGCGGCGAACACATCGTGGCTGTGGGCAACTACTTCTTGCCGCCAGCTGCACTTACCGTGTTGCGTGAAGACATTCAGATGGGCGAGGGGGACTTCCGCGAAATCTTGTCTCGTGTTGACCCCAGGCTGCAAATGAATTACACCGATTCGCTGAAAAGAACGCCACGCGGTTTTCCGTCAGAGGGACCCGATGCTGCCTTCTACAAGCTCAAGAGCTTTGGCCTGTGGTATCGGCCAGAGGATGATTTCATCACGGCACCGTGTCTGGTCGGTCGCTTGGCTGAAATGTTCAAGACAGCCAAGCCCTTTGTAGATTACATCAACCGTGCCATTGACTACAGCCTTGGAAACTAAATGCGATATGTACAACAAGAAGATACCTATAGACCTCAACTGCGGCTTCCGCATTGCCATTGAAGTGATGGGTTTCGCCCGCGCTTAAAAGAAATCCTGCAAGAAAAATCGCTCCATGAACTGTAAGACAATCACGACTTTGACGGAACGCCTCTGGCGGGATGAACGCTTCATGCAGTTTGTGCGTTTCTGCATCATCGGCACGTTTTCTGCCGCTGTGCATTACGGCATCTACTTCCTCCTGCAACGCTGGATACCGTTGAACATGGCTTACACTGCTGGCTATGTGCTCAGCTTTGTGGGCAATTTCTTCTTGACCAGCTATTTCACGTTTCGCCGCCGTCCGTCGTGGCGTCGTTTCTTCGGCTTTGCTGGCAGTCACGGACTGAACTACTGCCTCCACATCGTGCTCTTCAACTTCTTCCTGTGGCTGGGCGTACATCGGCTGGTGGCTCCGCCCCTGGTCATGCTGGTGGCCATGCTTGTGCAGTTCACCGTGCTGAGGTGGGTGTTTAAAAAATAGATTGAAGATTGAAAATTGAAAATGAAGGCACAGAGGCAGATAATCCTCAATCTTCAATCTTCAATCTTCAATTGCCAACTTTATATGACAACTTTTTCGTCTTTTGGCACGTGCGGCTTTGATTTTGCCCCCTTTTAGCCAAATAAAACTAAAAAATCCTTATTCTTCGTTCTTCATTCTTCATTTTTTCCTACCTTTGCAGCCAAATAAAACGTAAAACCACAATATTAACAAACAAAAAGTACTATGGCATTAGATTTGACAAAGTATGGCATCACTGGCAGCACAGTGATTGCGCACAACCCCTCTTATGAGGAACTCTACAAGGCTGAAATCAACCCCGCTCTCGAAGGCTACGAAAAGGGCCAGGAGACCGAACTCGGTGCAGTAAACGTGATGACTGGTATCTTCACTGGTCGCAGTCCTAAGGACAAATACATCGTTGACAACGACGAGAGCCACAACAACGTGTGGTGGACCAGCGAGGCTTACAAGAACGACAACCACCCCATGAGCGAAGAAGTGTGGGCACAGGTGAAGGAAATCGCCAAGAAGGAACTCTCAAACAAGCAGCTCTACGTGGTTGACGCATTCTGCGGTGCCAACGAAGCCACTCGTCTTGCTGTCCGCTTCATCGTGGAGGTAGCATGGCAGGCTCACTTCGTTGAGAACATGTTCATCCAGCCAACAAAGGAGGAACTCGCTAACTTCGAGCCAAACTTTGTTATCTACAACGCCAGCAAGGCTAAGGTTGAGAACTACAAGGAACTGGGTCTGAATTCAGAGACTTGTGTTGCCTTCAACACCAAGAGCCGCGAGCAGGTCATCATCAATACTTGGTATGGTGGCGAAATGAAGAAGGGTATGTTCTCTATGCAGAACTACTACCTGCCTCTCAAGGGCATTGCCTCTATGCACTGCTCTGCCAACACCGACATGGAAGGCAAGAACACTGCCATCTTCTTCGGTCTCTCAGGCACAGGCAAGACAACACTCTCTACCGACCCGAAGCGTCTGCTCATCGGCGACGACGAGCACGGATGGGACGACGAAGGCGTGTTCAACCTCGAAGGCGGTTGCTACGCCAAGGTCATCAACCTCTCGAAGGAGAACGAACCCGACATCTACGGTGCCATCAAGCGCAACGCACTGCTTGAGAACGTCACTGTTGACGAGGCTGGCAAAATCGACTTCGCCGACAAGAGCGTGACCGAGAACACTCGCGTAAGCTACCCCATCGAGCACATCACCAACATCGTGAAGAAGGTAAACGGCAAGAGCGCAGGCCCAGCAGCCAAGAACGTCATCTTCCTCTCTGCTGACGCATTCGGCGTACTGCCTCCAGTGTCTATCCTCACTCCAGAGCAGACTCAGTACTACTTCCTCTCTGGCTTCACTGCAAAGCTGGCAGGTACAGAGCGCGGCATCACTGAGCCAACTCCAACATTCTCTGCTTGCTTCGGTCAGGCATTCCTCGAACTGCACCCAACCAAGTATGCAGAAGAACTCGTGAAGAAGATGCAGAAGAGCGGTGCCAAGGCTTACCTCGTCAACACAGGTTGGAACGGCACAGGCAAGCGTATCTCTATTCCAGACACACGCGGCATCATCGACGCTATCCTCGACGGCTCTATCCTCAAGGCTGAGACGAAGAAGATTCCTTACTTCGACTTTGAAGTGCCAACAGCCCTGCCAAACGTAAATCCTGCCATCCTCGACCCACGCGACACTTACGCTGACGCATCTGTTTGGGAAGAGAAGGCTAAGGACCTCGCAGGCCGCTTCATCAAGAACTTCAACAAATACACAACTAACGAAGCTGGCAAGGCACTCGTTGCTGCTGGTCCACAGCTGTAAAGCCCCACGCGCTTTTAGTTAAAAGTTAAAAGTTAAAATTTAAAATTGCTTGCGCAGTATATGAACACTCCGCATGGCATTGTAATTTTTAACTTTGAACTTTTAACTTTTTAAATGTAACGATTCAGCGATTAGCCATGCTGCCGTGGTCCGTGCTGAGAATAAAGCGCGGATAGCAGCATACGGAGAGTTATTGTGCTTCTTTGTGGTGTCCACG
>JAFTEV010000016.1 GCA_017453465.1 Bacteroidaceae bacterium | reverse complement strand
TTTGTTGTACCTTTGTCCATGATTTTGTAAGTTTTGTTGTTTGGTCGCTGCAAAATTACAAAATCTTGGGGGAAAGGCTCAGGTCTGGCCCCCTATTTTTATGGAATCTATACTACTTCGCACTTTTATCGGACAGCAATATAATTAAACAAACTTAAAATTTTTGCAAAGCTAATAAAAACCTTGTAATTTTGCCGAACTTTTACTCAAAAATGTTTCCGGCATGGCGAAAAACCACTCTTTCGGCGGCTGGAGAATCAACATTCACGCATGAAAAAGAACATCAGATGTATTTCGGAAGCCATCAGCTTCCTGAGCGGCCATTTCCTCTACACGCTGCGCATCAGCCTGCCCGTGATGCTGCTGCTGGCCGCCTGCCTCACGTGGGTTCCCTGGGCGGCCATCGTGCCCTTCTGCTTCCTGCAAGGCATCATGTTCCGTCTGCTCGATGTGAAGGAGCGGGGCTTCGAGGTAGGGGCACAGCGTATGCCCAGTGTCTATCGGGCAGCAGCCCGCAACGTGCTCACCGCGCTCAACCCCAAGGTGTGGTTGAAGGCACTGAAGTATTACTTCCGCCACTTCCGCACATTCCTCTCGCTCACAGTCACTTGTCTGCTCTTCTACGGCTTTGTCTGCTTCATGGTGTCAGTGCCGCAGATAGCCATTCGCGTCATCAAGATGGCCATCGCCACATCGCAGCAGACGGGCGACACTGTCAGCCTGCCCGACGGACTGCACTGGAAGTTCTACGCCGTGCTCTTCGTCATCAACTACCTGCTCTCCATCGTGCTGGCCGACTGCTTGCTGCCCTTCCCCCTGCGCAGGAAAATCTGCCGGACGGAGGATGCCGAGATTGAAACGATTATACCCAAGAAGAAATGAGAAAAAAGAAGAAACTGCCCCTGCTCACAGAGGTGGAGATTTCCGCCATAGCAGCCGAGGGGAAAGCCCTCGCACGGGTGGACGACCGCGTGGTCTTCGTGCCCTACGTAGTGCCTGGCGACGTGGTTGACCTGCAAGTGAAGCGCAAGAAAGCCAACTACATGGAGGCCGTGGCCGTGAAGTTCCACCGCCGCTCGCCCCTGCGCGCCCAGCCCTTCTGCCCACACTACGGCGTGTGCGGCGGCTGCAAGTGGCAGTGCCTCCAGTACGCCGAGCAGCTCAAGGCCAAGCAGCAGCAGGTCTATGACAACCTCACCCGCATCGGCAAGGTGGAGCTTCCCCCCTTCCGCCCCATCCTGGGCAGCCAGAAGACACGCGAATACAGGAACAAGCTGGAGTTTGGCTTCTCCAACAAACGCTGGCTCACCGAGGAGGAAGTCAGCCAGGACATCCGCTACGACGTGATGGATGCCGTGGGATTCCACATCGCCGGCGCATTCGACAAGGTGCTCGACATCACCGAGTGCCACCTCATGGACGACACGCAGAACCAAATCCGCAACTTCATCCGCTCCTACGCCCTCCAGCACAGGCTCAGCTTCTACGACCTGCGCGAAAACCGGGGACTGCTGCGAAGCATGATGGTGAGGGGCAGCAACACGGGCGAACTCATGCTGCTCATCCAGTTCCGCATGGAGGACGAAGCCGACCGCACCGAAGCCAACGCCCTGCTGCAGGCCCTCAGCGACCAGTTCCCCCAGATTACCTCCCTGCTCTACGTGGATAACCACAAGGCCAACGACACCTTTGCCGACCAGACCGTGCACTGCTTCCGGGGCACCGACCACATCTACGAACAGATGGAGGGACTGCGCTTCAAGGTGGGTCCCAAGTCGTTCTACCAGACCAACACCGAACAAGCCTACGAGCTGTACCGTGTGGCCAGGGACTTCGCACAGCTCACGGGCCAGGAACTCGTCTATGACCTCTACACCGGCACAGGCACCATCGCCAACTTCGTAGCTCGAAGGACCCGTCAGGTCATCGGCATAGAATACGTGCCCGAAGCCATCGACGACGCACGCATCAACTCACAGCTCAACCAGATAGACAACACACTCTTCTATGCCGGCGACATGAAGGACATCCTCAACCGAGACTTCATCGACCGCCATGGCCGTCCCGACGTCATCATCACCGACCCCCCACGCGCCGGAATGCACCAGGACGTTATCGACACCATCCTCTTTGCCGCCCCCCGGCGCATTGTCTATGTCAGCTGCAACCCAGCCACCCAAGCCCGCGACTTGCAACTGCTCGACCCCGACTACAGCGTGGAAGCCGTCCAGCCCGTCGATATGTTTCCCCACACACAGCACGTCGAGAACGTAGTCCTCCTGCAGCGGAGGAGTTAAAAGTTAAAAATTAAAAGTTAAAATCATTCTGGCAGAGAGAAGATAAGTTGAAAGTTAAAAACAAATAGATTCCCCATGAGCACCTACTTCGACCAAAAAGTTGCCAACCGATACACCGACTACCCCGTGCGTGAAGTCACCGAACTCTTGCCCTTCCTTATGACCGCCATCCACGGCATTTCGCGCACCCGCGCCAAAGAACTCCTCAGCCAGCGCATGGTCTATGTGGACAAGAAAATCACCACCCAGTTCAACACCCCCCTGCGGCCCGGACAACTCGTGCAGATAGGCAACCGCCGACACAAACACGAACTCGCCAGCCGCTGGGTGCGACTCGTCTATGAAGACCCCTTCATCCTCGTCGTCGAGAAGGCCAACGGCATCCTCACCAACACCCAGCCCGGCAACAAGGCACAGACCGTCAAGGACATCCTCGACGAATACGTGAAGCGCACCAACCGCAGCTTCGCCGTCCACACCGTCCACTGCCTCGACCGCCAGACCTCTGGCCTCCTGCTCTTCGCCAAGCGTCGCGACATCCAGCAAACCCTCACCGACAACTGGCAGGAACTCATCACCGACCGCCGCTACATAGCCGTCTGCGAGGGCGACATGGAGCAAAACAGCGGCACCGTGAGCAGCTGGCTCACCGACGACCGCATGTTCATCGTCCACTCCAGCGTCACCGACAACGGCGGCAAGCGCGCCATCACCCACTACCACACCCTCAAGCGCGGGGGCGGCTACAGCCTCGTGGAACTCAAGCTCGACACAGGCCGCAAGAACCAAATCCGCGTCCACATGCAGGACCTCCACCACAGCATTGCCGGCGACTACAAGTACGGCGCACAGACCGACCCCCTCCATCGCATCTGCCTCCACGCCTTCCGCCTCGCCTTTCGCCACCCCGTCACGGGCGAATTACTCAAGTTCGAGACACCCTTTCCCCCCGCCTTCACACAACTCTTGCAGTAGTGCCCCACTGCACTCCCGCAGCCGCCCCACAGCACTCCCACCGCAGTAGCACTGCACTCCCACCGCCGCAGCACTGCACTCCCACCTCCCTCCCGCAGTTCTCTCCCCCCGGCAGTGGACTTCCCCCACGGTCGGGAGAATGAACCGCTGTGGAATATATATCGGTCTGTTTTTTTGCCCCCGTCAGACGACTGCGGCGGGCACTGCGACAGCGAGAAAGAATAACAACTGTTTTCTACTTAAGAGAATGATTACAGAAGGAAAATACAGACACACTTACACAGCAACGGCATCTGACATTACGCCATTGTACAGGCTTACCCCTAATGCCATGCTGATGTACTTCCAAGACTGTTTCGCCCGGCTGATGACCATTCACGATGTTGCAGCTTTTGACATCGTAAAGCAGCGCCGCATGTGGGTCATCACGGAGGTTCAGATTGACGTTCAGCCTACGGTTACATACTGGTCGGAGGATTTCACGGTTGAGCTATGGGTGAGCGAACTGACTTCACTCCGCATCTACTGCGATTTCCGCATTGTCCGTAAGGATAACGAGCAGTTAATAGCTTCCGGCACAAGCCAGTGGAACATCCTCAACTTAGACACCAAGCGACTGGAGACTACCGAATTCCTTGCCGACAAGCTGACGGTTGTACAAGAGCTGATGACTGCCAGCCATAAGAAGGTGCGGTTTCCGAAACCGCAGTCATGCGACATGCAGATGGAACATCGTGCCACCCGTCTTGACTTGGACTTCAATTTCCACGTCAGCAATCGCAGCTATGTCACTATTGCCCTGCTGACCATGCCCGATGAAGTGCTGGCTTCGCAGACATTGACATCCGTCATCGTCCACTGGCTGCATGAGACCTATCTTGATGAAACTCTAACTTGCCACATGTCTCACATAGATGATGGTAGTTACCTCCATACGCTGACGAATGCGGAGGGCGTAGTGGTCTGTGAACTGATGAGCAGATGGCAGCCACAGCCCGAAATACCAGAAGTCAGCGAAGTGCTGAACAGGGATTTATAAAATGCTAATAGATAAATCAGGAATTTATAGATAATTGTTCGAAACTTCATCTGTATGAGCTGGATTTTATGGTTTTTGTCGCTCGCGGCTATTTTTGTCGTTGCAGCCATCCTTGTCAATATGAGACAAAAGAAGCCTAAAAGAATCATGCAGGAAGGCAAACTTCTGAAAAGCGAGATTGTCCGTCTGGATGGAGAAGATTTTTATGTGGAGAAAGTTGGTTTCAAGGACTGGCATGTCTGCATTCATTCCTATTATTTGATTTCCGACAGATTAGCCGAAGGACATACCATCGTTGAGCAGAGATGGAGTTATGAAGATTTCTGCAACATCACTGTCCGTCTCGAAGATGGCACCTACACTCTCATCCGGCAGGTGGATGTCATCGCCCTTGTCCGCAGCTTCCGTCCCATCCCGATTGATGATTTTGACCGTATGGCCCAACCATTAATCATGTAGCGGTAATTAGGAATTTAGCGAACAGACTGTTTGATGATGGCAAACATTCGGATTAGGCACATGGGCATAGATAACCTTGTTGCTATTGGTCGTTCTACCTACATGGGCAGTTTACAAATACACTAAACATAGAAAATCAAAAGACAATGACAATACAAGAGTTTCGTGACTACATGGCATCGGGAAAACCTGTCGTTGGAGGCTCCGATGTTCACATGATGTTTCATCAGTTGTCACAGGAGGCACTGAAGATAACGGCAGAGATTAACGGCAAGTATCATGCTCCAGAGCAATTGCACGATTTGTTGGAGCAACTATGGGGGCGAGAGATTCCCAAGACGGTTGGGATGTTTCCACCGTTTCACACCGACTGCGGTAAAAACACTGTCGTTGGCGAAAGAGTATTCATCAACATGGGGTGCAAGTTCCAGGATCAAGGCGGCATAACCATCGACGAAGGCGCACTCATTGGTCACAACGTTGTGCTGGCCACCATCAACCACGACCTTGACCCAGCCAAGCGTCAGAGCATGAGCTATGCTCCCATCCACATTGGTAAGAACGTCTGGATAGGAGCCAATGCAACTGTTTTGGCTGGCGTGACTATAGGCGATGGTGCTGTAGTAGCCGCAGGTGCTGTAGTGACAAAAGACGTTGAGCCGAATACCATTGTTGGTGGTGTTCCTGCCAAGGTGATTAAAAAGATAGAGGTGTAAATCAGATAATTATTGTTGGGGGACAACTTCTATTCTTTGGCGTTTTCAAATCTTTTTTAGCAAAACGTGTAAAAAATACGCAATAATATTTGGTGGAATGAAATGCTTGGTGTATCTTTGCGGCGTAATTCTTACGCAATGATGGCTGGGCGTTGCTTGTGGGCTGTGCGTTCCCGGCCAGATTGGTGAAAGAAAAAAAAGTGAGTGGCTTTTGATAGAAAAGGGCCGGCGCTTGACTCAATGAATGTAAAACCCCTTAAAAAATTTTTTTGTTATGAGTATTTTTTCAATGCTGTTTGGCCGTAGGTCAAAGAAAGAAGTGAAGAGTCCAGTAGTGAACAACGTGGAGGCTGAGCCGAAGAATGAACCGGCACAGCCCAAGGACAACCAGGCACAGCCCAAGGACAACCAGGCTCAGCCGAAGGACGAGCCTAAGAAGCAAGAGGCGGTAGGAAATGGCAAGGCGCACATCTATAATCTGATTATTGTGGACGAGAGCGGGTCGATGACCCATCTGCGCGAGTCAACGCTGTCGGGCGTTAACGAGACAATCAATACCATCCGCATGGCTCAGAATGAGTTCAGGGAGACGCAGAAGCATTGGCTGACGCTGGTTTTGTTTGATTCGGGAAACAACAGGCCCGATGTGCGGACCATCATGGACTGTGTGCCCATCGACGAGGTAGGGGAGTTTAAGGACTATATGCCCAACGGGTGTACGCCGCTGTATGATGCAATGGGCGAGTCTTTGACTGCCTTGCGTCGGCGCATCGGGTTTGATGAAGATGCTACGGCTGTGGTTACGGTACTGACCGACGGCATGGAAAATTCGTCCCGCATCTGGACGGCTGAGCGTTTGCGCGAGAAGATTGAGTACCTGAAGGAACTGGGCTGGTCGTTCTCCTACATGGGTTCTGCTCACAATGTGAAGGAGGTGACCGATTTGCTTTCCATCGAGAATGTGGTGGAGTTCAGCCACGACGATATCGGGACCAACTCTACCTGGGATCGTGACAGTTCGGCAAAGCTTCATTATTACAGGAGGATGAACGAGATGTACAATGAGCCAGATTGTTGTATGTCGCGGAGCGAGAAGATTGAGCGCATGCAGGAGTTTGCCCATACGTATTATGCTGACAGGGTAACGCCTGAGCGGATTACGAAGCTGGAGGCAAACGAGATTTTCGTCTTTGGCAGTAATGCTGACGGACATCATGGCGGCGGTGCAGCTGCTTTTGCCATGCGCGAGTTTGGTGCAGTCTGGGGGCAGGGCGAAGGTCTGCAGGGACAGAGCTATGCCATCCCCACGATGGAGGGCATGAAAAACCTGAAAGATGCGGTGGAGCGTTTCACGACCTTTGCTATAATACACCCGGAACTGCGCTTCCTGGTTACTCGCGTGGGCTGCGGCATTGCCGGATATTCCGTCAGTGAGATTGCGCCGCTGTTCAAGCCCTGTGTGCGCATGGAGAATGTGTGCTTGCCCGATGAGTTCTGGCGTGTGCTGGGACTGAAGATGAACAGGTAACAGTTATAATAGACAATGAGCATATTGACTATGTTAATGTTGCAGAAGGGGAAGGAAGAGGAACAGCTTCTTCCCGAACAGCTTTGTCTATTTTTTGAATAAAATCGCTGGAAGAATCGCTTCCTCTCCAAATGAAAAGGGGATGCGCAGCCGGAACAATGCTACTCGTGCCATTGTTTTGGCTGTGCTTTTTTTGTGCGGCAGCGTCGTTACGGCCTCTCTTTTCTCTTCTACTGCATTCTGCCTGTGCCACCGAGGGTACCCCGATTTTGCTTTCTGCGTGCAAAATTGCCCCCTTTTAGCCCTGTTTTTGCGTTTTTTAGCTAAAACTGTGGCTTGTTATCGTGAAAAAAAGTGTATCTTTGCAAGCAAATCGGAATAAAGATAATAATGGAATCAGCTACATTAAATCCTACGCAAATGCATTTGTTGAAGATTTTTTCTTTCAACAATAGTGAAAAGTATGCTCTTGAAATCCAAGATGTGCTTACACGCCATTTTCAGTCAAAGCTCGATGAAGAGTCTGACCGATTGTGGAATGAGGGCATATTAGACCAAAAACGGCTTGATGAATTGCGTTACGAAGATTTTCATGCACATTGTTGAGGAAGCTGACTATGGCAAGATTAGTACTTGACACTAACAGTTTGATACAATGTATTGCTCGTAGGAGCAGGTATCACGAACTATGGAAATCTTTTCTTGATGGTCGCAATATTTTATGTGTTTCTAACGAAATATTGGAAGAATATGCAGAAATATTGGAGCGCAAGGCAAGTACGGCTTTTGCTTCACTGGCTATAGAAGTCATAACAAATAACCCTTATACCCAGTTTATTACACCGTGGTACAAATTTCAGGTGATTACATCAGACCCAGATGATAATAAGTTTGTGGATTGTGCTGTTGCCGCAAATGCAAAATTTATTGTTACAGAAGACCATCACTATAATGTAATGAAGCATTTAGACTTTCCACGAGTTGAAACTATCAATCTTGATGATGCTATACTGATGCTTGTTTGATTTTTTTTTTGAGAATAAAGATGTTAAAACTATAAATTATAAATGGAAGATCAAGATAGAATTATTAAAGTGGACATCAACCAGACGATGAAGCAGTCGTACATTGACTACTCCATGTCGGTGATTGTGGCCCGTGCGCTGCCCGATGTCCGCGACGGCTTCAAGCCCGTTCACCGCCGCATCCTGTTCAGCATGGACGAGAACGGCATCACTTCGGATAAACCTACCAGAAAATGTGCCCGCATCGTCGGTGACGTGCTGGGACACCTGCACCCGCACGGCGATTCTTCGGTATATGGCGCGCTGGTGCGTCTGGCTCAGCCCTGGGCCATGCGCTATACGCTGGTCGATGGGCAGGGAAACTTCGGGTCGGTCGATGGTGACGGTGCAGCCGCCATGCGTTACACCGAGGCACGCCTTTCCAAGATTGGCGAGGCCATGCTCCAGGACATCGAGAAGGAAACGGTGGACATGGAGGACAACTTCGACAACTCGCAGAAGGAGCCTACCGTCCTGCCTACCCGCATTCCCAACCTGCTGGTGAATGGTGCCACGGGTATCGCCGTGGGTATGGCCACGAATATCCCTACCCACAACTTGGGTGAAGTCATTGATGGCTGCGTGGCCTTCATCGACAATCCCGAACTGACCAGCCTGGAGCTGATGCAGTATGTCAAGGCTCCCGACTTCCCCACGGGCGGCATCATCTGCGGCATCGACGGTGTGCGTGAAGCCTACGAAACGGGGCGTGGACGCATCGTGGTCCGCTCTAAGACGGAGATTGAGAACGACGGCCAGCACGACAAGATTATTGTCAACGAAATTCCCTATAACGTCAACAAGTCTGAACTCATCAAGAAGATTGCAGACCTGGTGAACGAAAAGAAGATTGACGGCATCAGCAACGTGAACGACGAGTCGGACCGCGAGGGTATGCGCATTGTGATTGATGTGAAGCGCGATGCCAATGCCAATGTCATTCTGAACAAACTCTATAAACTCACAGAGTTGCAGTCGAGCTTCTCGGTGAACAGCATTGCCATCGTCAACAAGCGTCCGAAGCAGCTCTCACTGCGCGACTGCATCCAGTGCTTTGTGGACCACCGCCACGACGTGACCATACGCCGCACACAGTTTGAAAAGCGGAAAGCTGAGGCTCGTGCCCACATTCTGGAGGGACTCATCATTGCTTGCGACAACATCGACGAAGTGGTGCACATCATCCGCGCCTCGCGCACACCCAGCGATGCACAGCGCGGACTGGAGGAGCGGTTCAATCTGGACGAACTGCAGTCGAAGGCCATCGTCGATATGCGCCTCAGCCAGCTGACGGGTCTGCGTGTGGATGAACTCCACGCCGAGTATGAAGACCTGCTGAAGCTCATCAGCTACTTGCAGCAGATTCTGGACGACCCCGAACTCTGCAAGAAGGTGATGAAGGACGAATTGATTGAAGTAAAAGAGAAATTCAACGACGAGCGTCGCACCTACATCGACTACACAGCCAGCGAGAACTTCAACCCCGAAGACTTTTATCCCAATGTGCCGGTAGTCATCACCGTCAGTCACTTGGGCTACATCAAGCGCACACCGCTGAGCGAATTTCGTGCACAGGGTCGTGGCGGCATCGGCGTGAAGGGCGGCTCCACTCGCGACAGCGACTTCATCGAGAACATCTACACGGCCAACACCCACAACACGCTGCTCTTCTTTACCCAGAAGGGACGCTGCTTCTGGATGCGTGGCTACGAGATTCCCGAAGGCGGAAAGACCTTCAAGGGACGTGCCATCCAGAACCTGCTCAACATCGAGTCGGAAGACAAGGTGACGGCCATCCTCTGTGTCGAGAAATTCAACGACCCCGACTACGTGGCCTCGCGCAACATCGTCTTCTGCACCAAAAACGGCATCATCAAGAAGACCAGCCTGCAAGACTACTCACGTCCGCGCAGCAACGGACTCAATGCCATCAACATCAACGAGGGCGACCGTGTCATCGAAGTGCTGCTCACCAACGGCCAGGACGAAATCATCATTGCCAACCGTGGCGGACGTGCCATCCGATTCAACGAGCAGACCGTGCGCAACATGGGCCGCAATGCCACAGGTGTGCGTGCCATTCGTCTTGATGAGGACGGCGAAGACGAGGTAATTGGCATGATTTCCATCCGCAAGCCCGAAGGCTTCGACGAAATCATGGAGAAGATTGAAGCCATCGAGAACGAAGACGAGCGTCAGGCAGCACTGGAAGCCCAGCGCGAAGCATGGCCCGAAATGCCGACCATCCTTGTGCTCTCAGAAAAGGGCGTGGGCAAACGCTCCGCACTCGACACCTACCGCATCACCAACCGCAACGGAAAGGGCGTGAAGACCATTGCCGTCACCCCGAAGACAGGCAAACTGGTGGCCATCAAGAAGGTGACACTCGACAAGGACATTATGATTATCAACAAGTCGGGCATTACCATCCGTGTGGCAGTGGAGGACATCAAGCAGTCGGGCCGTCTCACACAGGGCGTGAAGATTATCGACATACAGAAGCGCAACGACGTCATCAGCAGCGTCTGTGTTGTGGAACACGAAGAACCCGAACTGGAAGAAGAACTCGATGCTGACGGCAACCCCGTTACGCCCACGACCGACACCGAGACAACTGAAGAAACACAAAACTCAAACCTTTAAATATATAATGAAGTCATGAAAAAAATCATTCTTGCATGTGCACTCCTTGCAGCAATGACTGCAAATGCACAAATGACAAAGGAGGAAAAGGCTGCCATGAAGGAAGCCCAATCCGTAGTGAAAAAAGCACAATCCACCTACAACGGTGCAGTCAAGAACGAGCAGAGCGGCAGAAAAGAGACCAACTTCGAGAAGATGGACCCCGCCCGCGAAATGATAAAGCCCGCACTGACCAACCAGTACACTAAGGACGATGCCCACACATGGCAGGTGGCTGCTGACATCGAGTATCAGTACTACCTGAAGTATGACGTGGAGGCCAAGGCCGACGAGAGCCGCAAGCCACTGCTCCTGGAGGCTGCCTACAACACTGCCAACTACTGCATGACCTTCGACAACCTCTATCAGCAGCAGGCCAAGAAGCCCGAAGAAGCCCAGGCACAGCACAAGCGTTACCAGCAGATGGGAGCCAACCCGCTGCTCGTCTGCCTACAGGCTGCACAGGGGCTTTCCAGCTCAGACAACCAAGAAGAAGTAAAGCAGGGAGTTAAGTATGCCACTGTTGCTTACAACGGACTGGCTAAGTCGCACCTTATGAGCGACTTTGAAAACCCCTCCAAGGCTGACTGGATTAGCTACTCCAAGGCTTTCCTGGCACAGTCACTGTCCAACCTAAAGACTTCCACCGATGCCGAAGTGGAAGCTGCCTACGCAGAACTGGTGGGCACAAAGTTTGAGTCCACTGCTTACCAGGCACTTGCTATGCGCTTCAAGGACAAGAACCACGACAAGTATGTGGAATACCTGAAGAAGGGTCTCGCCAGCCTTGCACCCTCAGAACCTGTCTATGCCAACATTGCCATCATGTTGATGCAGGACCAGTACCACAACGACAAGAAAGCCTGTCTGGAGACCATTCAGCTCATCAAGCAGAACCTGCCCGACAACGACAACACCGTGCGTGCCTACCTGATGGAAGGTCAGATCTACTTCGACCAGAAAGACTACAAGAAGGCCGAGCAGACATTCCAGGAAGCAGTGGAAAAGTATCCCAACGAGACCGAGGCTATCACCATGCCCGCCAAGTGTGCTTGGCAGAATGCCCTCACCACAAACAAAAAGGAGGACACCCAGCACGCCATCGACATGTTTGCACAGCTGGAGCAGAAATATCCCGACAGCCCAGAGTATTGGGGTGAAGCACTTTACATTCTCTACAACAACTCCAACCAGTTAGAGAAGGCTAAGCCTTACAAGAAGTATTATTCTGCAAAATAATTCAGTTCTTTGCGGTTATGCGGTTGTACGGTTATATGGTTTGTGACCACACAACCGTTAAGCAAAGCGACCGTACAACCGCATAACCGCACAATTAACAATTCACAATTTGAGTATGAAACTTCGATTGCCAATAAAGTCTGCTATACATACTCAAATTGTGAATTGTGCATTGTTAATTGTGCATTGTGCATTATGCATTGTGCATTGTGAACCTCTCTACGCCCAGCAACAGCAACCGCTTGACAGCACCTATCTGGCCACGCTCGACTCTCTGATGGAGGCCGAAAAGGTGCAACAGGCAGCCCAGTTCCTCATCAAACGCTACGAAGACCTGCGGCTCAAGGAAGAAATGCAATTCTCCACAGAAGGCGTGCTGCCCCTCGTGCGCAGCGTCATTATGACCTTTACCGAGCGCAGCTACCACAATGTGCCAGCCACCTTCCGTACCTTTTCTTCCTCTGCCCACACGCTCGACTACCTGCCCGCTGCTGCACCGCTGGCTACAGCCTGGGTACTGCGTGCTGCAGGACTGGAGTCGCGCAGCAGTCTGCGCCGCATGGCCACAGCCTCGGCTCTCTCGGTGGCTTTGACAGCCGGCATCACATTGGGGCTGAACCAAGCTGTTAACGAACAGTCGCCCGACCGACACACTAACCACGCATTTCCCTCTGGCCATGCAGCCTTAGCCTTTGCCTCAGCTGCCATCCTGAGCCGCGAATTTGGTCATCATTCGCCATGGATTACACTTGGCAGTTACACTTGTGCTACAGCCACACAAGCCCTGCGGCTCTACCACAATCGCCACTGGGCAAACGACATCTTCCTGGGAGCCAGCGTTGGCCTTGTGTCAACAAATTTAGCTTATTTCATTTCCGACCAAATCTATGGTGCACAAGGTGTCAACCGCATTGAACTGCGGCGCAAAGACCTCCTGCGCACCATCCGTTTCATCGACAATCCCACGGGTCTGAAATTCCTCTCCGGCACCGAGGTGGGCGACCGCACAGTCACACTTGCCTCCGCTTCGGACGAAGCACAGATTAAAACTTCAGCCGCATTCTCCGCAGGCTTAGAACTTAATTACTACCTGAATCCCAACTTCTCCATCGATGCCATATTGCAGGCCGCTACTTCCACAGCCAAGGTGACCACCTTTGCCGGCAACGACATCACGGCTCCCTTCACCGGCGACCGTCTGTATATCTATCATGCCGACCTTGCTGCCCACTTCTCCACACCTCTCAGTTCGACCTCACGCATGGGTTTCCGTCCCCTTATAGGTCTTCGCCGCACCACATCCTGCCAGTTCTTCCAGCGCACAACTTCCACTTCGTTCTATCTTCCCGACCAAACCCGTTTCTCGCTCGGCTTTGGCATTGACATGGAGCTACTCTCCAGCCGCAACTATCTGTTGGGTTTCACAGCCGACTATCACCACACTTTCAACGCACATTTCTCCAATCGCTACATTCTTTCCAGCTTCTGGAAACTGTTTTTCTGACCCTTACGCAGTCCATTCCTTGAACGTCTTGCAGACATCCAGGATGTAATCCTTCCGCCGTCCGATACGTTCATCAAAAAGATTCTTGCACGTATTGATAACAGCCTCAGGGAAGGAGTCGGACAGTGCGAGCCAGCTGAAATTGCGCACACACGACACCACTTCAATCTGTGCCTTGCGCTGTGCTGCAACTTCGGTAGGCAGTCCTTCCAGATAGTAGTCGATGGCACGTTGCCACAGGTCCATTCCCTGCTGACGGGGCTTCCCGATGATTTGGTCGTAGTCGCCCACCAGCGTCACCATGGCCGAATAGGCATGGCCCAGGTCGAGCATCGGATGGCCGTAGCCCACTTCGCCCATGTCAATCAGCATCAGTTCGCCGTTTTGCACCATGGCGTTCTTTGTCTGCAAATCCAGATGGAGTAGGCGGTTCGCCTCTGGGATGGCATCCACGATGTGCAGCATCAGGTCAATGCTTTCCTGCGGAAAGTAGCGACGTATATGGCGAATCTGCTGCATCTCCCGCTCCATGGCGCAGGGCACACCGCCCCCTTGTGGCACCTCGATGTCGTGCATTTGGCGGAACAGGTCGGCATACTTCTTGGCAAACTCGTCGATGCGCTCCGGCTCACGCGCAATGCACGCACTCAGTGTGTCGGCCTCCAGCAGTTCATAGACCAGGCCAAACTGTTCACCCACGCGCACCACATCGAAAGAGATGGCTGTGGGCATTCCTAGCACAAAAGCCTCCTTCGACATGTTGATTTCGCGGCGCACCTCGTCGAGTGTTGTCCCCTCACGAAACACCTTGATGATAGTGTCGCCGTCCAGTCGATAGACCGTGCCGACACCTCCCACACCGATGACCTGGCAGCCCTCCACGCTCAGTCGTCGCAGGGCACGCTCCACCGCCATCATCTTTGTGAAGCCCGTAGTTTCCAGCACCTCATACACCGCTGGCTGTGCCTCGACGATGCGGAAATCCTTGTAGCGTCGTGCCAGGCTGAGCAGTATGCGCAGTCCCGAACTGGAGATGTATTCCAGCTGTTCTGCATCGCACGTCAGGCGGCAGTCTGTGCCGCTGGCAGTCGTTGTCAGTGCTTGGTCAATGGCTGCACTGGCCTGTGTCGCAGTCGCAGTGTCGAGCCGTCCTGCAAGCATGAGGGTCATGCCGTTGCAGTCTTGTCGGATGTCGATGTTCATATTCAAAATGTGGGTTTTATAGACCAGGCCAGGCGGCAAGGTCGTATTTGGACTCTACGGCATCCTCCACAACGTCGGTGAGGTTGCAGAAGAAGTCGAGGCCGGTGAGCTGTTCGAGTTCGTCGATGGTGCGGACGGCTGAGCGGCGTAGGTTCTGCATGGCTGCAGAGTCCTTGGTGTTGAGGTGGTAGTCTTTGTGTTCCATCCAGAAGCCGATGGCTTTGGCTTCGCCGGAGGTGGAGATGAAGAGGCAGGCCATGAAGTAGTAGCGGGGCACGACCATCTTCACGGTCTGGCCCAGAGTGTTCTTCACGTTGATGCGCTCCAGGATGTAGTCTTCGCGGTGGGTGGCTCCGCCCTTGACGATGTAGAGTGTGCCGCCGTAGAAGCTGGACCGCTGGTCGATGACTCCACGTCCCCAGATGTCGCGTGCCTTGTCTTCGATTTCGCCCCAGTAGTCGCTGTTGAAGGCGAAGAGTTGTGGCGACATGTTGCTCATGTAGAAGGTCTGCTCGTTGGCCTCGGTGGAGTAGTATCGCTCGGCACTGCCCACGAGGTGGCCACGGGTATAGCCGGGGAAGGTGCCTGTGGCCAACTGGTATTGCTTCTGTGCGTCGTAGAAGGGTTCGGGACTCCAGGCATCGGTGCGTGTGGGCGCATTTTTCTGGGCGTTCTTGGTGGTGTAGGTGTAGGCCACCCAGCGGGGGTGCATTTGGTCTTTGTCGTACTCCAGGCAGAAGTTGACATCGCCGCCCGTGAGACGGTGGCAAATGTAGTCGTAGTGTGGGTTGAGCCGTGGAATTTCGTAGCCCTCGACGGAGGAGTCGCCAGTGTTGGTGTTGGCATTGCGGTTGTCGGCTGAGTAATGGCTGCTGCCGCCACCGCTGCTACCGCCGTTGCCAGAGGGCTGGCTGTTGCCTGTGTTGGTGTCGTCCTTGCCGCAAGAGAGCAAAATGGTGGCACTCAGCATAATGAGTGCCACCATGGATAAGGTTTTGTTATTATTCAGCATAAGTGATGGTAATGACCTTGATGCGGAGCTGTGTACCTGCATCGGGGGCTGCGTTGCAAATGGTTATGGTGTTGTTTTCCTCAGCTATGGTTGTGGTGCTGTTGCCCACGTAGCTGGTTTGCTTGCCGTCCTGTGCAGTATAAACGTCGCACTCCATTTCAATCCGGGCGATAGGTGAGTTGGCCTTGATGATGACGTTGTTGTTGGCATAGACGCGCACGCCGTTGCTTGCGGTGTAGTATTTGGGCGCGTTCTTGTTGCTGCCAGCCTCGAAGGAGAGTTCAGTCTGGTCGGGGAAGTAGAGTATGCCAGGCTCTTGTGCGTTCTCCAGCTGCAGGTCGGCCAGTACGAGGGTAGTGGTTCGGTTGCTGGCTGTGCGCAGGGTGTTGATGAAGTTGACAAAACCTGTGTCGGCTTCGCGTGTCCAGTTGCCAGTCGGGGCCGGTGGGTTCGGTGTGTCGCCGCCGCCTTCTCCATTGCCGTTGAGCGAGATGATTTTGCTGCCGTAGGTGAACTCATGCGTGCCGTTGTATGTAGTAATTTTTCCGCAGATGAGCACGACATCGCCCACCTTCAGATACTCGGTCGAATTGATGGCTTCTCCGTTGAGTCCATAGCCGTTATAGACATAGAACTGACCTGCCGTAGTGCCATCGTCGGAGATGTAGTAGTTCAGCTCGTTGTATTTGGTGTTGAGGTCGGCCACTTGCGAAACGATGCCCTTCACATAGACTTCCTTCGAGGGGTTGCTGTTAGAGTAGTTTCCGGCTGCTGCAAAGGCATAGACGGCGGCCACGTTGAATGGGTCTTCCTGTGTGCCTGTACCCGTTGGTGTGCCGACGATTTCTTCTGTTGCATCGGGGTCTTTGCCGTAGGTCTGTCCGTTCATTTCGGCCCAGGTGGTTGACTTCATGCCTGGCACACCGAAATAGTTCTCGAAGGAGCCGTAGAGTGTGACCTTCTGGCCGATGTTGTTGGCAAGCGATGGGTTGAGTGCGTCGCGGAGTGCACCGACTGGCAGCTGCACGGGCAGTGTGTTAGCAGGGTTGGTTTCGTTGGGTGTATCGGCCAGCAGGAGTTCTGTCTGTGACTCTGTGGCGGGTTCAAACTTCGCACCATCTTCCAGCTTCTGTCCGTCAACGTAGCCAACGATGTAGCCTGTGACGTAGCCAGTGCTGCCCACCTTGTTCTTGGCATCTGCCACGCTGAGAGGGGCTTCCTTTGTGCCTACAGATTCGGGTGTGTTGTCACCGCCTTGGCCGCTGTTGTCAGCTACGCCCTCTTCGATGAGGAAGTTTTCGAGTTCCCATGTGGTCGAGGCTGAAGCGGGAGCGTAGAAGTAGAAGGCGATATAGACTCCGTCGTAGTTGACAAATTCGTCGGGCACCTGTATGTAGCCGCTGCTGTAGAGGGTCCAGTCGCTGTAGGTAGAGGCTTCGGGGGTGAAGTCGATCAGTGTCCATGTAGCCTGGTCGAAGTTCTTGGCATTTCCGTCGAAGTCTTTCGAGATGTAGATTTTGTGGTTCTCTTTCCAGGTGCTGACGTTGTTGCTGTAGCGCAGTGTCTGGTCAAACGAGAAGCGCACTTTGCCGCTGGCGCAGGTGGTGTTGAGTGGTGGCGAAATGAGGTAGGATTTCACCTCCTTGTTGCTTTTGGTGGAAGCACCGTCCCAAGCCTGATAGCCAGTGGCCTGAGTGTAGCTTGAGCCTTGGCTCCATGCGGGGCAACCCTCGATGAGGT
Source organism: Bacteroidaceae bacterium (assembly GCA_017453465.1). Lineage (GTDB taxonomy): Bacteria > Bacteroidota > Bacteroidia > Bacteroidales > Bacteroidaceae > Minthosoma. The sequence continues at coordinate 17,374 of JAFTEV010000016.1, read as the reverse complement.
CGTAGCTGGTGAAGGTGGAGAGGCTGGCGTTCTTGTAGGGCATCAGCTTTCCATAGGAAGTGGAGCCTCCGGCATTGATGTCGTAAGGCATGGGGACATCGGAACAAGATGTGAGTATTCCGAGGCTGGTTGCTGCGATGAGCAGGAGTGATTGTATTTTCTTCATAGTTCTATGTGTATTTATTTCTGTTCAATAATGTCGTCGATTGAGCGGAGTGAGAGCTGGTAGCTGCTGGAGTAGCGGCCCAGGAGTCCGTAGATGGTCTTCCGTCCGGGCTGGATGGTGTCGCCGGCAAAGGTGGCCGAGGTGCTGGTGTAGAGCAGCTGCTTCACGGTGGTGCCGCCAATGTTGATGTCGTGATACTCCGAATAGGTGTCGCCGCCTACTTCCCAGTGTGCGTAGGGCCAGCCAGCGTCTTTGATTTCGGCGTTCTTCAGTACCACGAGCATGGGGGTGAGCTTGGTGATGTTAGCAGCGGTGAGGTCGGCAGCGGTCACTTCGCGTGCCTCCACGAGTTCAGGACGTGGTTTGCCCACTTTCTGCACGTGTTTCTTCATCATGTCGAGGGTCATGGGGCCCATGCGCATGGCTCCGTTGGTGTTGATGTAGGGCATACCGATGCGGGGTGCCTGTCCGTAGCCGCCCACGTAGAGGTCTTTGAGGCTGATGCGGATGCGCTGGCCTACGGGGTAGAGCGTGTAGAGACAGCCTATGCCCTTAATGCCTACGCCAATGCCGCCTTCCGAGGTGTCGAGCGTGCCGTCGGCTGCCAGGGGCTGGATGTAGATGAACTGGTAGATGTTGCCAGAGATGTCGTTGGCTGTGACGATGCCTTCCACCACTTCGTCCTTTGTCACCTGCGTGTAGCTGGAGTTGCTGATGGCCGAGGCATAGGTGGAGCGCAGTTGCTGGATGGTAGTGGTAGGTTCGCCGATGTTCGGGGCCGAGTAGAGGTCGTTGTCAACCGATTCGGTGTCCCATTTGTTCATGCAGGAGGCTACGAGCATTCCTGCAAGTATGGTGAATAGTAATTTCTTCATAGTGCGGGTTAGAATTTAAGACTGACGTTGAGGAATGCGTTGATGGCATTGGCGTAGTAGTAGAAGTTGTTGCGCGAGAAGATGTAGTCGTAGGGACGGTCGGCGCGGTTCTGCTCATAGCCACCTGTCTTCATGTTGGTGTTGTTGGTGATGTTCTGCACTTGCAGGTTGATGCTGAGTCGCTTGCCGCCCGACAGGTAGATGCTCTTGCCGATGCTGGCATCCAGCATGAATCCGCCTTTGGCCTTCTCCTGGTCGGGCGAGTAGCCTTCGAGCACTTCGCCCGTCTGTGCATCATAGACGTAGGCAGCGTGTCCGCTGGCGGCCATGGCTTGTGCTGCGCCGTAGGCATCGGTCACTGTGCCTGTGTTGACATTGATGGACTGGTAGTCGCTGGCATAGCCCGTCACGCCACATTCGGCAGAGTTGCTGAGGCGGCGGTAGGGTGAGGCCGAGATGTAGAGTCGGTCGAAGTAGTTCAGGTTCACATCGAAATACCAGCCGCTGACGTTGTAGCTGAGTCCCACGGTGGCTGCTGTGAGCGGTGTGGTCTCTACCTTGACGTTCTTCATGAACACTTGCAGCGGGTTGTTGCCGCCTGTCACCTTGTTTTCAAAGGCGTTGATGCTCTTGATGGTGGCTGCGTCGGAGCCTTCGTAGGCCAGCTGCGCGTTGGGGTTGTTCAGGTACTTGGCGTCGGCCAGTGTGCCGAAGAGGTTGAGCTTCAGGTTGCCCACCAGCTTCACGGTGATGGCTGCCTCCAGACCCTTGTATTCCTTCTGTATGCCAGTCATGCTGATGTAGGTGAGGTAGGATGCGTCGTCGTTGTAGAAGGCTGTCTGCTGGGTGACGTTGTTGAAGCGTGTGTAGTAGGCTGCAACCTTACCGCTGACGGGGCCGAAGTACCACTGGTAGCCGGCCTCTGCGTTCCAGTACCATTCGTTCTTCAGGTTGTCCACGAAATTGTTGTTGATGCGCGGAGCCACGAATGCGTTGTAGGCAAGGGGGGCTTGGCTCTCGATGCTACCGCCCACGTAGAGCACTGAGGTAGCTATCTTCTGGGAGAGCATCAGTTTGCCGCCGCCGCCCAGGAACTTGGCTGCTCCGCTGCGGCCCTTCGAGTAGTTGGCTGCGCGTCCGTTGCGCATGAGGCCCTCGCGTTCTATCCATGTGCCCTCGATGTCTCCGCTGTAGGAGAGGGTGAAGCCGCCCGTCTTCCAGGTATTGTTGAAGAAGCCCTTCACCTTGTTTACATATATATTATAGTTGTAGCCAAACTTGTCGCCCTTGCGGATGATGCGGTCGGGATTGTCGAGGTCGTTCTGGTATTCCTTGGACTGCGAGCCGTACTTGTTCAGTGAGTAGTTGTCGTAGTCGTGGAATGTGCTTGCGCCCAGCAGGTCTGCCATGGTCTTGTAGTGCATACCCTTGGTGCTGTTGACGTTGAGTCCCAGGGTGTAGGCTCCGTGGGTGCCGAACTTGCCGTTCAGTATGGAGCTGAGGTTAAAGGCCAGCTGGTTGTTGTGACGCTTTTCCAGGTAGTAGAGCGCATCTTTGCCGGTGGCGTTGTTGGCCTCGTTCTGGGCGTACATCTGGTCCCACTTCACTTGGCGGTTGTACTTCGAGCTGGTCCAGTAGTCGTAGAGGTTGCGGTACTGCTCCATCACGCCGGGGTTCTCGCTGAGCCATCCGCCGTCGTTGTAGGCATCGTTATAGACGTTGAAGACTGCCGAGGGCAGGTTCTTGTAGTAGTCGGGTCGCGGGTTGTAGGCGTTGTTGTAGGATAGGGCTGTGCTGGCGTAGTTCATCCACGTGGCTGCTGCCGAGGTGGAGAGCTTGGTGTCGTCGTTGATTTTCCAGTCCCACGTAATCAGGGCACTGGGCGAGAACTCGGTGACTACGCGGCTGTTGCGCTTCTTGCCGTTCTGGTAGCCCCAATAGGGGTTGTAGAAGTGTGTGCCAGCCAGCGAGTAGGCTTCCTCGGTGGATGCTCCCTGCTGTCCGCGCTCGGTGGGTGCGCCCCAGATGTTGAACGAGAGGCTGTGCTTGTCCCATTGCTTTTCGGCTCCGAGCATGAAGGAGAAGCTGTTGTAGAAGGTTCCCTCGATGTTGCCCTCCTTTGAGTAGCGGTAGCCAAAGCTGCCCATCAGTGCCCAGCCACTCTTCATCAGGCCCGTGGCATAGGTGTAGAGTCCGCGCACCACATAGTTGCGGTTGGTCAGGGCCAGTCCCACCTTGTGGCCAGCGGCATAGTGGCTGGCGCGGATGTCAATGTCGGTGGCTCCGCCCAGGGGTGAGTAGCCAAACTTGCACTGGTCCAGGAATCCGCCGCCCGTCTTGTTGCGGGTGGCGTCGTTCAGTCCGCCCGTGATGCCAGAGAAGCTGAAGCGTCCGTTCTCCACATTGTTAAATTTGATTCCGTTGATGTAATTGCCCACGTAGGCGTTGTCGAGCGAGCGGTATTTAAATCGCATGGCCGACCACTTGTAGCCAATTTCATTCAAGTACGGGTCTTTTGAGCTTTGTACCAGTGTGACGGTACTGGCAGCTTCTGCGTCCTCGTCAATTTGCCCCTCGGTCAGCGAGAAGTCGAAGTCGTCCTCGCCAGCGATGGAGTCGGCCAGAACCACGTTCTGAGCCATTCCGTGAGAAGCTACGCACAGGGCTGCCGTAAGAATTATAAAGCCTTTACTCATAGTGATGGTTTTTGTTTATTTTGTCTATTTGGGCACAAATTTAATAAAAAACTTGGTGAACTGAGGCTTCTTTCTGTAAAAAAGATGAATTTTACATGGAAATATAAGTGAAATACCAATTTTTTTTAAGATATTTGCGCTATCAATAACTACAAACAGCATTTTACCATGAAAAAAACTTTGTTATCCGTTTGTGTCGCATTGTTGGGATTTGCGCTGATGTCGGCCACTCCCGATGTGGGCGGACAGCCCCAGAAGCGCACCATCTATGCGGGCATTGCATTCTACAATCTTGAGAACCTTTTCGACACCCTGCACGACGAGGGCAAGAACGACTACGAGTTCCTGCCCGACGGCTCTTACCACTGGGACGGAATGAAGTACAAGCGCAAGCTGGAGAAGCTCTCGCGAGTGCTGAGCGAACTCTGCACAGAGCGCGTCAAGGGTGGGGCAGCATTCATCGGCGTGTCGGAGGTGGAAAACGCCAATGCGCTGCGCGACCTGGTGGCTCAACCAAAGCTTGCAGACAAGGGATATAAGTTCCTTCATATTGAGGGAGATGACGCACGCGGCGTGGACGTGGCATGCCTCTATAACCCCAAGATGTTTAAGCCACGGAAGAGCGAACTGATTTCCACAACCGAGGCTTACAAGAAATTCAGTGACGGACACATCACACGCGGCATCTTCCACGTTGAGGGCAGTCTGCTGGGCGAGCAGTTCCATTTCCTCGTGAACCACTGGCCCTCGCGTGCCGCATCCAGCGAGAGCCGCGAGTTCATTGCCCGCATAGTCCGTGGCGTGGTCGATTCCATTCAGGCCGTGCAGCCAAATGCCAAGATTGTCATCATGGGCGACCTCAACGACGACCCCGACAACAAGTCGGTCACCGAGGCACTGGGGGCCAAGCTCTCCAAGAAGAAAATCACAAGTCCGCAGGACCTCTACGACCCCTGGAACGATATATTGCGCAAAAAGGGGCAGGGCACCTTGCTCTACGACAACATGTGGAACCTCTTCGACCAGATAATCTTCACTGCCAACATGCTGGGTGATGACCGCTCGGACTTCAAGTTCTTCAAGAACGAAATCTACATGCCTGAATACATGACCACGGTCGAAGGCCGCTACACGGGCGCACCCCGCCGCACCACCAGCGCAGGCATCTGGCAGGATGGCTACAGCGACCACTTCCCCACACAGATTTACATCGTGAAGGAGATGTAACAGCATGGCTCCCTCGGTGGAAATGCACTCCCACAGCCGCAGCAAAGTTTTCCCGCTGTCGTGGCAACGTTCTGCCACAGCAGCGGGAAAACTGTGTGATGACGGTAGCAATGGGGTGGCGGCGCAGTGGGAGTGCTTTCCCGCAACGGCGGGAGAACTTCCCCACGGCAGCGGCAATGCAGCGGGGCAGGGCGTTATTCCCAGAACAGGAGTATGCCGGCAGCGATGAACAGAAGCCCCGTGAGGGCATTGAGCCACTGCTGGGCGTGCTCGAAGGCGTGGCTCACTTGCTCTGCCTTCTGTGTGGCTTTTGCCATGAGCCATGCCAACCCAAGGACGGGCAGGCTGGCGGCCAGGGCGAAGACGAGGGGAACGAGCAGCCCGGCACTGCTGGTCATGGAGAGCGGGAGCATCAGCCCAAAGTAGAACACGGCACTTTCGGGACAGAAGGCCAGAGCGAGGGTCATGCCGAGGATGAGCGAACCGAGGGGTCCGTTGCGGCGAATGATTTGCCCGGAGTGGTGACAGCTCTCGCCGTCGTGATGGTGGGCATGGAAGGAGCGGGAGAGCATGAAGAGGCCAATGGCGATGAGGATGTAGGGCAGCAGCACTTCGGCCTGGCTGAGCAGCTGCTGTACGCCCTCCACGTTCTGACCGCCCCCGATGAGGCACATCAGTGTCCAGCCCAGTAGGGTGTAGGTGGCGGAGCGGCCCATGGCGTAGGTGAGCGACGCACTGCGAGCCTTGTCGTGTTTCAGAATGTAGGTCAGTGCCGACACGTTGATGGCCAGCTGGCAGGGGTTGAGTGCGACGAGCAGACCCAGGAAAAAGGCAGTCAACAGCGGAAGGTCTGTTGACTGCGTCAGTGAGTTTATGAGTTGAAAGAGGTTCATAAGTCTGTTTTATCCGCAGAAGAACAGGATGAGCACCTGCGCGGTGATGATGCGGAGGAACATGGAGAGTGGATAGACCGTGGAGTAGCCTACGGACGGGATGCCGTTGTTGGCCTGCGCCGTAGAGAAGGCCAGTGCTGGCGGGTCGGTAGTGGCTCCGGCCATGATGCCCGAAATGAGGAAGTAGTTCATCCTCCACTTGGCGCGGGCGAAGATGCCCATCGCGATGAGCGGAATGACGGTGATGAGGAAGCCCATCCACACGTAGTGGTAGCCGCCGTTAATGACGGTATCGACAAAGTTGCCGCCTGCCTTGATGCCCACACTGGCCAGGAAGAGGACGAGGCCGATGTCTCGAATCATGAGCGATGCGGAGTTGGTGGTGTAGGCCACGAGCTTCAGTTTGTAGCCAAAGCGTCCCAGACAGATGGCGATGATGAGCGGGCCACCGGCCAGACCGAGCTTCACGGGCACCGACATGCCGGGGATGGAGATGGGAATCATGCCGAAGATGATGCCCACCAGGATGCCGACGAAGAGGGTGAGCAGGTTGGGCTTGTCGAGAGCCTGTTTCGAGTCACCTATCTTGTTGGCAAAGCGGTCCACGGAGTCCTCCGGACCCACGGTGGTGATGATGTCGCCCACCTGCAGGATGACGCTGGGGCTGGCGAAGAGTTCGATGCCGGAGCGGTAGATGCGCGTCACGTTCACGCCGTAGATGCTGCTGGAGTGGAGCGAGCCCAGGGTCTTGCCGTTGATGCTGCTCTTGGTGACGGTGAGTTTCTTGGATGCCATTGTCACGTCCTGAATTTCCCAGTCCACCTCGGTTTCGGGTCCGATGAAGGCGATGATGGCTTCTGCGTCGTCGTGCGCACAGACGATGTAGAGCTTGTCGTCCACGGTGAGCAGGGTGTCCTTGTTGGGCACGGTGATGTGGCCATTATGGAGCAGGCGGGAGCACACGAAGTCGCGCCCGATGAAACCGCGCACCTGCAGGATGGTCTTTCCGTTGATGGCGGGGTTGAACACCTTGATGGTCATCAGGTGGGGCTTTACGGCCTCATTCTTGCCGTTCTTCTTGTTGAAGTGGTCTTCTTCGGCCTTGAAGTTTACCTTGAAGAAGACGCGGATGAGCACTATGCTCAGGATGATGCCCACAACGCCGAGCGGGTAGGCACAGGCGTAGCCGTTGGCAATGACTGGGATGCCGTCTTCGCCGAAGATGTTCGGGCTGACGGCGTTAATCTGGTCCAGCGCGGCGTTGGCGGCACCAAGGCCGGGTGTGTTTGTAATGGCACCGCACAGGGTGCCCACCATCATGGGCAGGTTGTCGGCTGCGGGGATGAAGTTGCGGCAGCTGTAGTAGAGCGTGAGCATGACCACGATGTTCAGTGCCACAATGCCGGCTGCCACGCCGTTGGCTTTCAGTCCGCCCTGCTTGAGGGAGGAGAAGAATGAGGGACCTACCTGCAAGCCGATGGAGAAGACGAAGAGGATGAGTCCGAAGTCCTGCACGAAGTTGAGCACCGCAGTGTTTTCCTCCACACCGCCGCGCATGAGCAGGTCGCCAGCCAAGATGCCCACGAAGAGAATCCACGTAACGCCGAGCGAGATGCCAGCAATTTTCACTTTGCTGCCCAGTGCCACGCCCAGGGCGATGACGATGGAGTAGAGTACGACGGTGTGCGCAACGCCGCCGCCAGTCATTAGTAAATCAATCAACCACTGCATATTATAGGTTTGAATTTTGTTGTTTTCGAGTTACAAGGGATAGACCAAACAGGTGACCAGCAGATTGGTGGCCAGGATGACGAGGTTCATGGGCAGGCCAATCTTCATGAAGTCGGTGAACTTATAGCCGCCAGAGCCGTAAATCATGATGTTTGCCTCGCTGCCGATGGGGGTAGCAAAGCTGGACGATACGCTGATCATGAGGGCTATGGCGAATGTCATGGGGTTGGCATTCATCACATGGGCGATGTCGAGCGCAATGGGGATGAGCACCGCAGCCGCCGTGGTGTTGGAGATGAACTCCGTGATGGTAGTGGCAAAGAGGCAGATGATGATGAGTGCCAGCAGGGGATTGGTGCCCGATGCGATTGTCACGATTTCGCCCAGCGTGTGCGACAGGCCCGTTGCGTCGATGGCTTTTCCCAGGCAGACGCTGCCCGCGAAGACCATGATGAGTTTCCAGTTGATGGAGCGTTGCATCTGCTCGACGGAGCAACAGTGCGTGACGAGCATGGCAACGGCTGCCAGCAGTGCGCTGTTGAGCAGTGTCATCACATTGGAACCAGAGAGCACGACCATGGCCAGGAGTATCAACATGCTGACGTAGGTTTTCTGCCCCTGTTGCGGCAGGGCTATCTGGTCGAAGAAATGTAGGTCGTCCGATAGTTCGTTGGGGTTCATCTTGGTGCCCTCGAAGAGCAGTGTGTCGCCGGGTTGGATGATGGTTTCGCGGGGAATTTCATTGATGCGCTCGCCCTCGCGTGCCACGGCAATCAGCACGACTCCGTGTTTCTCTTCAAAATCGCAGTTGGCCATGCACTGCCCAGCCAGGCTGCTGTTCATGCTCACGTTGGCCATTTGCAGCTTGCGGTTCTTGTCCAGTTCGTTCACGCTGAACACGTGGTGGGCTGCATTCACCAGCCCGTGGGTGACGCGCAGTTGCAGGATGTCTTCTATTTTTCCGGTATAGACCAGACGGTCGCCGCCAAGGATAAATTCGTCGTTGGGCACCGGGCTAATGATTTCGCGGTCGAAACGCACGATTTCAATCAGGTGGCCACCCGTTACGTTGAGCAGTTTGGCCTCTTCCACCGTCATGCCAATGCGGTCGCAGTCGGTGGGGACCAGCAGTTCCACGGTGTAGTTCTTGCTGCTCTCGAAGGATTCTTCGGGCGACTTGCGCACGGGCAACAGTCGGCGCAGCAGGATGGTCAGCAATGTGCCTGCTACAACACAGGCCAGACCCGGAATGAGCGGGGCAAAGAATCTCATGTCTTTACCCGTGCCCGTTTCGTAGAAGTTTGCCACGAGCAGGTTGGTGGGTGTGCCGATGATGGTGCAGATACCGCCCAGCGTGGAGGCATAGCTCAGCGGAATGAGCAGTTGTGAGAGGGGAATTTTAATCTTTTTGCTCCACACTCTCACCACATTGATAAACAGGGAAATGATTGTGTAGCTGTTGAGGAATGCACTCAGGAGCGTCACTGGCACCATGAGGTTGAGGATGGCTATTTTCAGTGTCTTGGGATTGCCAAGATTCCTTGAAATCAAGTGGATTACGCCTGAATGCACCATGCCGGCTCCTAATACAAACAACACGCCCACGATAATCACCGTGGGTGAACTGAAGCACGACAAGGCTTCGTCCTGTGTGAGCGTGCCGGTAAGCAGCAGTGTGGTAATGATGCCAAGGGCCAGCATGTCGCCTGGCAACTTGCTTCTCAGCATGATGGCTACCTTGGCTGCAATGATGGCGATGGTTATCCACGCAAATAGGCTCAAACTAAATAGCATTTCTTTCTACACAGTCTTGTTCCTCTTCCTTCTTTCAGGATGCAGATTTATTCCTCGATGTTAAGCACCTGTGCGAATCCTGTCATATTGAAGACATTCTTCACGAGTGGTTGCAGTCCCTTGATGATGAGCTTGCCACCGGCAGCTGTCACATCTTTGTGCATTTGCAGGAATACTCTCAGGCCAGAGCTGCAGATGTATGACATTTCGGTGCAGTCGAGCGTGATGATGTCGCCCACTTGTGCTTGTGCTTCGGCAATCTTCTCTTTTACTTCTTCCAGATGGACGGCATCGAGTGGTCCATCAATGTAAACTGTTTTCATATCTGTCTGTATTCGTTATTTTTATGAGTTGATGTTCTTTTTCAAGGTGAGCACGTTTGAGTGGTCTTTGTACTCGTAGTTCACTTCGTCCATCATTTGCTTGATGAGGAAAATGCCGAGGCCACCGATTTGCCTTTCTTCCGCACTGAGTGTCGTGTCCACTTCGGGGGCTTCCTCGATGGGGTTGAAGGGCTTTCCCTGGTCGCACAGCTCAAAGGCCAGCTTTCCGCCTTCTTCTGTCCATGCTTTCAGTGTCAGTGTGTGCGCTTCGTCTTGCGGGTAGGCATACATGATGACATTGGTGACAGCCTCTTCCAGTACGAGGTTCAGATTAAAATTCAAGGCTTCATCCAGGTGTAGCTCTTCACATATCTGGTTCACAAAATCTACCAGCAGAGAGATTTGCTCTATTTTGTTCTGGAGCGTCAGTTGCTTTTCCATGGTGTCAGGACTGTTTGGGGATGTTGGGGGAATACAAAAGAAAACAGGGTGTAAGCAAGGCAAATGGTGCATGTTGTCTTGCTTCACCCTCTGGTTCGCAGTGTGGGGACTATTGGAATTTGAAGAGTGAATAGAATCCCGTAATGGTGAAGACCTGCTTTACTTCGGGCGGGACATTCAGGATGGTTACGTCGCCTCCACCTTCTATTGTGGCCTTGCGCAGACTGAGAAGCAGTCGCAGACCAGAACTGCTGATGAATGAAAGTTTCTCGCAATCAAGCATGATGTGTTTGTCAGCGTTGTCATACAGGGGTTTCATGTCTTGTGCGAACTGCGCCGCAGCAGCCGTGTCGAGGCGACCATCCAGTACGCCTGTTACGGTATCGTTTTCTGTAGTGATGTTGATAGTCATATAAAGATAGTTCTGAAATTTTTCTGCAAAATTAGGTCATTTTAGTGATTTGGCAAAGAAAACTACTGTTTTTTTGTTGCAGTGACATTCTTGACGGTGAAATTATCGACGTATTCCGTGTGTAATTCTTCTTTCCATGCCGTCACATTGAGGTTCTCGAAGGTGAAGTTGCTTAAGCGGTACTGGTCGGGCTTGGGCGTGACGTTGAAGAACACGTTGCAGTCAAACTGTATGTTACGCATGGTGATGTGGTCGGAGTACGACATGGGTGTGCTCTCGCGTCCTTTCAGGTCGTAGAACTGTGTCCACGGAGCCACGAGGATGAAGTTCTTGGCGTTGCCCGTGATGTCTTCCACGGTGATGTACTCATAGCGTTGCGGCGTGTCGGGGCGCATCTTCAGCCAGAGCAGGTTGTTGGCTTCGTCCACCTTGATGCGGCGCAGGATGATGTTGTGGTCATATACGCTCTCGGAACCGAGCGTGAGGCAGCCGTGGCAGAAGCCGTATTCGCAGTCCTCGATGATGACATTCTCGTTGCCGCCATCGCCCTGCATTTCGGGGAACTTCGAGAGGTCAATGCCGTCGTACTTTGTGCGGAACGCATCGGCATAGGGTCCCTTGCCGCCCTTCATGGCCACGGCATCGTCGTTGACCGACATGTAGCAGTCCTTCACCAGGATGTTCCTGACCACGTCGAGGTCAATGGCATCAGTCGAAGGGGCTTTCACGGGCTTGGCGGGCGAATAGATGTGGAGGCGCAGCAGTTTCACGTTCTCACTATTATAAATATGTGTAGTCCAGAAGGGCGAGTTCTGCAGGTGTACGCCCTCAATCTGCACGTTCTTGCAGTTCGATACATAGACCAGGCGAGGGCGTTGCTCGTCCTTGTTGGTACACTTGGGATTCCATGAGCGGCGGTCCCAGAAGTGTTTCCAGAACGTGTAGCCGTTGCCGTCGATGGCTCCACGTCCGGAGATGGTGAAGCCGTCCAGCCCGTCGGCATTGATGAGGGCCGAGTAATACTTGCAGGTTTCGCCCTCGATGCGGGTGTTCTGCACGGGGTAGTCAATGGGGTCGTTGCTGCCCATGAGTGTGCCGCCGGCATAGAGGTGCAGGTGTACGCCCTGCTTGAAGAACACTGCGCCGGTGAGGTACGTGCCTTCGGGCACTACAATCACACCGCCGCCCTGCTGTGCCACCTTGTCGATGAGGGCTTGCAGTTCCTTCGTGTGGATGCGTCCGTCGTTCACCACGCCGTAGTCTGTGATGCGGTACTGCTTGCCCAGTTTGGCAAGGTCCACGTGGGTGGTGTCCTTGAACCACTGGCTAATTTCCGTGCCGTCGGGCCAGAGGTCTTTCACTTCTTTTTTCTTGGCAAATGATGGCGTCTGCAACAGTGCAAACGCCATCAGGATGGTTAATGTTCGTTTCATTCTTTAGTTGTTGTGTTGTTGAGATACATTTCGATGAGGACGGTAATGTCGTTGATTGACAGGCTGCCGCTTTCGTCCAGGTCGTAGCGTGCAGTGTCCTGTCCTGCCTCCGCAGTGCTGCCGCCGTTGAGGTACACTTCGATGAGGATGGCAATGTCTTCCACCGTCACGCGACCGTCACCGTCGAAGTCGCCCTTTACAGCGGGCTTCTTCTCTACGCCCAGTATCTTCTGGTAGATTTCCAGTTCGTCTTCGCTGATGATGATCCACTGCTGCTGGGTGGCTGCATCGCTGTAGTCGAATGTGGCTTGCGGAATGGTTCCGTACTGGGTGCGCTCGTTCAGCGCATTGGCTCCCATGGCCTTGTTGCTGCCGTTGTAGGCCCAGGTGAACCAGTATCCGTGGGTGGTCAGTTGGGTGTCGTTGCCCGCCAGCGTCACGTCGGTGCGGTCGGGCATGAGCTGGAAGTATTCGGTGGTTGTGGGCGACTTTGCGCTCTTCACACCCACGGTGCTGGCCGTATTGGAGTGGGTGAGGTAGCGGCCCGACATGGCGTTCCTGAACATGTAGTAGCCCAGCTGCGGGTTATATTCCATATACCAGGCAGCCGAGTCGCTCACGGTCTCGTTCTCCAAGTAAGGCTTCCAGCTGACAGAGCTGAGGTTGCGCTGGTAGAGCAGTCCGTTGCCCAGGCCGCGCTCTGTGTCCTTGCTCATCAAGTAGTATTTCTTCTGGTCATCAAAGTTGTAGGTGTAGCCCGAAATGCCGTTGGGGTCGTTCCATGTGGGGCAGAGTCCGTCGATGAAGAGGCCGTGCAGGATGCACATACCACCGATGTACTGCAATTCCTGGTGCTTGTCCTTGTCGGCACCGTTCACGAGCCAGTCGTAACTGATGGTGGCATTCGGAATGCTTGTGTTGGCACTGGTTCCCCAGCCGTGTACGGCATCGCCCGTGAAATACACTTCGTCGCCGTAGTAGTTCTCCAGGAAGTGCAGCACTTCGTTGGCCTCGCGTCCCAGCCATTTGCCATATTTGCCCTGGTCGGCACGGGTGTCTTCGCAGCTGTACCAGCGCCAGTGTGTGCCTACACCCACGCCGTGGCCAGTCTCGTGCAGCACGGTGCCGATGGCTTGATAGCTGGCGTTGGGACCAATGCGCATGGAGCCGCCGTAAGAGCAGTCAGCCGTCTGGGTCTGTGCGCCGTAGGAGCCAGAGAGGTGGAAGCCCTTGATGCCGGTCCACTCGTTGAAGTAGTCGATGGTTTCCTTCATGGCGTTGCGGCAGCGTGTGTTAGCATCGGCAGTGGGTGCACCTTCATTCCACGACCATGTGCAGGTGCCCTTGGGGTGGGTTACAATCTTGATTTCATCGCCGTATGCCACGGTGTAGGTCTTGTTCATCACGTAGGGGCGAATGTAATAGACGGTGGCGGGCTTCAGTCCCTGGGCGTGGAAGATGTAGCCCTTCAGGTTGAAGTATTTGGTGGAGCGGTTATCCAGCACAGTGGGGTTGTGCTCCGTGCTCCAGCAAACGCCGCGCTCCAAGATGTTGCTGCCCGTCATCGTAGCACGCACGAGTGCCTCGGTAGCACCTGTGGCCACGTAGTGGTTGGTCTGGGTCACGGCGGGAGCTATGCCTGTGCCCGGTGTGGCATTGGCCAGGTTGAAGGCCAGCAGAGCCGTGTCGAGTGTGTCGATGGCTGCGGCCAGTTCAGCACTGGTGGCTTCGGGGTTTTGCGCCAAAGCCTGAGCCTTTTCAATCTCGCTGAGGAAGTCGGCTGCGCCCTCCTTGGTCTCGTCGTAGCTGGGCTGGATGGCGGCTATCTTGCGGCTCAGTGCGGCATATTCGGCAATGCTTGTTTCGGCGGCAGCGATGGCGGCTTGCAGGGCCAGTGTGGTGTCTGCGTTGTAAGCAGTTGCGCCGCCAATGATGGCATTGGCGGCATCGATGTTCTGCTGAAGTGCCGTTGCAGCTGTAGCCGACATCATCTGCGTCTGCAAGGCTGTGGCTGTGGCGACGAGTCGGCTGAGTTCCTCGACGAGTGCGGTGTCATCGACGTAGCCCACTTGATAGAGGCGGAAGTTATCCACGGCAATCCAGTTGCCCGTGGCGTTTTCGGCCACGAAACCAATCTCCACTTCGCCCGCAATGCTGGTGAAGCTGACGCTGTAGTCGCCTGGCGTATAGACCGTAGTCTGCTGGTCGGCGGCATAGATGTAGGCTCCCGTGTTCCTCTTCGAGGTGCTGCTCTGGGTGTAGTTCTGTGCAGCCACGGTAAGACGGTATTTTCCGTTGGGCAGGTTCTTCACTACCTGGCTGAGGCTTGCGCTGCCAACGCTGCCGCTGCCCACCCATTTTTCCAGGTAGATGCTGCCCTGCTTCTTGGTGAACGATGTGTTTGACTGCGACTGCAGGTCGCTCACCGTCCAGCCCTCGGTGCCGTTCTTCTCGAAGGATGGGTTCTGGATGTAGTGGGTCACGTCGTAGGGATTCTCCTCACTGATGTTCACTGCGCGGTAGGCTGCGATGGCATCGTTCAGTGCACGGGTCTCTTCCAGCACGCTGATGATGTCTGCCGTCTCGTCTCTATCGGTTGTCTGCGCTGCGGTGATGGCCTTCAGCAGCGACTCGGCCTCGTTGCCGGAGCCGTCGCCATAGTATTCCAGGGCTGTCCTGATGGTCTGCTCCAGCTCGGTCTTATCAACGGCCATGTCGGTGCCCTCCAGTTTCACATAGTCGATGAAGATTTTGGCGGAGTTGGCCGAACCGTTGGCAGCGGCCTTCATGCCAATCTGGATTTTGCCCGTCGTGGTCTTGGTCAGGGTAAAGGTTATCTTGTCCAGCGTCCACTTCCCAATGGGGTAGCTTGCGAGGCGTGAAGCCACCTGCGTGCCACTGCTGGGAATCCACGCCACGAGCGAGGTGGCAGCCGTCTTGTCACTGCCGTTGTAGGTGGGCACACTCAGTGTGTAGGTGCCGGCGGGCAGTGTGACCGTCTGGTAATACTTGAAGGTCTGGTCCCAGCCTGTAGAGAGGGCCAGTCCGCCACCGGCCTCGCCGTCGTAGCCCGTGGCTGGCACGCTGGCTCCGTTGTACTTGCCCTTGAATCCCATTTCATACACGCCCGCAATGGTGTAGCTTGCCGAGTTGTCGGCTGTCCAGCCGGGGATGTCGAGCACTTCTTCGGCCACGTTGACCGAACTCTCCTTGGTGTAGTTGAAGTCGGTGTCGAACCCGTAGTTCGACAGGTAATACTTGGTCACGTCGGTCTGTGCCACGGCTGCGGCAGTGGCTGACAGGGCCAGCAGTAGGGTAGATAGTCTTTTCATGTGTGTAATGTGGTTAGTTAAGTCCATAATTGCGGTAAAGTTACGACTGTTTTCCGAAACAGCCAAATATTTGCCCCGTTAGTTTCCGATTGAGGCCAAATTTTGTGCCGAAAGGCTTCCCGTTGCGGTGGCACAGCAGTCCTGCGGCAGTAGCAATGCAGTGCTGTGGCGGTGGCAAAGGGGCCTGACAAAAGTAGCACTGCATTGCCGTCGCAGTGGCAATGCAGTGTGGCTGTTGCGGGAGAACTTTCCCACGGAACCCAGAGAACTTTCCCGCCCGGTTCCGATTGCATCAGCACCAGTCCCCCGGTGCAGCGGCGGGTGTTTCAGGCTTCTTGCAGCCTTTTGACGTGGCACAGCAGCAGCTTGCCGTCGCCGTCGTGCAGGTGCATCCCGTTGCCTCGGCAGTAGCGGAAGAATTGGCAGTCGGCGCAGTCGCCCTGTTTCATCCAGTCGTGGTTGCGGTATGGATGGTAGCGGTGTTCCCACACGTCCATGAAGTCGTCTTTGTAGATGTTGCCCTGGTTGAAGTCGGCGCGGATGCTGGTACAGGCTCCGATGGAACCGTCGATGAGGACGGAGCCTACGGTAACGCCTGCCTGACAGCTGAATAAGTGGTCGCGCACCTCGGCCTCGTAGTTGCCCAGAAAGCCTTCGCAGCCGTAGCTGGCATGGATGCGTCCCTCTTGGCGAGTGGCCTTGATGTACTCAAACACGCCCCGAAATTCTTCGCCCGTCAGCCGCATATCGGGGTCGCTCGCGGCGCGGCCCACGGGGAAGACGGTGAAGATTCGCCAGTGGCGGACACCCTTTTGGATGAGGTACTCCTTGATTTCGTCCAGCTTGGCGTAGTTGCGGCGGTTGACGCAGGTGACAATGTCGAAGACCAGCGGATGAGCCTTTACCAGCATGGTGATGGCTTGGTCCACCATCTGGAAACTCTCTTTGTGGCCGCGCATCCAGTTGTGTTCTTCGGCCAGTCCGTCCAGGCTGATGGTGATGGAATGGAGTCCTGCCTTGAGCAGGGAGCGGAACCGCTCTGGCGTGAGATACAGTCCGTTGGTCACCATGCCCCACGGGAATCCCTTGGCATAGATTTCGGCGCAACATTCCTCCAGGTCGTCGCGCATCAGGGGTTCGCCGCCCGACACGATGACAAAGACCTTGTGCGGGTCGGTCTTCTTTGCCACGCTGTCGAGCACCCGCAGAAAGTCCTCCTTGGGCATGTCGGGCTTCATTGTGGCAGTCTTGCAGTCGCTCCCGCAGTGGCGGCAGTGCAGGTTGCAACGCAGGGTGCACTCCCAGAAGAGCTGTCGCAGGGGGTGCTCACGACGGATGCTGTTCTCGCGCTGATGCCACAGTTCGAGGGCTACGCGCTTGCGGAATGATAGTGATGTAGCTTTCATTTTGCAGTCTGTTTGGTACGAATATATTCCACATCATTATCATTCTCTAATGTATCCAGTATTCTGTTAACAGAATCTTTATCATGATATTCCGTTGGGGGAGGGCCATAAACCTCTTCTATTTTATAAAACGAATCAGTATCAAGCGTATCAAGTGCTTTTTTCATTTTGTCAATTTTACGACGTTCAGTTATATAGAAATCAAAGAGACCTATTCCCACTATCGCCAAAAGGATTAGAATAGCTTTGCTATACCAATAAGAAAAGATTTTTTTCATGTGAGTTTCATTTTTAGATTATAGTAAATTGTTTTAGTCATTATTTCTTCTATAAAATAGTCTGTAAATGAGGCAAAATATTTTTTCAACACGAATGACACGAAACTTCACGAAAACCCTTTGGAGCCTTATATCTCACGAACAGCACCTTGGGCGGTGCTACGAATGACACGAACCATCCGGATGGCTTTCGTGTGATTCGTAGCACGCCAAGTGCTTTTCGTGGAGGTGAGTTCTAAAAATTAACATTTATGAGTGGAAGCCGTACCTTCAGAATCAGTTCAGTTGGTTTCAGTGCCTCAAAGGGCATCGTTGGCTCGCGAAAGAGTTCGTTTATCCACTCATTTGACTTGATTATTTGACGTTA
>JAFTEV010000099.1 GCA_017453465.1 Bacteroidaceae bacterium | reverse complement strand
ACCTCAAGTCGCATCGTGGGGTAAGGGGATGGTGGCTACATATTGATGTTGTGCTGTTGCTTTTTACTGAAAGCTGCTACTAACGACTCATAAATCTACCCTTAATCGTGTATTGGATGATAGTTGCGGATTTTAGGTTTAATATGAAACGAACAACTTTACTCTTTCTGCTTGCGGCTTTGTTCATCGGCTCAATGTCGCTGAGTGCTCAGGAACGCCGACCCGTTGATAGTCGCCATCCGCTGTGGCTGATTCATGTGGATGTGTGGAACAAGGCCGACCCTCAAAAGATTATTGACTTGATTCCCGATGATGTCAAGCCGTTTGTGTGCATGAACCTGTCGCTTTCGTGCCAGTATGACACGGAGAAGAATGTCTATAAGATGCCGCAGAACGCTGTGCTTACGTATAAGTCGTGGGCTACGGTTTGCCAGGCCAACGGGCTTTGGTTCACTTGTCAGCCGGCCAGCGGCGGACACACCCACATTCAGGATGACGACTTGGAGACGTTTGAGTATTTCTACAAGCGTTACCCCAACTTCCTGGGCTGGAACTACGCTGAGCAGTTCTGGGGCTTTGATGAGGCTGGCGACAAGAGTTCCAGCACACAGGCCAGCCGCATTGCGCTGTTTGCCAAGCTGGTGCCGATGGCTCACAAGTATGGCGGTTTCTTGACTATCAGCTTCTGCGGAAATGTGTGGTCACATCCGCTGAACCCTGTGGGCATGATGAAGCGCAACAAGGATTTGCTGGAGGCTTGCCAGAAGTATCCAGAGGCCATTCTGTGGCTTTACAAATACACCACATCGTCTTGTTTCTACAACAACGAGAGTGTGACGTTCTCTCCCTTCATCAGTGGCTTGGCCAAGAACTATGGCGTGCGCTACGACAACTGCGGATGGAACGGTGCGCTCGATGCGCTGCTGGGTGAAGGCCACGGCAGGAAGTATCCTATTGCTGCGGGTATCGGCACGGTGATGGAGCAGACTTGTGTAAACGGCGGTGCTGTGTGGGATGGCCCCGAACTTATCTGGACGGAGGACTTCAAGAACCTCAGCAATACTACGGTGAATGGTTACACTCGCCGCAATTGGGGCACGTTTCCTGGATTCGACAATGCGTGGATTGATATGTTCCGCAAGATTATTGACGGAACGATGTACATTCCCAGCCGCGAGGAAGTGGTGAAGAAGACGAAGGTGGTGGTCATCAACGATGTGACTACGGGCAATGACGAGCAGAAGTATGCTGCCTGGGGCGACCTCTACGATGGACTCTACAAGCAGGACGATCCCTTCAACCGTGGCAATGGGCAGTGGATGGATAACTTCTGCTACTTCAAGAAGACGGGCCGCTATGGTGCCATCCCTGTAGCCATTGGGCTGTACGACAGTTTGTCGCAGGCTATTCCATTGCAGGTGAAGAAGTCGAACTACACGTCTCGCTGGTATTCGCAGTCTCGCAAACAGCTTGACTTCAACAAGCAGTACCCTGTGGTCAGCACGGGCGACCTGTATGTGAACCGCTACAGAAATCAGCTGGTGACTTACACTCCCTACACCTACCTGAACAGCAAGACCACGGCTTCGGCCACGATTCCGCTGAAGTACAACACGTGTAAGTCGCTCGAACTGACTTACGGCCAGCTCAGCAGCGGCATTGTCCGTGAGTATGCCGACCACATTGATTTCTACCTGAACAACTATCGCACGGATGTCACAGACAAGGTGCTCGACAAGATTGTTGTGAAGGGGGCTACGGCTGAACCTACTTATCAGATGCAGAAGCGCGGCGTGGCTGATGTTTCGGCAGAGTGGGATGCCGAGACGGGCACCTACACACTCAATGTCCAGCACATGGGTCCTGTTGACTTGACCATCAGCTGCGAGGGTGAGGAGGCAGAACGGGAGACGGACGTGCTGAGCAGCTCACCACTTTCGGAAGATTTGCCCAAGCAGCCAGCAGCGTATCATGGTGAAATCATCATCGAAGCCGAGGACATGGACTACAAGAGCATCAACAGCTGTGTGACTGACCCCTACACATGGTACCCTAATGTGCGTGGCCATGCAGGTAACGGCTTCATGGACATGGGCACTAACACGGCTGGTGCGCTGCGCCACGTCATCAACATCAAGGAGGCTGGCAGTTACACGCTGGCTGTGCGCTACACCTCGCCGACAAGAAATGGCAATCTGATTATTCAGGTCAATGGTTCGCGCAAGATTGTGAAGTACACCAAGACTGAACAGAACGAATGGAAGAAGGCAACCCTTGCCGTCACGCTGAAGGCTGGCGACAACACCATGACGTTTACCAACAGCAGCGGTGTCGGCCTATATATAGATAATGTGAGCTACACACCAGCTGATGTACCAGCCGAACAGTTTGCCATCAACATTCGTCAGGCAGAAGGCGGCACAGTTGTGGCAGAGACCGATTCAGCCGCAGCGGGCGAAGTGGTCACACTCAGTGTCGCTACAGCCAAGGGCTATGTGCTGACGGGCTGGAATGTGCTGCATGGCAATATCACCATCGGTGAGGACAACACCTTCACCATGCCTGAAGACAACGTGACGCTGGAGCCAGTCTTTGCTGACATGAACGCTGTCTATGCACTCGACTTCAGCAATGTTCTCAGCGGTACCATCCCCGCAGGGTGGGTTGTTACGCAGGACAACGGCGAGCTTCACCAGTACCCCAACACCTACGGTTCAGGCTCACGCGCCTTTGCTGGCTTCACGGGCTATCAAGGCAAGGCTCTCTACTGGCGAGTTGGCAAGGCAGAATACGGCACGCAGAATAATTACCGCCTTGCACTGGAGGCAGGTGACTACAAGTTGACTTACGTCACAGCTGCATGGAAAGGCACTCCGCAGTACCGTGTGGCCATTCTCGACAGCGGGCGCAATCAGGTTGCTCAGTCGGAAGTGCAGACAGCTCGCCCCAATGCCAACGGCGATATGTCGGCAAACTTGAGCAGTGCCGAAACGCACGAACTGCTGTTCACGGTGGAACAGCCTGGAAACTACATCATCAGTTTCACCAACAACGGCACAGGCTTTGACGAGTTCCTCTTGCTCGAAAGCCGCATCAGCAGACTCCAGAAGTCCCTGCCGGGTGACCTTGACGATGACGGACAGATTACCGTCAACGACATCACCCTCCTTGTTGACCTTTACCTTGCTGCCACACCGCCAGCCGACCTTTCCCTCTCCGACCTCGACGGCGACGGCACCATCACGGTGGAGGACATCGCCCTGTTGATAGACCTTTACCTTGCCAACAATCAATAACAAACAAAAAGAAAGATGCCAGACTGACTGGCATCTTTCTTTTTGCGCTTCAGGATGGGCTTGGATTCAAGAAGATGAAATCGTTAGAAACCTTTGGAAATTATAAGAAACTGAAATATAGTTAGTTATAAGTCTAAGAAGAAAAGTTTTCAAAAGTTAAAATTTCGACAACTTTCAAAAATTGGCTACAAATTGGCTACAACTTTCGAAGAGAATATGTATCTTTGCACCGTCAAAATCACAATATTATGTCGCAATTCTTTTTGAGAACTACCTAAAATCCGCAACTAATAGTCATGGGGACTAATTTTGCTGTCTGGTGCTCCATTTGACGATTCTTCTGTCGTTATAGACGTGATTATGTTTGTTTCTTCCCCACCTTCCCCTTACCCCGTCAAGCATTGTAGGGGCTT
>JAFTEV010000098.1 GCA_017453465.1 Bacteroidaceae bacterium | reverse complement strand
TACATCCGTAATCGACAGGTCTTCGCGTTTCAGCAGGCGGGCAATTTCTTCGGCAGTGAAGTGCTCGATGAAGAAACTGGCATTATGACGGCTCGTCTTGATGCAGCATTCCGTGAGGTAATTGGGTGTGATATTCAGGCGTGCTTAGGCAAGCGGCAAAGCCGAGTGGCATCATTCTTCTTTTGTAAATTTGTAAACTGCTATTGTTGGTAGAATGACCATAAGCAATAGCGCAGTCTCGACAAAGGCATACGAGCCGAAATAATCAACCAATGTCTGGAAATTCAGGACACCATCAATAAGAAAGACCAAAAGGGGGAACCAGCAGAGAAAGAATATTGCCGAATACTTGATTTTTCGTTTCTTCAGTTTCATCATTCGATAGTTTAATACCACTTATATCCGTGTTCCTTACAATAGTCGATAGCTGGCTGATAGCCTTGGAAGGTAGCTTTGTGAATCCACTTTAACCCTTTGCGCTCATCCTTCGGTACGCCTGTGCCAGTCATCAGAAACCAGCCATTCTTTCATAAATTGAAATTTACCTAAAAGAGTTATTCAAACGTTCCATTCTCGTATTCTTGCTGGAATTGTGTACACGTCTTGCCTGTGGCTTTCTTGAAGAACCGCATCAGATGTGAAGGCTCTGAGAAGTGGAAGTCGTAGGCAATCTCGCTGACCGTCTTGTGGCTGAACAACAGTCCGTTCTTGATTTCGGCCAGCAGGCGTTGCTTCAGCAGGACTGTGGCTGGAACACCATATTGCGCCATGACGCTCTGGTTAAGCGTCACCCGGCTGACGTGCAGCAGGTCGGCATATTCCTGCACACGCTGCAGGTCGCGGATGTGCTGCTCCATCAGTTCCACAAACAGGAAAGCGTAGTGGTTCTTCGGCAGTTCAAAGGGCAGACTATATGTCTCGGTATAGCGTCGGTTCAAGACGGCCAGCAGATAGTAGAGCACGCTGACGATGATATGGTAGCTGTCGGCTACAGGCTGGCGCAGTTCGCTGCGGATTTTCTTCAGCAGCCGTTCGTATTCCGTCAGTTCGTCGGCTGTTGCCATGAAGTATGGTGGCGTGTCGGTCTGCTGGCAGTACTGCAGGCGATAGACAAAGAACTTGTCGGCAATAAACGTACGCATGAAGTCGTTGCGGAAGATAAGGAAATCGTAGTCGAGGGCATCTTCGTCAATGTGCCATTCCTGCTGCTGGTGGGGCTTCAGGATGAGCACCATGCCATCGCGCAGTTCTATCTTCTGGTAGCCCAGCAACAGATAGCCATTGGCCTTACGGAAGAAGAACATCTCGAAAAAATCGGTCTTGAACACGGGGTATTCCGTCAGCACGCCCCTCCGCTCACTGCCATGGGCGGTGTTGATAAAGAAATCTACACCACATTCCGTCTTGCTGAAAGGCACCTCTACGAGCCTGTATGTTGTTTTTGCCATACCTCTTTATATGATTTCGGCTGCGAAGGTACGAAAAAAGCGTGATTTATCAAAATGGCATAACAACATGTTGTTCTGGTATAGACATCTTTAACATTTCGCCGTACCTTTGCACCCAGAAATCAAAAAAACAGAAAAGAACATGAAGATTCAACAGATTAGAAACGCTACGATTAAGATTGAGTATGCCGGTAAGGTGATGCTGATAGACCCCATGCTGGGCGAAAAGGGCTGTATGCCTCCGTTCCCGTTCTCGCACCATCAGGAATTGCGCAACCCGATTCACGACCTGCCGATGACGGTGGACGAACTATTAAGGGATGTGGACTGCGTGTTGCTGACCCATCTGCACACTGACCACATAGACGATGCCGCTTATGAGCAGCTGCCGAAGGAAATGCTCATCGTCGTGCAGGACGAGCTGGACCGTGAGGTGGTCGTGTCGCATGGGTTCAAGCAGGTGAAAGTGATTGAGGGCGAGATGCAGCTGGGCGATGTTCGTCTGTCGAAGGCTGAGAGCCATCACGGCCACTGGTGGATGCTGCCGAAGGCCGGCCACACCTGCGGCTATGTGTTCCAGCACCCTGCGGAGCCTACGACCTATCTGGCTGGCGACACCATCTGGTATAGTGGTGTGCGTCGCAACCTTGACCGCTGGCAGCCCGATGTGGTGATAGTCAATGCTGGCGGCAACAAGTTTCATGTGGGAGGGCATGTCATCATGCACATTCCCGATGTGCTGAAGACGATGGACTACGCACCGAAGGCCACCTTCGTGGCCACCCACCTGGAGGGCGTGAACCACAATCACGTCACCCGTGCCGCACTCCTTCAGGCTGCCAGGGAGCATGGAGTGGCCGGGCGCGTCCACATTCCCGAGGACGGTGAGAGCGTAAATGTCAGCAAGTAAACGAGAGACGATGAGTGTTTGTATCAAAGACCTGATTCAGAACATGAATCTTGTGATTGGCTGTAATATCGGCTGTAGTTATTGCTATGCCCGCAACAATTGTCGTCGCTACCACATTACAGACGATTTCTCTGTGCCGGAATTCTATCCTGGCAAGCTGCGGCTGATGGGCAATCCGAAGCCCCACAACTGGCTGCTGACAGGCATGAGTGACCTCGCGGGGTGGAAAGACGAATGGCGTGAACTGGTGTTCGACAAGATGCGCCAGAACGTGCAGCACCAATATCTGTTTCTCAGTAAACGGCCCGACCTGCTGCACATGTCAGTTACACCCGACAACGGATGGTTTGGAGTCACGGTGACCTCTTCGAAGGAAAAGCAGCGTATCGACCAGTTGCGGGAGAATGTAGGTTCAACTCACCTGCATGTCACCTTCGAGCCGATGTTCAACGATATTGGAGAGGTTGACTTGCACGGCATTAGCTGGATTGTGATAGGAACGGAAACGGGTAAGCGCAAGGGCAAGG
>JAFTEV010000084.1 GCA_017453465.1 Bacteroidaceae bacterium | reverse complement strand
CCGCAGGCGTCCGGCACAGACCGATAGCAGAGGACGCAGATCCAGTTCATTCTGAGAAGGTACGACTTCAATGGCGTGTCCACAGAACAGTAGTTCCTGCAGATGTTCCTCATCCAGACGGAGCAATTCGTTAATACTCTTCCCGAGTTCCTGATAGGACCGGATATACTTTCTCACTGTGTTACGCGACAGGTCAAGTGTCGTACCAATAGACTTTATGCCCATTCCGTGGCTGTAAAGTCGTAGAATTTTTGTATTTTTGCCGTGCACTATCACAACAATGTTTTAATGTTAGTATATTTGTCAAAGCGCGCCCCTCTGAAAGACGCTTGGCAAATATACAAAAAAGCCCCCACAAATTGCATGAATGTGCGGGGGGCATTTTTTTTATCGTTACAGAGGGGTCAGTAGCTAATCGTTATCAGGGGTCAGTACCTTACAATTTTCAGGGGGCCATTTTCACAAAATTCTCCAGCATAGGCAGCGGTAGAAAACGGATGCTAAAAAAAATGTTTAGCTAAAAGCGTTACTCGGCGACACTGATTTCAGGCAGGTTGAACTCGGCATCGAGAGTTACTTCGTCGTTTGTACCTTGCGTATCGTAGGTGCCGTGGGCATCCTCCATCGTGAAGTAGTAGCGGCTGCCCTTCTTCACCACATTGACGGTGGCTGTTACGTTGATGTTTGCCCATTGGTAGCTGCCTTCGTGCATGTACTGCACCGCTACGTTTTCATAGGCGGTCTTCTCTGTGCTGTAGTTTGGAATTTGGAATTGGATTCTGTCAAAGGAGCGGTCGAATGTGTCCATTGCTTCAAAGTGAACAATGAGTATATCGCCCTTCATGGACACACCTACCCAAGTGGCTTCCGAATCGACTTCGGGCAAGTTGATGACGTTTTTCTCTCCCTTTGAATTGGTGATGACAATCTGGCCTGCACCTGCTGCAACGGCACTGGAGTTGATGTTGATGTTGACCACCTTGTCGGTGCCGTCGAGCGTAATGGTCTGTAGCGCACGTGTGCCATCGGCTGCCCTGGCCACGATGGTGGCTTCGCCCTTGTAGCCCACAGGAGCATAAATCTGGTAGTTTCCAAAGAGGTCAGAGCAGGTGCTGGCTGTGCTCATTCCCATATCGTCGCCATAGAAGATGGTAATGCTGACAATCCGGCTGCCCGTCCCTTCATTGGTCACCTTGCCGCTGACAACGGATGTGGCAGGAAGCGTGATGGTGATGGACTTGGTCTCACCGCCCGAAAGGGATGGCACTGCTACCTTCACTGGCTCGGAGAGGTTAGCATAGCTCTCGGTCAGCACAACGGCATCCATGGCATTGTTTGCCGGAACGAAACATTCAAACGTGCCTTTGGCGTTAGTCCTGTAAGTGGTCTGTCCGTCAAGCACTACGGGGATGTAGGGCAGTGGCTTGCCGTTGGTGTCCTTCACGGTGACTTGCAGGGTAGCCCGCTTTTCGGGATAGTCGAGATTGGCCCAAGAGAAGTGGCTGACGGTGCCTACATAGACGGAACCTTGCAGGGTGGCCATGCCTTCTTCTTTCCAGAGACCTGTTTCTTCGTCGAAGGTCCAGAGCGGAATCTGTTCGGGGGTCTTGTCCTGCAATGAGTTGGGGATGGGGAAGGTGAGCTTGGCGGTCTTGCCATCAGCCAGTTGCAGCTTTTGCCCGCCCTCGCCCGTCATGGAGACGTGAATCATGCCGTAGGAAACAAGTTGGGCCTCGGAGTTGTCGGCACGGATGGCAGCGAGGTCGCCTCCTGGCATGGCATCGGCAAAGTCGTAGTCGTCGGGACTGAGATAGACCATCTGGGCGGTCACATTGCCCGTGTAGGCAGCACCTGTGGCAGCATCTTTATAACCGTCGGGCATTTCCACCTGCATGAGACCGGAACTCAGGGTGTGTGTGGTTGCACTGGAATAGGTCTCCGTAGCTACCTGCCAGTCGGAGGTTGAACGCATGGCAACGTTCCACAGGTCGCCATCCACCTGTGGACGCGAGCGCACTACGTCAACATAGCCTTCCTTGGAGAACTTCAGCACGGCGCGGCCACCGACCACGTTCACTTGGTCGAAAGAGAACACGCCATTGGCATCGGTCGTTGCCGTCAGGGTTCCATTGGTGACGGTTACCCCCTTCAATGGGAATCCGCTGGATGTGACTACACCCATCAGTTTGGATGCAGTAAATGTGCCGTTGTCAACAACAGCCGGCGCGTCTGGGCCACCAGGGGTGACACTGCCGCCCTCCTCATCATCACTGCCGTTGCTGCACGCTGTAAAGCTCAGACCCGCTGCAAGGGCCATCATGCTGTAAAGAAACTTGAATTTTTTCATGTCTTTTTTTGATTTAATAATTAATAATGTTTAGGTTTACGCTGAACCGTTTGTCTTGTTCGGTTGCAAAAATAAAATCTGCCCGACAAACGGGCTTTCTCTTTTGTAACAAAATCATTCCATGGGGCAAAATTCTGCGAATATGAAAGGTTTCTGCAAATATGATACAAAAAAACC
This sequence comes from Bacteroidaceae bacterium, assembly GCA_017453465.1. GTDB lineage: Bacteria > Bacteroidota > Bacteroidia > Bacteroidales > Bacteroidaceae > Minthosoma. The sequence goes on along the minus strand of JAFTEV010000084.1, from coordinate 6,754 downwards.
GCCCGAAAAGGCGGTTTGTTACCATGGAATGTTACAAAAAGTAGAATGTCACGGTACGTTCAGAATCTTGTGCAGCTGGAGCGAAAGCCGCCATTTGGGATGGTGCAACACGTAGTCGAGCGTGGCCTGAACGATGAGTTCGTTCTGCTCTTCATCACCCACGTTGCAGGGTTGCAGGAAGTAGCTCTGGGCCTGAATGTTGTCGTAGCGTGCCATATCATTGTAGCGTGTATAAACCACTTTCAACTCGTCGCAGCGGGAAATGCGCAGGGGGGCATTGAGGCAGAACTCAAACTTCGGGCTGCACGTGATGTGGTCTATCGGGACGGTGATGGGACAGGTGCCGTTGGTCTCCATGGCAATCTGCCGCCCCAGTGCGTGGATGGCATCGCAGAGGGGCTGGTCGGTGAAGAGTGCAGGCTCGCCGCCTGTGAGTACGACCAGCTGGGCGGGGTATCGGCTGATTTCATGGCAGATTTCGGCTGCCGTCATCGGGGTGCCCTCTTGGTGCCGGGTGTCGCAGAAGAAGCACTGAAGATTGCAGCCCGAAAAACGGACGAAGACTGCAGCGCGTCCCGCGTTGTAGCCTTCACCCTGAATAGAATAGAATATTTCGTTGATTTTATAGTGCTTCTCGTCCATCAATCTTCTTGTCGTTTGTGTAAACTGCCACGTTGTCTTCCGACTCCTGCACACAGGCTTTGTAGCATTGGGGAATCTGCTCCGTCATCCAGCGGGCAATGTTTTCAGCCGTGGGATTGAAGGGGAGCAGCTCGTTGAGATTGCCGTGGTCGAGGTAGCCGTGTATGGCCTGCTTGATATGTGTGAAGTCGCACACCATGCCGTCTGGGTTCAGTTCTTCGGCTTTGCAGTAGAGGGTGACAATCCAGTTGTGGCCATGCAGGTTGCAACATTTGCTTTCGTAACTCAGCTCCAAGTGGTGGCAGGCTGAGATTTCCATTCTTTTTGAAACGTAGTACACTTGAGTTTACAGTTAAAAGTGAAAAATGAAAAGTGAAAGTTTTTAGTTAAAAGATAAAAAGTTAAAAGTTAAAATGGGCTGGTGCAGTACACAGACACTCCGCACGGCATTTTAACTTTTAACTTTTAATTTTTAACTTAAATCAGAGGCATTCCGGCGGCTGCACACTCCTGACGCATGTCTTCGGGCCAGATGCTTGCCTGGATTTCGCCCACATGAGCCTTGTGGAGCAAGACCATGCAGAGACGGCTCTGGCCTATTCCGCCGCCGATGGAGAGAGGCATTTCGTCGGCCAGCAACTTCTTGTGGAAGTAGAGCCGGGTGCGCTCCATCTTGTCGGAAAGTTCAAGCTGGCGCAGCAGGGCTTCTTTATCGACACGGATTCCCATGGAGGAAAGTTCGATGCTGCGGTTCAGGATGGGGTACCATATCATAATGTCGCCGTTCAGCCCGAAGTAGCCGTCCTCGTTGGGTGTGCTCCAGTCGTCGTAGTCTGGGGCACGTCCGTCGTGCACTTTACCGTCGCCCAGCTTTCCGCCAATGCCCATGATGAAGACAGCACCGTATTTCTTGCAGATGGCATCTTCACGCTGCTTGGGAGTCATATCGGGATAGAGCTGGCGCAGTTCTTCGCTGTGGATGAAGTGTATGTCTTCGGGCAGGAAGGCTTCAATCTGCGGATAGGTTTCACACACGAGATATTCGGTGCGCAGCAGTGCGGCATAGATGTCGCGCACAATTTTGCGCAGGAAGCTGAGGTTGCGGTCGGCAGCCGTAATGGTGCGACACCAGTCCCACTGGTCCACGTAGAGTGAGTGGGTGTTGTCCAGTTCCTCGTCGCCACGGATGGCATTCATGTCGGTGTAGATGCCGTAACCAGGTTTGATGCCGTATTCGCCCAGCATCAGTCGTTTCCACTTGGCCAGTGAGTGAACCACTTCGGCCACCTGTTCGCCCATGTCCTTGATGGGGAAAGAAACGGGACGCTCCACTCCGTTCAGGTCATCGTTGATGCCAAGTCCACGCAACACAAAGAGGGGTGCTGTGACACGACGCAGACGCAAGGCCGTGCTGAGGTTGACCTGAAAGAATTCCTTGATCAGCTTGATTCCCTGTTCGGTCTGGGCTGGGTTGAGGAGCTGCTTGTACCCCTCAACTTTTATCAATTTGCTCATTTCTTTTGTTATTTATTTCAAATTTGCGTGCAAAGGTACGACAAGTTTAACTTTTTTGCAATAGAAATAGGCAAAAATAATTACAAAATGCCACAAAAACCGCACTTTGTAATTACATTTTATATAAAAAAATCAGAAATTATACGACAAGCCCAAGGTGAAATACTCTTTGAACTGGAAAAATCCCAGCGATTCGTCCCAATACTTCATGTCACGGTTGTCATCGTATCGCCACAGCGCGTAAAATTCAGCCGTGATATACTTGTTGAAGCTGAACGAAAAGACGTTTTCAAGTTCTGCTTCCGAGTATTTATAAGTAGAAAAGTAGTAGAGACGGCTGCGCCACGAGAAATTTTTGAGCAATTTCAAATTGGCGTTGAACTCAATCTTGGAACCAAAGTCGTTTTGTGCCCGATTGCCATCGCGTATTTTGTATGCCTTGATGATGACGGGGTCGCCTCCGTCGATGTAGCGTAACTTGTAGGCTATAGGCAAAAAGGCCAAGGACAACGTGTTGCCATTCTTCAACTTCGGCTTATAGTCGATACCGATGGCTACATACACGTCGAGCGGGGCAAGGAAACGGGAATAGGCGGTGGTGTCGTTAGACTTGTAGCCCGGCATGAACTGGCTCTGAGCCTCGACCTGGGCCGTGTAGAAGAATGACTCAAATGCATTGAGACCCAGTTTGCTGAAGAGGTAAATCTTGTCATTATTGGTCAGAAATTCGTGCACAGTATCGCTTGGCACCGTGACAAATCCAAGTCGCATCTCCAACTTGTTGTCCCATTGCAGACGACGCTGGTCGTTGTAGTTGGCCTCCAGCAGCAGCGAGGTCAGCAGCGTCATGTTGTTGTTGCCACCTTTGTACCAGTTGGCCGAGACATAGTTTTGGGTGAGCTGTAAGCCAAACTTACCCGACTTGTTCCAGAAATTGGGCTTCTGTATCTTCAGGCCGATGTCCAATGGGCCTACCACGTCGGCCACATCTTTCTTTGCATTCACCCGCCCCAGGATGTTATCAAGGTCGCTGGTGGCCGAAGCTGCTACTATGGCTTCACCCACAATCTGTTCACGGTCTATCTGCTTGTCGTAATACTTCACGGTGGTAGGACGATTGATGTAGCTGCAAATCAATGCGTCATCGATGGCATTGGCCAGCTGGTCGCGATAGACTATGCCTGCCGAGAGGCCATCCTGCTGCTGCGGGGCACCACGATGCCAGTCGAGCTGGAAGCGACGGCCTACTGATGAGCCGTAATAGACCATGGGACCCACAAGCTTGCAGAGATAGGGCGATACAGTGAGCTGTGTGTCGGCCTGCTGTGAGTCCTGAACCGCTATGCTGTCGAGGCGGTCGTGCAACTTCTGCACCACACTGTTGGCATGGGTCTGGTATTTTCTCGCCAAGGTTCGAGCCGATGTCTGCCTAACGCGCCTTTGTGCCGAAACTTGCAAATTGAACAAGGTCAAACTAAGTAATATAATTGTAAAATACCTCATGTAACGACAAATTTTGTGCAAATTTAAGTAAAAAATTTTCATAAATGACAAGAAAGCCCTATATTTGCAGCTCATTTGACCAGATTTAAGCTTTCCGGGTCAAAATATCGTGATTAATTAACATTATTATAAACTTTAAAAACTTCAAGGACTATGCCAAACGGTAAGAAGAAAAAAAGACACAAGATTTCTACTCACAAGCGCAAGAAAAGACTGAGAAAGAATCGTCACAAGAGCAAGTAAACAGAAAAATACTCGACTCGTTTCTTGGCGAAACGGACTACAAACTACGGACAGGGGGGGGACACAGGCAATAGGAAAAACTCTGAACAGACTGCAACCACCATGTCCGTAATTTCATACCAATCGGCAGCAAAAGCGACGGAGGTCGTGTGTGCAGGCTGTTCAGTCCGTGACCTGCACGGTTGCCACACATAAACATATTGCAAAAATGACAAGCGAACTCATCATTGATGTTCAGCCGCAGGAGGTGACCATTGCCCTGCTCGAAGACCAGAAGCTCGTAGAGTTTCAGAAGGAAGGGCAAGACTCGAAATACTCCGTCGGCAACATCTATGCAGGCAAGGTCAAGAAGATTATGCCGGCACTCAATGCTTGCTTTATCGAGATTGGCCATGAACGCGAAGCATTTCTGCACTACCAAGACCTGAGTCCACAGTTTCCGTCACTGAAGAAGTATGTGAAGCAAGTCGTCAGCGACCGACGCAAGCTTGCACCCATGACAAAGGCAGCAGGCATTGCCGACCTGCCAAAGGAAGGAAGCATACAGGACGTGCTCGAAAAAGACCAAGAGGTCATCGTACAGATAACCAAGGAGCCTATCAACACGAAAGGCCCCAGGCTGACAGGAGAAATCTCCTTCGCCGGACGATACCTCGTACTCATCCCGTTCACCGACAAGGTGTCGGTCAGCACAAAAATCAAGTCGAAAGAAGAACGAGCACGACTGAAACAGCTCATACAGAGCATCAAGCCGCGAAACTTTGGAGTCATCGTGCGCACAGTGGCCGAAGGCAAACGCGCAGCGGAACTCAACGGCGAACTCTCCGTACTGGTCGGCAACTGGAACGACTGCATCGAGCGCATCCAGAAGTCAACAACCATGCCCGTCTTGGCTCACGAGGAGACAGGGCGCACCGTAAGCATGTTGCGCGACCTCTTCAATCCCTCCTACGAAAGCATACACGTCAACAACGAAGAAGTGTACAAGGAGGTCAAGCGGTATGTATCGCTCATCGCCCCCGACAGGGAGAACATCGTGAAGCTATACAAGGGCAACGTCCCCATCTTCGACAATTTCAACGTGACAAAACAAATCAAGTCGGGACTGGGACGCACCGTAAGCTACAAGCATGGTGCATACCTCATCATCGAGCACACCGAGGCACTCCACGTGGTGGACGTGAACTCCGGCAACCGCTCACGGGGACTGGACAGCCAGGAAGACAATGCATTTGAAGTGAACATGGGTGCAGCGGAAGAACTGGCACGGCAATTGCGACTGCGCGACATGGGAGGCATCATCGTGGTGGACTTCATCGACATGGACACAGCCGAACACCGGCAGAGGCTATACGAACACATGACGGAGCTGATGAAGAACGACCGGGCAAAGCACTGCATCCTGCCACTGAGCAAATTCGGTCTGATGCAAATCACACGCCAGCGAGTACGCCCCGCCATGGACATGCACATGGAAGAGACCTGTCCCACCTGCTTCGGCAAAGGCACCATCAAGCCCTCCATCCTGTTCACCGACACGCTGGAAAGCAAAATCGACTATCTGGTCCGCAGTCTTGGTACAAAGAAATTCAAGCTCTACGTCCACCCCTACGTAGCTGCCTACATCAATCAGGGACTGGTTTCCCTCTACCTCAAATGGCAGATGAAGTACGGGTTCGGGTTCAAAATCATCCCCAGCCAGGCACTCGGTTTCCTGCAATATTCATTCAAAGACAGCAAAGGAAACGAAATCAACATGCTGGAAGAAATCGAAACGATACAGTAAGTGTAGAGCAACCCTCGCGCCAACACATTCATGGCACACGCAAAAAGAAGCAAAGCACAGCCCTGCAAGGACACATTCCTATACGGAAAAAGCCTTGCAGGACTTTTTTATGCCTCAAAAGAAATTATTCCACTAAAAATTTTGCAGCACAGCAAAAAAGCCGTACATTTGCCGCGCTTTTTCGCCACTCATGTTTGCGAGAAAGCAATTTCATACTTTTCTAAACAACAAATCCAAATGAACAACCACAGGACAGACAGATTAAAGGAATGACCGCCAAACGGCAGTCCTCTCCAATCTGTTCAGGTTTCCAAACCTCCGACGCTGCGCACTGAAATGCACGGCGACGGGTGAACTATGGTCGTTCATTGACATTTTGCACACCCCTATTTTTCCCTTGGCTTTTGCCCCAACGCCGCACAGCGAGTTCTGCGCCCACTGTGCAGCCCGCTTTGTTTATGTATTAACCCAAAAACCAACCAGAGAAAAGTATGAAATACAGAATCCTATTAGAAAACCGAAAGAACGGCGAAGAAGCCGTCATCGAAATGCCTGCACGTGCCAGGCTCGAACAAATCAGTGCCAAAATCAAGACGGCTCTCCGTCTGCCCTACACCGATTATGCCTGGCACCGATACCTCTTGCGCGGAGCCACCTATGTGCCCGACGAACATTTCGAAGCAGAGCAAGAAATCGTATGGGAAAGTGGCCTCAAGCCAGGACGCTACCGCTGTAGCGACGACACCCCACTCTGCCGAGCCTTCACCACACTGGGCTCCGCCTTCCTCTACATGCAGGACGAGTCCTTCTGGGGCGACTATCAGGTGCGCTGCACACTCATCGACCGCATCGAGTGAAGTGCCGTGGCAGCGGCACCCCACCCTCGCTGCCGCACGAGAACTTTGCCACCGCAACCGCACTGCATGTCTTATACTGAAATAGCTTGACACGTATTTCCCCATAACAAGAGTAATTAGTTATGACAAAACGTATCAAGAAGAGTTATGATGTGAGTTTCAAGCTCCAAGTATTAAGCGATTACTACAAGAGTGGTAAGTCAAAAAT
>JAFTEV010000015.1 GCA_017453465.1 Bacteroidaceae bacterium | reverse complement strand
CTGACATCTACTCCATGTTGAACTACAAGAAAATGCCGTTCCGAAAAATCAAAATCTGTAGAACACAGTCACCATAACAAGAATGTGAAAGTCGCTGATTAGCAAGAAAAATCAAGTTCAAAGCGTCAAAGTTGGGTTAACTCTGTGAGTGTGGATGGTTACACCAATGTATATACTTTGAGTGTCGGCGAAAACTATTTGGTTTATCAGACCAATACGGGAGGAGACAACCCTGCTTGTAATGTAACGCAGCTATCGGGGACGAACAATGACTATTGGCTGCTTATCACTAAAGCTCAGCGTGAAGCCGTCAAGGATTATACATTTATGCTTGATAACACTTGTTTTAATAGACCTTGGGAAAACAAAGCTTGGACTTTGGCAATAACCAGCACAGGTACTGACGGTAATAAAAACCCCAATCAGTCAGGAGGTCTTGCAGATAACCGTTGTGCGGAATCCTACAGGAATGCTTTCACTTATTTGCAAAATACAACGGTTACAGTAGCAGAGGGAAGATATAAACTTTACAATCAAGGCTTTTATCGCAAAGATGGTGGTAGTGATGCTGCACAGATTGCTGCCAATGATGCTGTTGCTGACATGAAAGTACTCAATGCAAATGGCGAGAATACAGATCAAAACATGGATGGTGCATCTACAGCATTCTCAGCTGGGCAATATGTGAACTCTGTTGAAACTTTTGTAAACACAGGTAGTCTTAGTGTGGGTATTAAGAATACCAACAACATGAACTGGGTAATTTGGGATAATTTCTATCTTGAATATCTCGGCCAATGCGTAATGGACTATGCTGTAGCACTGCCAGAAACTGGTGCTATGGAAGCCGATACATGGTACTATTTTGATGTAGCTATCGCTGCCGACAACTACCTTGCTACTGCTACTACATTAAATGACATTATCTGCACAACCGATGGCTACACCCTTACCTCTGCTACAGCGGGAGATGTGACACTTAGTGCTGAGAACAACAGTCTTTCGGCCATTCGCTATTATGTAAAATCTTCTTTAGCAAACAATCTGGTTATTAGCGTTGCAAGCTATTCTTACACCATCAATGAAGCAACAATTAGTGCCGATTATGTTCAGCCTGGCAATACAGTGACTGTGAATTTCAGCACCATCACAAACGACCCAAATCCCGTACTGACACAGGACTACAGTGGCGTTACTTTTAATGGTTCCGCCATCGATGTCACTCCCACAGAGAGTGGCTTCACCTTCACTGTACCAGAAGTTTCAGAGGCCAGCACCTATACGCTTAGCATCCCCGCTGGTGCCATCAAGTATAACGATGACAACAAAAATGCAGCTCAAGACCTTACTCTGAACACCCCTGCTGTATTCGACGGAACATACTATCTCTACAATCCATTTACCGAGAAATTCTTAGGTCGTGGTGCAAATTATGGTACTGCTGCTGTAGTCGATAAATATGGTATTCCATTCAAGCTTGCAACTGGTAGTGATGGTTACTCAACAATCCAGTTTGTTGATAATGATGGATATCTGTTCAATTCTTATTGGCTCTTTGCCGACGGTGCTACTGGTGATAATTTCAGAATAGCCGCCCAGACGATTGGAAGCTATACAGGCTATGCATTCTATAACAAAAACGCAGAATTGGGAACAAACAACCGTATGTACGCTTATGTAAATGATAATGGTGATAATTATCGCGTTGCTGGCAATGCCATTATTGGCGATAACTGCACCAACGAAGCACAAACGGTATGGCAGATTAAGACCGTCGAGGAACATAATGCCATTGTCAACGCATACCCAGTTCAGAACATCCAAAACGTCATTACTAACGCTGGCATTTCTACAACCACGAATGATTTTAGCACATTCTTGTCTGAAAACTACAGAGAGACGGACAAGACCTCTCTGATTGGCACAGCAACCTTTAGCAGTGATGCTGGTGACTGGACTTGGAATGAAGTCAGAGGTGAGAATGAATGGCCTAAATATACTAATGGTATAGCTCGATTGTATCAAGCTACAGGCACTTATACTCAAACCATAGCTTCAGAGAATCTTCCCGCTGGTATTTATAAGGTGACAATGGGTGGCTTCGACCGCCGTGCTACTGAAGCTATAGACAAAACACTTGCCACTACATACGGCTCTGTAAGTTCCAGCTACCTGAAAGCTAACGACGAGCAAGTTCGCATCATGTCATGGGTAGAGTCATATACCAACAATGGTTCAGAACCAACAACAACATGGGAGACCCAAGCTGCTTGTGTAAATGAAGGCAAGGCAAAGAATGAATTATATGTCTATCTTGACGGCTCAACCATACTTGAACTGACTGTGGCAAAAACAAACTTTTGCGGTGAAAGCTATATGGTCTTCAGCCATTTTACATTGACTTATTACGAACCTACTCTGACTATCAGTGAGAACACAGACTACACACCAGAAAGCGTAGCTGGCACTGTTACTGTAACACTGAATCGCACACTGACTGCTGACACTTGGAATTCTTTCGTGGTTCCATTCCAGATTAGCAATGAAGAACTGAAGGCAACCTTTGGTGATGATGTCGCAGTAGCTGAATATTCCGAAACTGCTGAAGGAACAAATTCCACTATCTACTTCAACACGATGGAAACTCCGGCTATCGCAGCTAATACGCCAGTCCTACTGAAGCCAAGCACTGTTAGTGCAACTGGTGAATACGTATTTGAGGGTCGCACTGTTGCTACAGGTGACGCTAAAGTCGCTGGTACAAACTTCGACTTCGTAGGTACATACGCTGCAAGCGGAACTATTGCTGCTGGCGACTACTTCATCAGCGGAGACAAGCTGTACAAGTCTGCAGGCACTACAACCATCAAGGGCACTCGCGCTTACTTGAAGGCCAAGAGTGCAGAAGCCAAGGCTCGCCTTGTCTTCGACAACGGCACGGCTACTTCTATCGAGGCTATCGAAATGGATGCTGACAAGCTGACTGACGGTAATGTCTATGACCTGAGCGGTCGTCTGATGAAGACTCCTGTGAAGGGCCTCTACATCAAGAACGGCAAGAAGATTCTCGTAAAATAACCTTTTACGGAAATTGAGATAAGAGCTTCTCAGAAATTGGGATAAATTGAATCATTAATTAGGAGAAATCCATTTTGATTCGTGAGACAATGAGAAAATTTATCATCATTAATGATTCCATTTGCCTCAATTTCTGTAAAGCCAACTCTTAACGTTAAGCATAAAAACAAACATATTCATTTACAAAGAAAACATAGAACATAATTATGAAAAAGACATATATGAAGCCACTGACAAAGGTGGAGCAGATTAAGATTGAAACCTACCTTCAGGCTTATTCTGTTACAGGAGTAGCAGGTAACGCAGGAATTCAACAAGCCAGCCCCACAGATGAGATTCCTGGTGAAGCTGGTGCCAAAGACCGTGGCTACGGTTCCGACTCAGACTTTGGCAACCTCTGGTAAAGAGCCCTGATGCCCTTAGAACAAGGCAAAGATATGACAAGGGGGAATGTGTCGAAACAGGCACATTCCTCTTTTTCGTAGTTTTATTATTGATTCGAGGAGCCAAGAAGAGCGGGCTTCCACCAAAAGCATTCCTCATTCTGACCATTGCGAAACAAAAAAACAAAAACGTTTTGCGAAAAGGTAAAAAGTTACTACCTTTGCGGACAAGAATGTAATCAAAGCACGACAATGGAAGGACAGCAAAGAACTATATTTAATGAGGCGCAATTGGATTTGCTGCAAATGTTGGCGTATGTACAATCGCCGGAGAATCTTCGCGAGTTGAAGAATGTGGTGGCTCAGCATTTTGCAGAGAAAGCAAAACAAGAGATGGAACGCATGTGGCAGACTGGCGAAATGACCCAGGAAAAATTTGACCGCTTTAGGATGTTGCATGAACGTACCCCATATTCAAAGCCCATTTATGCAGCACATCGTCCTTGATACAAATTGCCTCATCATGGCCGTCTCTGCCAACAATGATTATTATAAAGTGTGGCAAGATTTTCTTGATGGCAAGTATATATTGTGCGTGTCAAACGACATTCTGGAAGAATACGTGGCCAACCGAGGAGAACACAGATATCTGTTTATGCAGCGGGGAAGTTCTCTGGCTTCAGTAGGACAGTTCTCTGACGGCGGCGGGACAGTTCTCTGGCTGTGGTAGCAGTGCTGTGCTGGAGAAACGCGACTGCGGTGCGAAAGAGACAGCACTGCGATGTAAAAGAGACAGCACTGCGGTGTTGAAACGATGACACTTCGGTGTTGAAAAAAATCACCCACAGTGAGCAGGGAATATGCTTACTGTGGGTGAATGATAGATGTGGGGTTATGGGGGAGGCGCAATGCTTATGCGCGCTGGCGGGTGCCCATGCGGGCCTCGACGACGTTGACTACGTAGTCGCCCAGCTTTTCACACTCGTTGATGAGGTCCATGTAGATGGTGCCTACGGCGTAGGTGTATTCGTGGTTGTTGATGTCCACGATGTTCTGGGCTTTCAGCTGGCTGCGGTAGTTGTTGATTTCGTTCTCGATGTTGAACGAGCGGTTCACGTCGAAGGCTTCCTTGCGTCCGCCCATGAGGACATTCATCTGGACGAGGGCCTGCTCTGTGAGGTCCATCATCTGGTGGATGTGCTCATATTGCCTTTCGTTGAAGTGGTCTTGCTTGCCGTTGTACTTGCGGTTGATGGTGCGTGCCATGTTGAAGCAAGCGTCGCCGATGGACTCCAGTTCGGAGATTTCGCGCAGCATGGCGCGTATCTTGGCCTTGGTTTCGTCGGAGAGGTGTGCATCGCTCACCTGGTCGAGGTAGTTGGCAATCTCAATCTCCATGTTGTCGCTGATGCCCTCGTACTTCTCTATGCGCGAATAGAGGCGGTTGAACTCTGCTTCCTTGTTGTCCTTCTTCTCGGAGAAACTGGAGGAGATGTTGAGCAGGTCGCGCACCATGACAAACATACGCTGCATACGGTCGGAGAAGGCTTCTATTTCCTTGTGGGCTTCGAGCACGGAGAGTTCGGGAGTCTTCATGATGCCCGACGTAATGAAGTGCAGACGGAAGTCCTCTTCTTCATCGACCTTCTTGGGCTTGATGGCCCAGCAGACGAAACGCTCGATGTAGGGGATGAACCAGATGAGCAGCACGGTGTTGCTGATGTTGAAGGCGGAGTGGAAGGTGGCGAGCACCATGGATGCCTTCACTGCAAAGCCTGGAGCCGTGGACGACATACTGGGGTCGAAGCCCACAAACTGGCAGATGGCTCCGTAGAACCAAGGCAGCACTGCCATGACCCAGAGCACACCCAGTGTGTTGATGCTCATGTGGGCAAAGGCTGCGCGACGTGCTTGCACGTTGGCCGAAAGAGCCACGATGTTCGACGTGATGGTGGTACCGATGTTTTCGCCCAGCACGAGCATGATGCCCTGGTCGATGTGGAGCACACCCGTGGAGCAGAGCATCATGGTGATGGCCATGATAGCTGCCGAAGACTGCACGCAGAGTGTGAGCACGGTACCCATGAGCAGGAAGAGGAGCTTGTTCCAGAAGGTGGGTTCGTTGAAGTTGGAGAAGAATGCGCTGATGGCTTCACCAGCCACGGGGTCGTTGACAAGGCTGAAGCCCGTGTCCTTCAGGGTGCTCAATCCGAGGAAGAGGAAGGAGACACCGAAAAGAAAGTCACCGATGATGCGGCGTTTCTTCATGTAGATGAGGATGATGCCAATGAAGAAGGCTGGATAGACGAAGTCGGCGATGTTGAAGGAGAAGCCGAATGACATAATCCAGGCCGTGACGGTGGTACCGATGTGGGCACCCATGATGACGCTGATGGCCTGGACGAGCGTGAGCAGTCCGGCGTTGACGAAGGAGACGGTCATCAGCGTGGTGGCAGTAGAACTCTGCACGGCTGCGGTTACAAACATACCGGTGAGCATACCGGTGAAGCGGTTGGTGGTCATAGCACCAAGGACGTGTCGCAACTGCGGACCCGCCATCTTCTGCAAGGCTTCGCTCATCGACTTCATACCGAACATCAGCAGCGCGAGCGAACCTAACAGTTTAAAGAATACCCAAATTGACATGATTGTGTAGGAATAAGGTTATTACGCTGACAATGGTTTTGTCAACGCTGCAAATTTACATATTTTCTCTTTAACATTGCAAACTTTTGGAAAAAAACCTTTAACTTTGCGCCAATTATTCCTGCTTAATGTACAATATATTGTAAAATACGTTACAAAGATATTTCAAAACAGAATAAAACAAGGAACACAAAAACATGAAGACACAACGAAAAAAACACTTTCTGACAGTGCTGCTGATGCTGTGCTGCTTCAGCACGCCAGCATGGGCCGAACTTACGGCGGGCACAGAATATTATATCTGGCTCAACATCTACGAGAAACTACTGGCCAGCAACGAGGCCGGCACGGGGCCAGCCCTGTCTGCCTATGGCACGAAGACCGACGGCGACAGCTACGTGTTTGTGGCTGAAAGCAGTGGCACCAGCGGCTATGTGCTGCTCAGGCAGAAAAGCAGCGGCAAGTATCTGGCCGCCAGCAGTTCGAGCAGCTACAGCGTGGTGCTGGAGAGCAGCCGCGCCACCGACAACCGCTATCTGTGGTCGGTGGACGAGGGATGCTACACCTATTTAATAAATAAGAAGAACGGAAAATACCTGGGCGTAGATGGTGCCAACAAAGGCTCCACCTACGTCAGCGTGTATTACGACAAACCGAAGGGCAGCCATTCGCAGTTTACGGCCATCCCCACGCAGGGCAGCACATGGGACGAAGCACGCCAGACTTACGAGTCGGCTGTCTATACCAACGCGCAGGGCATTCAGGAGATAGACTACTGCCAGCTGAAGGGACAGAAGATAGACCGCTCGGACAACATCGACATCCACATCACGGCCAACGACACGCCCATCCTGACGGGCACCACGGTGAACCTGGGCAGCGACCGCACCTGGCTCATCTTCGACAACATCGTGCCCTCGGAGGTCATCAGCAGTTACCTGAAGTACGTCCGCATTGGCGGCAAGACGGCCCGCAACGGCACCAACTGCCGCGTGGCCATCTACCTGAACGGTGCTGCCGTCATCCCCACGCCCGATGCACCCATGCTGTGTAGCGGAACCACTGGCGACTTCACCCTAAGCGTGGGCAACCACACCGACCTGGGCCAGCAGAGCAATGCCATGACGAGCTTCACCCTGCGCCGTGGCTACATGGCAACCGTGGCTTCGGGCACGGGCGGCACGGGCTACAGCCGTGTGTTTGTGGCCGACCATGCCGACCTGGAGGTTTCCCTGCCCAAGGCTCTCTACAAGCGTGTCACCTCTGTAAACATCAAGAACTGGCAATACCTCTCTAAGAAGGGCTGGGGCAACACAGGCGGCACCAGCGGAGGTCCCCAGCTGCGTGCCACGTGGTACTGGTCGTGGAGCGCGGCCTACAATTCCACCGCCGACATGGAGTACGTGCCCTGCCGCCAACACCTCTATTGGCCCAGTGCCAACGATGTGAACAGCCACACCAGCTCAGCAGCCATGTCCATCAACGAGCCAGAACACGCCGAGCAGCACGAGAGTTCGGACTGCGACTGCGGCGGCACCATCAGCGAATGGAAGTGCTACACCATCACGTCCGACTTCCTGCCCAGCGGCGGGCGCATCGGTTCGCCGCAACCCACCGACCCCAGTTTCTTGACCAACTACTGCCAGTACGTCGATAACATGCAGTCGCGCTGCGACTTCACCGTGACCCACGCCTACTGGGACCTGGCCAGCTACGACGAAACGAGCTACGCCAACTGGTTCTGCAACACAAAGTGCAAGAGCGTGTGGACAAACACGGGCCGCCCTCTGTGGCTCTCCGAAATGGAAATCAGCGCGTCGTGGAACGGCACGAAGGTAACCAGCTATGAGCAGAACCGCAAGTACCTGCAAGTGTTGTTGCAGAAGATAGAGGAATGTCCCTGGATAGAGCGATACGCCATCTACGGCACCGACATGTGGCAGACCTATATGTTCTACGATGCCAACCCCAGCAAGGGACTCACGCCAGCCGGACAGGTCTATCGCGACCACCGCTCCACTTTTGCCTACAACGCCAAGTACACGAAGGAGCCTACCTTCTGGGTTCCCAGCACAAAGACCCCTACCCTCGCCTATACACTCAGTGCATCGCAGAACCGCGTCACCTTCACGCTGGGCAACACCAACGGTGACTGCACCGAGACGCTCACCCTGCAACGCAAAAGGGCTGACGGCACGTGGGAAGACCTCTACAGCGTGGCCGACCGCTCTACGCTGGAAAAGAGCACCTTGCAGTACGCTGTCTCGCTCGACAGCATCGACCGCGAGAACGACACCTTCCGCCTCCATGCCACCACCCTCTTTGGCGGCGAGGCCACGAGCGACGAAGTGCACATGGGCTACATCGTCAACCCCAACATCGTGACGACCAGCAAAAGCTCTGTGCCAGGCTGGACGTGCGAGCGCAACGCCATCAACGGCTACACGAAGGCCGACACGGGCGACACCTATCTGGAGGTGTGGGGATCCACGGCTACCCTGATGGACTTCGACTATCACCAAGACATCAACGACATACCCAACGGTGTGTACAAACTGAGTGCCGTCTGCTTCAACTCCACCAACGGTGAGGACGGCGCATCGGTAAACGGCTATGTGGGACTCTACGCCGTGGCCGATGGCATTGGCTACTTTGCACCCATCACGCAGGACAGCGAGATAGACTACACACAGCGGCTGAGCATCGACACCATCGTAGTACGCAACGGTTCGCTGCGCATCGGCCTCCGCAATATCGGCACCATGACGGCTCGCTGGGCTGGTGCCGACGACTTCCAGCTGAACTATCTGGGCACGGAAGAGGCTGTGCTGACGGAGGGCTACGAAGATTTCTGCCACAGAGCCGAGCTGTCGGTCATCGGCGTGCTGCCTCCACAAGACAACGAAGGCTGGCTGGATGCCACGGGCCTGCTGGCCAACCCCGACTGCAGCCGCAACACCACCGACCGCTGGACGGTGAACAACCTGGGCACCAACAAGGGACAGGCATGGGACGGGGACGGGGACAACGCCTACTTCGACCGCTGGAGCAGCGGCGTGCTGACTTCGTCCATGGAGCAGACACTGCCCTACCTGCCCGCCGGCGAGTATGCGCTGAGTGCGCTGTTGCGTTGCAGTGCCGACCAAACCATCATCCTGAAGGCCACCGTCACCAACAGCGACAGCACAGCCACCCACACCACAACCCTCACAGGCACAGGCGACCAGACCACCCAGGGTAGCCCCTATCTGCCCGGCTGGAGGCTGGCCACCACACCGACATTCACCGTGCAACGGGGCGACCAAGTGACCCTCTCTGCCTCCTTCGAGGCCACACAGAACGGCTGCTGGTGGAGTGCCGACCACTTCCGCCTGGCCTACAAACCCGCACCCTACACGCCCGACGAACAGCCTGAAGAAAAAGAACTTCGTCCAGAAGACCTGGACGAAGACGGAAAGATTACCATCAATGACATCACGATGCTAATCAATATCTATTTGGGAAATTAAAGCCCCTCTCCCCCTTTAGGGCGAGGGGGCTTTTTGTTGTTGGGGTTCCTCCCCTAAGGGGAGAAGCTGGGCGAGGGCTTTTAACTCCCCATATATCTACCCATGAAGAAGATGGTGCCTGTGCTGCGCTCGGTGATGAAATAGAGGAAGGGGCGATTGGCATAGAACACCGCAGATTTTGATGGGTCGGGGGCTGCATCCTCCGTAAGCTCAATGACAGTGACGGCTGCGGCTTCCGACCCCTCTTCGTTCACCTTGATTTTTGCTTTCTGGAAGACGTTTTCGATGGAAATGTCGGAATTCTCAGGGCACACGTATGGAAATGCTTCTCCTGTGAAGGCCGAAGAGATGCCGAGCGAGCGCAGTGTCTTGACCAGCGGCATCTCGGCTTCTGTCTCGAAGCGCGGCAAGTGGAGTTCCACCTCCTTTTCGGTCATGGAGTCCTGCATCTGCTGGAAGGCTTCAGCCGTGAGCATCTTCTCGATGTCGGCCAACGACTCCTTGGGGTGAGGCAGCACGACAGTCATGCTGTAAGCCCCGTTTCCGTAGGGCAGACGGACAGCACTGTAAGCCCCCAGGTCCACATGCGACAGCGTGTCGATGAGTGCGCTCATCATCGGCACTTCCACCGTTTCATTCGGTGCCTTGAACCGTTCCGTCTGTGTATATTCCTCGTTGAACTGATACTTCCACGTGCCCTTGAAGTAAAGCGCATTCAGGATGTAAGATATGGCGGAGGGATTCAGCTGCTTCATGACCGAGGGAATCATGCCGTGGGTCTTTTCGCTGGCCCAGGCATTGATGCGGTCGCACGAAGCCTGTTGGCTGAAGTCGAGTTCCTCCACCAGAGCCCGGTAGTAGTTGTTCATGTCGGCCTTGAAAGCATCGTAGAGCGTGTAGCCCTTCAGCGAGTTGAGGAAGAAGGCGTTGGCAATGCCCAGCGTCACCTGCTCGTCCAGCAGCGGAGCGTTGGCAATCAGGTTAGCACAGAAGGCATTGATGTCCTGCGTGCCCTCCGCACCGAAGCCCAGCACCGAGGCAATCTCCTTCTGCACAGCAGCAGAAGCACCATTGTTCACCAAGCCCAGCGCATAGATGACACTGAGTGGCGAGAGAATCATGCTCTTGCTGGCCTCCGTCTGCCCTGCCACCTCGCGGTAGAAGTCAAACGCAAAGGTATTGGCTCCGTTCACATACCCCTGCTGCTGGGCCGTCAGCCGAATCTTGCCGTCCTGAACAGCGGGGATTTCAATCTTGCCTTGCGACTGGTAGCCCGCAGGCCCCTGCAAATAGGCGTCAATCAACAGGGTGATGTCGTTGGGCGTGATACGTCCATCCTTGTCCAAGTCACCCTTCAACTGCTGGGCATTCATCCCGAAAGGCACCAATGCCAACAGCGTACACATAAACATAAACTTTCTCATAGTTGTTAGTGGTTTTTTAATAAATAGTTGAGTTTGATAACAAAAATCTGTGTAATCTGTGGTTTTCATAAAATACTTCATTCAACTCCCCAGCCTGTCCAGCACCTGCTCCAGGCTGATGTCGGGGTCTGGTTCGCCCAGTCCGTCCTTCTTCAGTTTCTGCTTGCGGTGCTGCACGGCAGAGATGGTCAGTCCGTAGATGTTGCCGATGGCACGGTTGGAGAGTTGCAGGGAGACCAGGATGCAGAGGCGCACGTCCTCCTCGCGCAAGTTGGGGTAACGTGTACGCAGGTGGGCAAACCGGTCGTTCTCCACAGCATTGAGCGTGCGCTCCATGTCGTTCCACTCCTGCGGCGTGAGTTCCACGTGTGCGTCCAGGCTCTTGTTCAGCTTCCGGAACACCTCGGAACGCTGGATGATGAGGTTCTTCAGGAACGAAATCACCTCCGTCTTCTGGTGCAGCTGCGTGCGCTGGGTCTCGGCCTCCTGCTGCAAGAGCTGAGTTTCCTGCTGCAAGATTCGCGTCTCTTGCTGGTGGAGGCGTTCTTGGTGGATGCGCCGCTGGTGCAACATCCGCATTCGGTAGCGCAACAGCAGGAAGGTTGCCGTTGCCACCACGAGGATAACCGCGAGGATGGCCACCAGCGTGCGACGGTGCAAGGCTTCCGAGTAGGCCAGCCGCTCGTTTTGCCGCTCCTGCTGCAACGTCTGCTGGTAGTAGTCGTCCTTTTCCGCCAGTGCCTTGAAGTAGAGCTGCTCCGCCTGTTCAAAGGCGGCATCCACCGTGTCCTTCGCCTCGGCGGGCAAGAGGCGGCGCACTGCAATCTTGGCCAGATTGCTCTGAATCACGTAGGCGGCATGGAGGTCACCTTCAGGCTTCATGCGGCGATAGACGGCTTCGGCCTCGGCCAGCGAGTCGCAGCTGAGGTAGCAGCGGGCCAGCACTTGCAGCGTGCCCTGCAACAGGTCGGGCGGGGCCAAAGCCTCGGCGCGGTGCGCACAGCGGAGTGTCGCCGCATAGTCGTTCATGGCCCAGTAGATGTTGGCCAGGCTGGTCAGTGTCTGGCAGACAAGGTCCGTGTGCCGTCCCTCCTCAGCCAACCGCTGGGCGCGTTTCGTCAGGGCCAGAGCCTCGTCGTAGCTTCCGTCGGTGTTGTAGGCCAGCTGTGCGGCGTAGGTTCCAGCGAAGTCTAATAATATAATGTGGTTGCGCTCATCGTCGGGATGCTGCTCATAGATGGCCAATGCCCGCTTCATCAGCCGGAGTGCCTCGGCAGCATTGGCCCAGGCCACGGACTGTGCAAGCCGCTGGTGGGCAATGTAGAGCGTATGCCAATCGCCCTCCTTCTCCGCCATGCGGATAGCCTGTCGCATGAGGGTTTCACCTTGCACCACGCTGTCTCCCCGCAAGAGCGAATCACCCTCGCGCAGACAGGTCGCCGCATCGGGGAAAGGCCGTCCTTCCCCACAAGCGATGCAGAGCACCAGGCACATCAGCAGACCAGCTAATCGAAGGGTCTGTAATAATAGGGTGATGTGAAATCGTTGCATATCATTACATTTCTAAGCCATCCATAAAGAGGTTCTATTGGCTACCCACGTTCAAGTACATGTCTATCAGGCCGGCAATGTCATCGACCGTGGGCCAGCCGTCGGGAGTCAGGTAGATGTTGACAAGGCAGACCACATCATTCACGGTCAGTTGGCCATCACCATCATAGTCGTAGGGGATGTTGCAGAAATGGCCGGTGAAGATGTACTCGTCGCTCTCCACCGTGATGGTATAGTCGCCATAGGGAAAAGCAGAAAAGTCGATGTCCAGCGCCTTGACGTTGTCGGTCATCAGCTGCTTGGTATAGACCACCTGCCCCTGCGGGTCTGTAATGGTGACGATGTAAGGATTGAACAGGGTCTCCATGTTGACATACAGGCGTGCCTCGCAGAGCGTGCCGCCCACGGACTCACCTTCCCTTTGGGGCTGCTTCTTGACGGTGTGAGTAAAGTCTATCTTCTGCTTAGGCTTTTTGGATTCGCCCGTCGGTACCCCGTCCACGTCTATTGGGTATTCAACACCGCTACTTGGAGTCTGTAAGACATTCATGTAAGATGCCTCATAGCAGAGGACTTCGTCGCCCACCTTACACGAAAGAAGGCAACAGGTGTATGCTGTTGAGTCCCCCGCACCACACATGTTATAGAAGGGGACCATACCCGCCCCAATGCCTTCCATCCACAGCGCATTGTCCATCGTCAGTTCGTCGTTTACCAGAACCGAGAAGGAGGCTGAGAACAGATTTCCCTTAAAAGGAAGAGAGTCTGTAGCCATGTCTTCTGCGGTAATAAGACAGGGAACGGTGTCGGACATCAGCGGCGCATAAACATCCACCAGTGCCTTTTCTTTTGAAAAGTCGTAGAGCAGAACAAAATGGATGCTGTCTGGGAACAGGGCATAGACGCGGCGTGCCTCTTCGTAGAAAGCGGCCTGATAGGTGGCTTGCTCCTCCCCAGAGAAGCGGCTCATCATGCGTTTGCAGGGTTGATGATTGACCAAGGTGTCACCATCGAAGTAGTAGTATTCTATCCGTTCCACAACATTTGCCTCCTTGTCAAGCCAGCCTATCGTCCACACCTTGCCGTCCTCCACAAAGGGACGGTAGGTGTATGTACGTTGCGCCTGCACATGCAGGAGAGCAAACAGGAGACACAGGAAGGTGAGTCGAAATCGTTTCATAGTCCGCAGTTATCGGTTATTTTCTCAATCGCTTCGTTTTTTCAATGCTTCAGCATTTTCTTCTTGCCTTGGATGTACACGCCTTTCTCCGGTGCTGTCTTGAGGCGGCGACCTGCCAGGTCATAGATGTCAGCAGCTTCCTGGGGCACAACACCCGACACATTGCTGATGGCTGTGGCATCGCCCCTGCCCTTGACTTCGAGCGAAGCCTTGCCGACAGTCTGGACGGCTACATGTTCCGTATTGAATTCCAAGTGAGCGTCTGTCTCTTTATCATTCCTTACGGACAATTCTCCATTTTCCAGACGAATTTCATAGACACCTTCTGCCATTCCTTCGTCAACATTCAGAATCAGATGGAGAACTTCGCCCTTATTGCCAGAGACAGGAACATTGCCCATGTTAATGGCCACAAACCTATATTTTCTGTATTCGGGATACGGGAATGGTGTCTGGTCCTTGAATGATACCATCGTATGTTCTGAATCCCAACGGTCAGGCAGCACTTTCATATCTGCTATGCTCACCCCTTCAGGCAGTATGATATAGCCACCAAGGGCAAAAACCATTCCCTCGTTAATCAACTCGACAGGCATCACGACTTGTTCACCTGCCACACTTTTGATGTCAGAGATGCGAAACTCATTCACACCCTTTTGGGCACTTGCCAACACTGGCAAGAACGCCATCGTCAATAAAAACGCAAATTTTTTCATCGTCTTTTGGGTTTTTAAATAGTTAAACAATAGGGTTATTTAATTCATCACTCGCTTTTCTCCAGATAGATATTGATGAGCATCGTGATGTCGTTCAATGTCAACTTGCCGTCACCGTCAAGGTCGTAGGGAAAACACTCCATTTCCACTATGTCATGAAAAATATTCCATCCCTGTGTCTGTTCGTATTTTTCCTTACAGCCTTTGGGGACATACAGTGTTGCTTCATTACGAAGTTCTGGGTCAAGAACTATTATATCATTAGAATCCCAATCCAAATAAGGGAAAGTGGAAAAAACGCTCGGATGCAAGGGCGAAGGATTAATGATATATGAAGTGACAGACTTCAGATTATG
>JAFTEV010000083.1 GCA_017453465.1 Bacteroidaceae bacterium | reverse complement strand
GGGGGCGGAACCGGGGGCTTTATACATTATATATATTATACGTGCGCGCAAGGGGACGGGGATGCGGCGGGAGTGCGGCGGGAAAGGGGCCTTTCATGGGGATGTCTTGGACGGGAAATTGCTGCGGGCGGGGGTATTTTTTCTCTGTTCGGCAATGAAAGTTGACGCAACGGCGTTGTTTGTAGAAACAACGTGCGTTGTTTTTGGAAACATCGGCGTTGTTTTTGAAAACAACGCCGATGAGTGAACTTTTGTTGGGAGCGGGAGGGAGTCGGGAGGGAAGTGGGGGTGGTTTGGGCGGGAATTGCGGGTGGGACCGGGAGGGGCTGGGGGGAGGCGGGGAGAACTGCGGGAGGGGAAGGGGAAGGAAGGCTGAGGGGAAGAGGAAAGAGGTTGTGATGCACGCATTTTCCACCAGAGGAGGTGGAAAAGGGGTGGAAAATGGTTGAATAAGCGGCTAACTATCAGCAAGGAAAGAGGTGAAGTGTGGTTTCCACCCGCTTTCCTTGTGGCGGTCAAGGATTTGCTGTATCTTTGCAACGGAAAAAGAGAAAAATGGTCATCGGACCATGCTGGAAGGGACTGACGGGTGGTGCTCGGAGGGCATGGTTCCTAAAAAGATATTGGACATGAAAAGAAAGACGATTGGAATCTTCATCGCTGCGCTGGGGGTGGCTTTAGCGGGTGGCACGGGATGGATTTTGCGGGAGTTGCCGCAGAAGCGGTTACTTGGACGGGCTGAAGAAGTGGTGTTCACAGATGCGGATAGTGCAGCACGGTTGTTGGCACAGCTTGATACGGCACGGCTGACAGAAGCACTGCGGATGCGGTTCGACCTCATGCGGGCATTGGTCTATGAAGAACGGCGGTATTTGCGCTATGCCGACACAACAGCCTGTATTTCATCGGTGGACTCGACGATTCTGGTTTCTGACAAGACGCACGGGCCGCAGCCTGAAAGAGGCAGGGTGTGGAACTTCAAGCGCACGACGGCCTATCAGCATGATGATGACAAAGCACTGCTTCCTGACAGCAATGCGCTCGTGCAGATTCATCATTACTATGAACACGCGAGCCTCGGCGGAATGGCTGATGACAAGGATGCCCTGCGCCGATATGGGCGAATCTGCCTGGTGCTGAGCCGGAACAATGAAAATGCGCCCCAGCTGCGTAATGACAGGCTCCTACACTTGGCTATCCACTGTGCAGAGGGCAGCGATGACCACGCCCTGGCCTATCGTGCTTACCGCCTGTTGGGACAACGGTCTGAAAATGTCATGAAGCTCTTGTGCTACACTCGTGCACTGGAACATTACCGACTGTCGCCCGACCACACAACGGGGCTGCTGACATTGCTCAACGACTATGGCTTAGGTGTGCTCTGGTGCGGTCCCTTCGACCTTCATCGCTTCCCCACCCTGGAACGCGCCGCTGCCATTGCCGCCCGCCACGACAAAGAACAATCGACAGCCCGTGTCTGCGACTCTGTCTTTCTGTGCCTGGATTCGCTGTGGGCTTTGCCTGCTCCGAATTGGGCTTACGCCTTTTTCAAGGAATATAGCGATGACGGGAAATACTCGCGCATACTGAAATTCAGTGTACACGCTGGCATGTATGAAGATGCAAAACGAAAGTTTCAGAAGGACAAGACGGGGTGTAAATACAAGACGGGATTTGACGCAGAGTGGGAGAAAACAGTCGGCACCTTCGACACTGCGCAAGACACGTATCTGGCTGCTGGCTATGCGATGAAAACAGCGGCTCTGCAACGACACCTGATGACAGCAGTCATTGTCATTCTGCTGTTGAGTATGCTGCTGCTCGCACTCCTTTTCCGCAACTGGCAAATCAAGCTGCGTCAACGCCATGAGGCTGAACGCAGTGAGCAACAACGCAAGACCGAACAGCTGGCAGAACGTCTCAGGCAGAAGGACGCTGTAATCGCAATGCTGCGCGGACACATCATGGACAAGAGCGAAATCGTTGATATGCTGGAGCCGACGGCGGGCAAGCGCACCATCATCAATGCCCGCAACTGGCGGGAGATAGAGATGACATTAGACACAGCCGACGGCAACTTCGTCAGTAGGCTGCGAGCCGAACACCCTGAGTTCGACGAGGATGAGATTAGGCTGTGTATGCTCTCACGACTGAAACTGTCGAACACTGCCCTGTCTGCCATCTACCTTATCTCGGTCTCAGCCGTGCAGCACCGAAAGCAGAAACTGAAAAAGGATGGTTTCGGCATTACAGACCCCGCAATGACTTTTGACCAAATCATTGCAAACTACTAAACAAAAACTTTTGGGGAAGCAGAACTGTCAGGATGCGAAAGACTCAGCATCCGGTCTTCGAGGTGTTTCAAACGCAAGGGATGGGTATAAAAATAAAAAAAGGGATACCGCCGTATCCCAACCTTTTGTTAACCTTAAATCTAATACTATGAAAAACACGTTGCAAAGGTAGGGACTTTTGGGGAATCTGCAAGCGTTGTGCGCGAAAACATTGAAAAAAGCGTTATTTTAATGATGAAAATCAAGAAAAGTTGTCGCACACTCGCGAAAAAGCATAAAAAGCGGGGATGTAAGACTGTGGATGAGGATGGAGGAAAAACGCTGCAAAACGCCCCTGCTTTATGCTGAAAGAGCAGCATAGCAGCAGGAGCGTTTTAACGATTGTTGATACAGCATTAACGATTGTTGGAGCAGATGTTTGCGGTAGAACGCAGAAAAAGTTGTACTTTTGCAGCGAAAAACATAAAATGTCATAAAAAGAAAAAACGATTATGAAGAAAATGCTTATGATGACAGCTGCCGTGCTCTTTGCACTGTGCAGCTGCGGGCAGGCTTCAAAGCCCGCAACAGAAATGACAGACGAAGAAATCGAGAAAGCACTGGCTCCGCTGATTGAGAAGGTTAGTGCCATCCCGGAAGACGACCCCAACGCAGAGTCGAAGGTGCAGAAACTGGCCAGGGACTTTGTTGACCAGAACGAGAACGAAGCAGGCGTTTATGTGGTGTGCAACCTGTTGTCGCAGGTGATGCCAAAGGCAGAGCTGATGGCATACGTTGACAGCAAGGACTTCCTGAAGAACGACTCCGACATCCTGGAGGCAAAGAAAACATGGAAAATCCAGATGGCCACAGACGAGGGAGCCATGTTCAAGGACTTCAAGGCCGAATATCAAGGAAAGACCACCAAGCTGAGCGACTATGTGGGCAAAGGCAAGTATGTGCTTGTCGATTTCTGGGCAAGCTGGTGTGGCCCATGCCGCATGGAAATACCGAATATCATTGAGGTATATAATCAGTATAAAGGCGACCACTTCGAGGTGCTCGGCGTTGCTACATGGGATAAGCCAGAAGATACGCAGAAGGCCATCGAGGAACTCGGCATTGAATATCCGCAAATGCTGAACGCACAAAAGGCGGGGTCGGACGCATACGGCATTGAAGGCATTCCAGAAATCATCCTCTTTGCGCCCGACGGAAAGATTGTAGCCCGTGGGCTGCGTGGTGAAAAAATGAAACAAGCTGTAGCCAATGCCCTGAAAAACCTGTAATCGCCCAGTGAAACAGACAAAGGACGAACTCCTGGCGATGGTGCGCAACGGCACACAGACGATGAGCCTCAGACAAAAACTGCGGCTCATCGTTCTGTTGAGTGTGCCCTCCATGATAGCCCAGATTTCGTCGGTCATCATGCAGATGATTGACGCTGCCATGCTGGGACACCTGAGCACCAACGAAGCAGCCTCCGTCGGGCTGGTCAGCACCACCATCTGGCTGTTTGGCGGATTCTGTTCCGCTGCCGCATCGGGATTCTCCGTGCAGGTGGCTCACCACGTGGGAGCCAACGACATGGCCGGAGCCCGCAGTGTCATTCGCCAAGGCATGATTGCCGTTGGTGCCTTTTCCGCCCTGCTGATGTTCATCGGTGTTCTGGTTGCTCCCTTCTTGCCTCATTGGTTAGACGCACAAAAAGAAATTCGCAGCGGGGCAACGGAGTATCTGACCATTGTGTGCTGCGCCCTGCCCATCCTTGCACTCGACATGCTGGCAGCAGGCAGCCTGCGCTGCAGCGGAAACATTAAACTGCCCAGCATGTTAAACACCATGATGTGTGTGCTTGACGTGGTGTTCAACTACATCTTTATTTTCCAATTGCACATGGGCATCCTCGGTGCTGCCTATGGCACCTTCCTGGCCTACTCCATCACGACCGTCTGTATGCTCTATGCGCTCATTGTAAAAGACAAGCTACTGAGATTTTCGCTTGACACCAAACGGCGGTTCAAGCCGACAAAGATCACTCTGCTGAAAGCCTTCACAATAGGCAGTCCCATCGGACTGGAGCGCGGCGTGATGTGTGGTGCACAAATTGCCATTACCGGCATCATCGCCCCGCTGGGCAATGTTGCCATTGCCGCCAACATGTTTGGCATTGAGGTGGAGGGGCTCTGCTACATGCCGGGCTACGGAGTGGCAGAAGCAGCCACCACACTGGTAGGCCAAAGCAAGGGGGCCAAGCGCGAGGACCTGATGCGCAGCTTTGCCTGGATTGCTATGGCACTGGGCATGAGCATCATGGCCTTCATGGGCATCATCATGTGGATATTTGCGCCCGAAATGATGTCAATCATCACCCCCAAGGCCGATGTCATCGCTTTAGGGACAGAAGTCCTGCGCATCGAGGCATGGGCCGAACCTGGCTTTGCCGCAGCTATTGTTGCCTACAGTGTATTTGTAGGGGCTGGCAAGACACTGATACCAAGTCTGATGAACGTGGCCAGCATCTGGATTGTACGCCTCTCGCTCGCACTCATCTTAGCTCCCAGCATGGGACTGAAAGGCGTTTGGATTGCCATGGCCATCGAACTCTGCTGGCGAGGCTGCACTTTCCTCTTCAAACTAACACGAAAAAACTGGAGTAGAATAGATACATGACAACCATTAGAAATAAAGAATATGGAGGCGAGCGACCACTCTATGCCTCCCACGACCTCCGACTGGAGAACGTGACCATCCATGTGGGCGAATCGTCCATCAAGGAGTCGAGCAACATCGAAGCCGAAGGTTGCACATTTGAAGGAAAGTATGTCTTCTGGGAAACTGACGGCTTCAAGGTCAGCAACTGCTACTTTGCCGAGAGCGCACGTTCCAGCCTGTGGTACAGCCGCAACTGCCGCATGGTGGACTGCCGTGTGGATGCCCCCAAGCTGTTTCGCCGCATGGACGGCATCTACGTGGAAAACACGGACTTCCCCAACGGAGAACAATACCTCTGGGACTGCCGAGACATTCAGCTGAAGAACGTCCGCATTGAGCAGTGCGACTACATATTCATGCACAGCGAGAACATTCGCATTGACCACTATCACCAAGAAGGCAACTATGGTTTCCAGTACGCCAAGAACGTGAAAATCCACAACGCCGTCATCAACTCGAAAGACGTATTCTGGGAATCAGAGAACGTGACCATCTACGACAGCGAACTGAACGGCGAATACCTGGCTTGGTACGGCAAGAACATCCGCCTCGTGCGCTGCCACCTTACGGGCGAACAGCTCCTCTGCTACGTTGACGGGCTTACGCTGGAAGACTGTACCTTTGGTCCCGATGCAAACCTTCTCTTTGAATACTCTACCGTCAACGGCAACATCCTGGGCAATGTCACCAGCATCAAGAACCCCACCAGCGGCCACCTCACCGTAGAAGGCACCTGCGGGCAACTCATCTGGGACGAAAACCAGAAGCAGCCAGCCAACGCCGTGGTGGAAGTGAAGGGCTAAGCACCCTAATGGCTCACTGAAGACAGACAAAATGTAAAGGGTGGATGTGTTTCGCGAAACACATCCACCCTTCTTCTTGGCCTAAAAGCCAAAGCGGTTCTCCGCTCCTTACTCTACAAACTCGTCGTAGAAGTTGGTGGAGATGATGGTGTTGACCAGCTGTGGCTGTTCGCCATGGTCGTTGTAGAAGTCGAGGAACACAATGCCGAAGTCGCTATAGTCCTTCATGTCGATTGCCTCGCGCAGAGCTTTGTTGAGTGGTCGGCGAATGTGGCCGCCGCCCCAAGCGTAAGCGTATGGAATGTGGCGACGTGGTGACCATGCCACGGAGTTGAACGTGATGTACCACTTGTCGTAGGTTTCGTCCTCGAAAGCCTCACGGATGTGCTTTTCCACCACCTTGGCTTTCCGCCACGTCTTGTGCTCCTTATAGACATCCTCCACACGGAAGCAGTCGTAGTTGAACACTGCGTTATCGCTAAACTTGAGCAGCTTGCCAAACGGACAGTCTTCCTGACGGCGAATGACAAGAATCTTGCCACGCACTTCGCCCAGTGTGGTGTGTGCATCAAAATTCTCCACAAAGCGGTGTGGGTATTGCTTGATGAGCTGCTGATAGTTCTTGATGAGTTCAGGGTCCCACTTGCCGCCACCATCGACACCAATCATGGCAATGATTACCTCGCTTGGATGTTCGTTCAGGAAACGGTCCCACTCCACCATAGTGCTGTCAAAACCTTCGCGACACTCAAACGTGTGACCATACTTCAGGTTCTTCTTCAGACGGATGTCGAAGGCACGCACACCGTCGTAAAGCTGAGCGGGCACAGAGAAGTTCTGTGTGTGGGCTGTGTTGACCACTGCCGACTCGTAGAGCGAAGCCGTACCTGCATCGTGCGTGCCGGGAATAGAGATTGAACTGACAGGACGCGAGTCGCTCAGCTTCGACATCCATTCGGCATTGGCAGGAGCAATGTGCGAAATGTACATCTGGGTGAATTTACCCAGCTTCTTCTGTTCAATGTAGATGCGGAACCGACGACCGTTGATTTCCCTTTCGCCCTCAATGCTGTAGGAAGAACGCGAGCGGAACGACTTGATAGCAATCTGCGAGAAGCTCTTCGACTCCTTGCCATGATTCAGGTAAACATCATCCAGCTCCAGCTTCACGGGCTTCTTCGTTCCGAAGATGCGACCACGCAGGTAGAGCGTCAGCTTGCCGCGCAGCGCATAGTGCAGCATTTCTGGATACCACGGGTCTGGAATCTGGTCCAGACTGAGCTGTGACCTCCACCAGTTGCCCGTGCGGAAGTTCTTGTCGTGACCAGCCTCAACTTCAAAGCGTCCGTCTTCATCCAGTTCCAGCTTTACGCCCTTCCGCAAACGGCCTTCGGTGTCTTGACGAGGAGTGACGTAGCCATCCTCTATTTCATACCAGCCATATTTGCCTTCTGGCCCACGCACCAGGTCGCAGCCGTTGATGCCAAGCTCAAACACGTCCTTATGATAACGTGGTGTCTTGCCCAGACTGTCAACGTATGTGGGGCCTAAGTCAATATTGCTCTTGGGCATGGTGTCGCGCATTTCCGCAATCTGTCGGGGTGTGAGAGCCGCCTGGATGTACTCCTGACGGAGCTTGCCATTGTAGCGATAGTCCTTCTTTCGGCCAAAGCAATAGCCCACATACACTTCCGCGCTGCCGAAGCCATTGCTCACTTTCATGCCCTTGTTATTGTAGAAATAATTGCTGAACGATGTGTTCACACCCGCACGCCAACGGTTGAAGTTGAACGTCAGACTGGCACGGAGGAAAGTGTTCACATTGAAGTGAGTGTCGCTAAAGCTGTAGCGGAAATCTTCGGGTGCCACCGTGCGGCCTTCCACATCCTGAATGATATTGCTGAAAGTCTCAGCATGTTGGTAGATGTAACCGCCTTCGTTGTTCGAGTGCACACGCTTCAAGCCAGGAGAGACAATGGCCGACAAACCTAACAACAAGCGGCGAGAGAACACCAGGTTGTATGCAAAACCCAGCTGCAAATGCCAGTCGTCAATCGTTGTAACAGTAGGAATACGATTGGTCAGGAAGGCACGAACCGTGTTGCCTTCCGCTCCTTTCATATTCCTCCAGCCGCGCCTCAACAGGCTTGACACTTCTGCATCATACGCACCTTTATCCTGTTCGTAGATTTGCTCCAGTTCATTAAACCTGTTATTGTCAACCAGCGCATTGCCATTTTCGTCGGTCAACATCATCAGTCCCATCGTGCCAAAGAGGTTTGCCGACTCGGTCTCCACCTTCTGGTGGGTATAGCCAAGACCAATGATGGGCGAACCTACAGAGCGCAGCTGGATGGCACCGTTAGAGAATGCAGCAGGATTTGAGTACCGCCTGTGATTAACGAAGTAGTTGATGTTGACACCAGTCAGGCTGTTCTTTGTGTAGTCGCCAAGGTCCACATTGCCCAACTCCGATTTCAAATCCAGCGTACCATAAACAGGGTCCTGATAAGTGAGTTTGTGCATGACGAAATCACCACCCGTCCTGCGGCGAATAAGGTCGATGTTAAACAGGCATGAGTTGATTGACAGCGTAAACTCATCCTTGCGTTTATTCGCTCCCTTCCCAATGGCACTCACGTCAACCGTAGCACCAAAGAACAGGAATCGCCAGCCGAAATAAGGGCCCAGACGGTTGCTCACCCTCGACCGCATGTGCAGATCCATGCCCTGCGGTGTCTCCATGTTAATCCACTCAAACGACGTGGTGTTCTGAATCTGCCCAGCCCAGTTGTAGAACGAAGGCAAGGCATATCGTGGATCAGAGTCGCTCCAGTTATTAACAATCCACTTGATGGGGGCAAACGACACCAGCTTCTCGAAAAAATTCTTCTTATGCGGCACACTGTCATTTTCCGGCGTTTGAGCATAGCCAGCCCCGCCCATGAGCAACGAAGCACTCAACAATAGTAAAAACCTTTTCATAAAAAGTCTCAGTTAGAAAGTAGTTGTCTTTTGGCTTTCCATATACAAAATCACTTCGTTCCGCCACCCAGCGCGATGTAGAGCGCAATGACTGCCTCACTGCCGTCATACATGTTCATGGCCTCACTGAGCTGAGCTTTAAGCAACGATTCCTGTGCCGTGAGCACTTCCAAGTAGTTGGCCTTGCCGTTGTCCATCAGTTCATGAGTGCCCGTATAGGCTTCGTGAAGCACCTCCACCTGACGGCGATAGAAAGCAAACTTCTCACGGGCAGCCTCACAGTCGGCCATGGCCTCGTTCACCTGATTGCCGGCATCGATGACGGTCTGCACATATTTCTTCTGCAAATCCTCCTCGGTGAGTTTCGCAATCTTCTTGTTGGCAATCAGCTTGCCACGGGCAAAGATGGGCTGAGCGAGCGAAGCCACTGCATTCAGCAACAGCTTGCCAGGGTTGACGATGGCATCGCCAGCCGAGTTTGTCCATCCAACCGTACCACCCAGTGTGATGCTGGGGAAGAAGGCTGCACGTGCGGCTTGCGTATTGTAGAAAGCCTCCTCCATGGCATAGTTAGCCATGCGAATATCAGGACGGCACTCCAGCATTGAGGCGGGCACACCAATCTTCAGGAACTGCGTGTTGAACATACGCTGGCCCATGTCTCCCTGCCCAGCCTCAGGATGATGCAGGGCAGCAGTACCCCAGTTACTGCGGTTGATGTGCTGCGGCGTGATGGCCAGCAGTCGGCAGATGGCATTCTCCGTAGCGCGGATGTTGCGACGAGTATCGACAATCTGCGTCTTCACATTCAAATAGGAAGACTCCATCTGGTTGACGGCTGTGCTGTACGCCTTGCCATTCTCCCAGAGTGACTTCTGCGTCTCAAGCGAAGCATTCCACAAGCTGTCAGTCATAAGGAGAATCTCCAGCTGGAGGTCGAGCACCTGCAACAGATAATACTGCTGCGCAGTGGTAGAGATGAGGTTTGCACGCACAGCCTCTTCACGCATCTGCGACTGCATGAGCACAGCCTTGGCCTTGCGCTTCTGCGAGGTGATGGCACCAAACACATCCAGGTCCAGCGACATCTGCAAGGGCAGGTTGTAGGTCTTGACGGCAGGAGAGCCGTCGAAGCTACTGATTGAACCCGATGGCGTAAAATTAAACGATGGCAGGTAGGCCAGACGGGCTGCCTTCAGCGCAGCCTCCGACTTCTCCACGGCTATGCGAGCCGAATTGATGTCGGTATTGTTTGCCAGCACCTGCTCGATGAGCTGCTGCAACAGCGGGTCGGTGAAGAACTCGCGCCACGACATCTGTGCCAGCGACGCACCGCCAGCAGCATCCGTCACGTCCTGCGACACGCCAAAGGCATTGGCGGGCGCATACTCCTTCTGCTCATACTTTTTATATAGGCCGCAGCCCGTGAGCAACAGGCTCACGGCTGCAGCGATAAAGATATTGCTTAGTCTTTTCATAATTTATTCAGCAGTTTTTACTTCAACACTTTTCACTTCTACTCCCCCACCCTGGAACTTCTCATGCAGTTTCTGGAACACGATGAAGAAGGCTGGCACGACGAAGAGCAAGGCAATCGTACCAATACTCATACCGCCGATAACACCGAAGGCAAGGGCACGGTTACCATTGGCACCTGCACCGCCCTCAATCACAAGGGGAATCATACCGATAATCATCGTGAGCACCGTCATCAAGATAGGACGCAGACGCTCCTTACAAGCATCGAAGGCGGCCTCCGGGATGCTCATGCCCTGGGCACGGCGTTCCGTAGCAAACTCGGTAATCAGGATGGCAGTCTTGGCCAGCAGACCGATAAGCATGATGACACCCGTCTGCAGGTAGATGTTGTTGTCCATGCCGGGCAGATGGAGCAGATTGCCGAAGTAGGCAAACACAAAAGTACCCATCAGTCCAAAAGGCACGCTGAAGAGCACGGCCCACGGTGTGAACCAAGAGTTGTACAATGAAGCCAGAATGAGGTAAATCAAGATGGCGCAGATGACATAGATGATTGCTGTAGCATTCGAGCCGGCAGCCTCCTCCAACTCACGCGACATACCGCTGTACTCGTATGTGGCGGTCGCGGGCATCTCTTCCTTAAACATCTCGGCAATCACCTTGTGAACATCACCCTCAGTGTATCCGCTACCCGGAGTCACATAGCAAGTAATGCTCTGGAGCAAGTTAAAGTGCTCGATATTGGCAGGGCCGACAATCTCCTTCAGAGAGACAAACTCGTTGATTGGAGCCATCTTGCCGCCCTTCACCTGCACAAAGATATTGTGCAGTGCCTGCGGGTCGAGGCGGTTATCGGGCGAGGCAGCTGCCATGATGCGGTAAACCTTACCAAACTGGTTGAAGTTACCAATGTAAGCACCACCGCAGAAAGCACCCAGCGTGTTGAGTACGACTTCCGGCGTTACTCCAGCACGGTCGCACTGGGCAGCATCCACATCGACCTGATACTTCGGGAAGCGTTCCGAGTAGGTTGACGTAGCAGAAGCTATTTCCGGGCGTGCTGACAACTTAGACAGGAAGTGCTCCGTATGCTTCGCAAACTCCGACAGGTTGCCGTCGGAGGGGTCCTCCACAATCAAGGTAATATCGTTACTTGTTCCGTAACCAGGAATCTGAGGCATCTGGAAGGGCAGCACCTGCAGGTTCTTGATGTCCATACAGTCATAGTAGAAACGACCGATAACGAGGTCAATCAGGTGGTTCATGCCAGGACGCTCATCCCAGTTCTTCAGGCGCACCACCATCGTGGCATAGTTAGAACCGGCACCCGACAACATACCGTAACCGCAGGTCATAGAGAAGCTCTCCAATTCGGGAATCTGCTTTACTTTTTCCTCCACCTTCTTCACCATCTCGCGGGTTTGCTTCAGCGTGGTACCCTCCGGGGCACGTATCTCAGCCAGGAACACACCCTGGTCTTCCTGAGGAACAAGACCAGAAGGCAGACTCCTCATAAAGAACACTAACAGCACAGCGGCCAGCACCAGAAGGCCCCACGACAGAATGGGACGCTTGATGAACTTCTGCACGCTCTTGCTATACTTATTATATACGGCATTGTAACTGGCCTGATAAGCCACCTTGGTATAGTAAGTCAGGCCCTTGCCCTCCTTCCTGCCTTCCGTCACACGCATCATGATGGCACAGAGAGCCGGACAGAGCGTGAGGGCCGATACACACGACAGACCTACGGACGAGGCAATCGTCACACCAAACTGGGTGAAGAAGGTGCCCGACGTGCCCGGCATGAACATCACGGGGATGAACACGGCCATGAACACCAACGTACACGACACAACGGCCACCGACACTTCGTTCATGGCCTGGCGGGTAGCCTCGCGAGCATCGCTTATGCCGTTCTCCATCTTGGCCATCACAGCCTCGACCACCACAATGGCGTCGTCCACCACCGTACCGATGGCCAGCACAAGGGCAAACAGCGTCAGAATGTTGAGCGAGAAGCCAGCCATCGAGACAACGGCGAAGGTGCCCAACAGCGACACAATAATCGAGATACTGGGAATAACCGTGGCCTTGATATTCTGCAAGAAGAAGAACACCACAAGCACCACGAGGATGATGGCGATGACAAGCGTCTCCACCACGTTGTGAATGGCTGCGAAGAGGAAGTCATCGCTGGTCATCATGGTGACAAACTCCAGACCGGCAGGCATCGTACTCTTCGCTTCCTCAAACATTTTGCCGATGCGGGCGTTCACCTCAGTAGCGTTGGCACCCGGTGCTGCAAACACCATGAAAAGGGCACCCGGACGGTCCTGGATATTCGATGTGAAGTTGTAGCTCATGGCACCAATCTGCACCTCAGCCACATCGCTCAAGTGCAACATGCCGCCACCATGAGTGCGCAACACAATGTCGTTAAATTCCTCGACAGTCTTCAACGTACCTTTATACTGCATGGAGTACTGATAAGAGTTGCGCGACTGCTCGCCCAGCGTACCCACGGCAGACACGAAGCTCTGTCCGCCGATGGCGGCAAAGACCTCATTAGGTGTCAGCCCGTACTGAGCCATCACGTCAGGCTTCAGCCAGATGCGCAGGGCGTAGGTGTTACCCAAGCTCAGCACATTACCCACACCAGTGATACGCATCAAGCGAGGCTTGATATTGATATCGACATAGTTTGACACGAAGTCCTCATTATACTTGCCATCGGTGCTCTTCACGGCGAAAATCTGCAGAATGTTGTTCTGTCGCTTCTCCACCTTCACGCCGACCTTGGTAACGTCGGCTGGCAACAGGGCTTGAGCACGACTCACACGGTTCTGCACGTTCACTGCAGCCATGTCAGCATCTGTGCCCTGCTT
Organism: Bacteroidaceae bacterium; assembly: GCA_017453465.1. GTDB lineage: Bacteria > Bacteroidota > Bacteroidia > Bacteroidales > Bacteroidaceae > Minthosoma. Next base: position 13,941 of record JAFTEV010000083.1, on the reverse strand, counting down.
GAAATAAACGTTAATCTCCACCTCACCATTCGACGAAGCCTTAGAGGTAATGTAGGTCATATCGGTTACACCATTGATAGCCTCTTCCAGGGGCTGGATGACCGACTTCATCACCGTGTTCTCGTCAGCACCGGTATAGCTGGTAGTGACCTGCACCGTAGGCGGCGCAATATCGGGATATTGCTCGACAGGCAGTGTACCCATCGCAATGTAGCCCACCAGCGCAATCACAATAGAGATGGCACAAGCCATCACATATTTATTGATAAATATATTATTCTTCATTCCCAATTGAACGATTTACAATTTGACAAATTATTCTGAAGTTAAAACTTAAAAACTTAAAAGTTAAAATGCCATGCGGAATGTCCGTGTACTGCGCCAGCCCATTTTAACTTTTAATTTTTAACTTTTAATTTCCAAACAAACACGCATTAAAACAAAACCTTCTGTCCTTCAGTCACGTTGTTGGCACCTGTGGTCACAATCTTGTCGCCCACCTTCAGGCCGCTGGTCACGATGAAGTCCTTACCGTTGCCCGTATCTGTTGTAGTCACTTCGACAGCCGTTGCCGTGCTGTCTGCCTGCACCTTATAGACCTGCGCCCTGTCTTGCAGACGTACTACGGCATACTGCGGGATAACAATTACACCCTTCTCGGCGAAAGGCATGACAATCGTGCCCTGAATGCCAGAGTACAGGTGGCCGTCGGGATTGGGGAACGACACCTTGCTGGTCAGTGAGCCGGTCTCTGCATTGACCACACCCGTCAGGCTGACCACATGGCCCTTGTGAGGATACTCCGTACCATTCTTCATGACAAACGTTGCAGCGGGCAGTTTAGCAATGTGGTCGTCCAGATCGCCTGCTTTCACGCCTTCCTTTACCATGGCCTCAACAATGCCTTCTGTCACCGAGAACTCTGCATACATCGTCGTATTGCCACTCAGCACGGTCAGCTGCGTCATCGGCGACACTTGGTCGCCCACACGTACAGGAATCTCACCGATAATGCCAGACACCGTAGCCGAAATGGTGCAGAAGCCGAGGTTCACCTTCGCACGGTTCACCGCTGCACGAGCCTGAGCTACCGAGGCTTGCGCCTGCTTGTAGGCATTCTCGCTGTTGTTCAGCATATAGCTGCTCACGATTTTCTTCTCAAACAGGTTCTTGTTGGAGTCATACTCCAGCTTGGCCGAGTTCTCTTGTGCCAAGGCAGCCTGCAGGTTGGCCTCCGCTGCCTCCAGCTCCAGCTGGGCATTGCGCGAGTCAATGACAAAGAGGGTCTCTCCCTGTCTGACCGTCTGACCCTCGGTTACGCAGATGCGCATCAACTGTCCACTCACCTGCGGCGTGATGGTCACGTCGGTTTTACCTTTCATTCTGGCACTGAACTTTACGGGAATCTCAATGTCAGACTTTTCCACGGTCATCGTCTCAAACGATGATGGAACTTCCTTGGGCATGTCGAGGTTGCACGAAGTCACCCCGACTGTCGCTGTAGCCATAACTACAGCCCATGTCATTACGCTTCTTTTTCTCATTCTCATTTTACATTTGTGTGAATTTTGTTTAAAGTTTTGTTGCGCAAAGTTAATCTTTTCTATCTAAAATCACAACAAACTGCATACAGAAAACGCATTTTTCATAAAAATCGAGGCTTTTTTGCACATTTCGATACAATTTTGCGTATTCTGAAAGTCACCATGCAAAATAAAAATTTGCTAAACCCCGTTTTCACCCCCACCCAACGAGGCCGAGATTCAACCCATACTTTGCTTGACGGCCCCCCACTCCCAACCTCCCCTCATTCCATTCCCAACCCACCCCCACTCCACACAAAACCCATCCCCGCTCCACACAAAAATTTTCCCCACTTCCAACCCAAATTTCTCACTTCAGCAAACAAAGTTGACGCAACGGCGTTGTTTTTGAAAACATCGGCGTTGTTTTTAGAAACAACGTACATTGTTTTTACAAACAACGCCGTTGCGTCAACTTTCATTGCCAGCATCTATAAAAAGGAAAGCTACCCAAAGAAAAATCCCCTAAAAGCTTCGCAAGAAACTATTAGGGGTATAATCAAAGTAGCACTACAATAAGTGCCTATCACGAGTGAACTTTACCCTGCATTACGGCTTATATTCCCGAATGACGGTCAGATTGTTGCCGCTGAGGGAGACGAGGAAGAAGTGGGGAATGCGAATGGTCGTTTCGCCCTGCTTGGCATGGGAGTGGACGGCCATGAGGGTGTTGCCATTGAAGTCCTTGAAAAGCATTCCGTGACCATAGTTGGGCGGGGTGATGGGGGCAGGCTCTTGCACCCAGGGACCATCGAGTGTGCCCGACTGGGAGTAGGCTACGCCCTGTGTGTATTGGTCATAGACCCAGCTGGTCCAGAGCATTCCGAGGCGACCCGTGGAGGTGGTGAAGAGGAAGGGACCATCGGTCACCTTGTTGGGACGGTCCTCGCCGTTGGCACTCTTCTCGCGGCTCCAGGGCGAATCGCTGGCACGGAAGAGCACCTTGCCTTCGCCCACAGAACCGCTGAGGTCGGGCTTCAGCTCAATCTTCTCGATGGTGCCGTTGAGGTTTTGCAGCCATTCGTAGCAATAGACCATGTAGGGCTTGCCGTCGGTGTCCACCCAGAAAGTTCCGTCGAGCGTAGGCTTGTCTGCGGGCAGATAGGTGGGCGAGGCCATGGGGACGTAGGGGCCATCGGGCTTGTCGGCCACCAGCACGTGGCTGGAACGTCGGTCGATGACGTTGTTGGCCACGGTGTCAATCTGCACGTCGCGATTGGTGAAGGTGGCAAAGTAGTAGTATTTGCCCTGATAGGGATGTATCTCGGCAGCCCAAATCATGGGACGCGGCCCCATCCACGATGCGGGGTCGGTCTGTGCCACGACGTAAGGTCCCGACCATGTGCGCAGGTTCTTGCTCTTCCACATCAAGCCCCCCGTACCCGTCATGTAGTAGGTCTTGGTGGCTTTGTCGGCCAACACGAAGGGGTCGGAAAGGCGAATGGAGTCGGTGGGCACATTTTCATATACTTTCGGTTTGCGGCCATCGGTCTGTGCGCTCAGCATGGAGGCAGACAGCAGGGCCAGACTGAGGAGAAGATGCTTTGCTTTCATTGTGTGCTTATTTTAAGAGATGAGTATCAAAGAATTGTTCTATGCGAGTGAAGAGGTGCTTGCGGGTGTTTCCGCCAAAAATGCTGTGGTTGCGGTTGGTATAGACCTGCATGTCGAACTGGATGTCGGCCTGCACCAGAGCCTCGGCCAGTTCAGCCGTGTTCTGGTAGTGCACGTTGTCGTCGGCTGTGCCATGGATGAGCAGGAGGTCGCCCTTCAGGTTCTTGTAGCGATGAAGCGGACTGCAATCATAACCGGCAGCATTCTCCTGCGGAGTGCGCATGAATCGCTCGGTGTAGGCCGTGTCGTAGTAACGCCAGTCGGTCACCGGAGCCACGGCCACGCCGCAGCGGAACAGCCCTCGGCCCTCGGCCATGGACATGATGGTGTTGAAGCCACCGAAGCTCCAGCCCCACATGGCGATGCGCGACTTGTCAACGTAGGGCAAGGTGCCCAGATAGGCTGCGGCCTCGGCCTGGTCGTGCGACTCCAGGTCGCCCAGCTTCTTGTAGGTGCAATGCTGGAAGTCACGGCCACGGCCACCCGTGCCACGGCCATCGACACAGACCACGATGTAGCCTTTCTCGGCCAAGCGGCGTTCCCATATCAGCCCGCCATAAAAGCCGCCCGTGAAAGCGTTGTGCACTTCCTGGGTGCCTGGGCCGCTGTATTGGTACATGATGACGGGGTATTTCTTGCCCTCGCTGAAGGTGGCTGGCTTGACCATCCAGCCGTTCAGTTCGATGCCTTCCTTGGTCTTGAACGAAAAGAGTTTGGCGCGTCCGAGCGGCAGACTGGCCAAGGATGCCTTCAGCGCGGCATTGTCTTCCAAAACCTTCAGCTGTTTACCCGAAGCGGTATAGAGGGCCGAGACGTAGGGCGTTTGCAGGTCGGAGAAGACATTGAGGAAATAGGTGCAGCCGGTGGAGAATACAGCGGTGTTCGTACCCTTGTTCTCTGTGAGTTTCACGCGCTTGCCATTGACATCCACCCTGTAGATGTATTGCTCCAGCGGATTGCCTTCGTTGCTGGCAAAGTAGAAGTTTTTGCCCGATGCGTCGTGGCCATAATAGCTGCGAACCTCGAAGTTGCCCTGAGTCAGTTGCTTCTGCAGCTGGCCATTCATGTTGTAGAGGTAGAGGTGGCGATAGCCGTCGCGCTCGCTCAGGAGCACAAACTGGTCGCCCTTGAAGTCAAGGTTTTCGTAAGTGGGCGTATCTACGTAGGTGTCGCTTTTCTCGCGCAACACCAGGTTGGCCACCGTGCTGCGGGCATCGGCCAAGTAGAAGTCGAGCTGGTCTTGGTGGCGATTGAGCGTCAGGACCATCAGTTTGTCGGGTGTGCCAGTGAACTGAATGCGTGGGATGTAGCTGCCCGTTTCCACCGGAATCTTGATGTCGCGGGTGACACGGCTCTTGATGTCGTAGCTGTGCACCGTGACCTTCGAGTTGGTCTCGCCAGCCTTGGGGTACTTGTAGGCATACGTGCCCGGATAGAGGCTGTAGGCAGTCTGGGCAGGGGCGGCACCCTGATAGCAGGGTATGGTGTAGGTGGGCACAGCCGTTTCGTCGTAACGAATCCATGCCACCATTTCGCTGTTGGTCGAGAAATCGAATGCACCGTTCATGCTGAACTCTTCCTCATTGACCCAGTCGGCCTTTCCGTTGATGATTTTGTTCTGCTCGCCGTCCTTCGTTATCTGGCTTTCTGCGTTATTATACAGCAGCTTGACCAAGAAGATGTTGCCATCGCGCACAAAGCCAATCACATTGCCGTCGGGCGAGAACTTGGGGCACTCCTGTGCACCGCCCTTCGACAGGGGCACCAGTGTCTTGTTGCGTACATTATATATATAATAGGTGGCGGTGCAGCTATGACGGTAGATGGGCTTGCGGTCGGTCTCGATGAGGATGTTCTTCTCGTCGGGCGACATGATGTAGCGGCTGAAGGAGCTGATTTGCGCGTCGCGTGCCGTGGCTACATCGAAGAGGGTTTCGACCAGCGCACCCGTCTTGAACGAATGGCGTTCAATCTTCCTTCCGTCGGCACTCAGCTGTGCGTAGGTCTCGCCATCGGCCAGCGGAGTGATGCCGCGAATCTGCTTGGCGGCATACTTGCCTGCCGTGATGTCGGAGAGACTGATTTGCTGTGCCGCACAGAACACAGTCAACAGTAAACCTGCTATGCAAGAAAACAGTTTTTTCATTTCTTTAATGGTATTTTTATGCAAAGTTAGCTAATTTCTTTAACTTTCGGCCTTTTCCATAGAAAAATAAAGAAAAAGTATGTAAATTTGCGGCAATTAGTAAAAAACCGCATGAAACAAAACCACATGATGAAAAATGTTTTGCTCCTATCCGTGGCTGTGCTGCTTGCCTGTTGCGGGTCAAACAATACCAAGAAAGCATACCAGTTGCTCAGCGAGGCACGCACTGCCATGAATCAGAATCGCTACGACGATGCCCACGTCCTGATTGACTCGCTGCGCACCACCTACCCCAAGGAAGTGGAATGCCGCAAGGCAGCCCTGCTGTTTGCCGACTCGCTGGAACTGCAAGAGGCCAAGTTTGCCTTTGCCAAAGCCGACAGTGCCCTCACCTTCAAGCGGCTCGAACTGGAGGACATGAAGAAGCAGTTCGTACTGGAAAAAGACAGCCGCTTCCAGAGCGTTGGCAACTACGTAGTGCCCTCTCACGCTGGCAGCAAGACGCACCTCAAGTTTTTTGCCGAAGTCAACGAGGAAGGCACCCTACAGATTGTCAGCATCGACAACAAACGCCAGTACCACTTCACACAAGTAGCTGTAGGCGAGGCACGTGGCAGCTCTGCCATCCTGCCGCCCAACGCCACAGCCGAGGATGCCCTGGCCGTGGAGCAGTGCTACCAGCTGGCCCGCCTTTTTGCCGACGTGAAAGCCGGCCAAAAGGAAGTGGAAAAACAAATGCTGAAAGTCCGCTTCTACGAACAGAAGATTGAGAGGGGAAACAAATAGAAGTTTTCTCACAATAAATCTTCGTAAACCTACGTAACAGTTGTCACAATGCTTTGCTAAGGCAACGGTAATGCAATGCTACTCATGCAGAAAACTATTTTCACCAAATATTCAATATTTGCCAACACCGTATCACTATGCTCCAGAAATCCATAAAAATTTAATCTTTTCACGTCTTTTTACCACTGATTGGGAGAATTTTTGTAATTTTGCACCACATATCATCATATAGACTATGGCAGATAATCAAAAAGACATTCGCACCGTTTCTGTTTTCTCTGGTGCTGGCGGTTTGGACATCGGCGCAATCGAGGCTGGTGCCAACGTGATTTGGGCCAACGATATGATGAAGGAGGCCTGCCTGACTTATCGGACGAATATTGGTAACCACATTGTCTGTGGTGACATCAATGAGAAAATGAAAGAACTGAATGGTCTTACAGACATCTCGTTAGTCATTGGCGGCCCCCCCTGTCAGGGATTCTCTGTAGCGGGAAAGATGGATGCCAATGATAAGCGTAGCCAACTTATCTGGAGTTACCTTTCAGTTTTGGATATGCTGAAACCTCGTGCTTTTGTCATGGAAAACGTAAAGGCTCTCGGCACTTTGCAAAAATGGGAGGGAACACGTAATCTACTTATCCGCTCTATGCGCAATATCGGATATTCCGTAAATTTCATGGTGCTTAATGCCAAGGATTTCGATGTTCCCCAAGCTCGCGAGCGCATTTTCATCGTTGGATTCCGTGGTGATTCCACTATTGTTCCGGACTTATACAATATGATGAAGCCCTACCGTATACCATCAAAGACCGTGCGAGAAGTGCTTTTGACGCTTGATAAAGCCGGGACAGGCAATAATCAGGATGTATGCCGTGCAAAAATAACACTTGCACAGCATCCTGTTTTGCGCAAAACCCCATACGCAGGCATGATATTCAATGGCCTCGGTCGCCCGCTCCGACTTGATAGCTATTCAGCCACCCTACCAGCTTCCATGGGCGGCAATAAAACGCCAATCATTGACGAGAATGAACTCTATAATCAAGCCGAGCCATGGGTGGATTCCTATTTTGAAAGTCTTACCAAGAATCCGAATGCCACCGTCACGACTGTTGTGCCTGATTATCTCCGCCGTATCACTGTAGCTGAAGCTGCGCTCATCCAGACCTTCCCACGCGACTACCAATTCCAAGGTTCACAGTCGATGAAGTACACGCAAATTGGCAATGCCGTTCCCTGCAATTTAGGAAAAGCAGTAGTAAAAATGGTAATAGACGTACTGAATGGAAAGTCTCAAATAATACATTCTTCCCAAACATTCAGCAAAGGATTTTATTAAGTGCTAATATGGACATAGAGAAACTTCACAAGAAAGCAGCCAAGCGGAAAAATAGTTTTGTAGAGAATCGCATTGAAAAGCCGATTCATGACATTTGCAGGAACGAAAACAAGTCGCCCATCAGATATTTGATGTCAGGAATGGTGGCAAAGATTGACCGCCCATCAATCAACTTGTATAAGCCTACTTCATCTTTAGGCGGGGATGACGCTTACGAAGGAAGAAGTTACGATGAGAACATCATTGAACCCTACGTATTGAAGCATCAGCTGCCATGCAATGTAACTACTGCTTTCCTCACGCCTTCTTTCAGGAAGATAGAACGTCCATTGGCAAAAGAAATGTTTAAGACAAGTCGGCCTCCTCAACCATATTACCAAATGATGGATGTCTTGGCATATGTAGAACTTTACCCTGCAAAAGCGGAACTTGTGCTGCTTGAAATCATACGAAACCTTATAGAGATAAAGGCGGAAAATGACAAACGACTAAAGGAACAACTGGCTAGAATTAAAGATGGTAGTGAGTTTTCTGCCCTATCTTCAGAAGAGATTGTCAATCTCATAGTTCAGCATCTACATTGTAAGAAGTCTAGCCGTCTTCCTGTACTGATTGTGGCGGCAGCATATGAAGCTGTAAAAGATTTGATAGGAGAACAAACCAAGGAATTGCTCTCGCATCAGGCTGCAGATAAACAAACAGGAGCAATTGGTGATATAGAAATAACACTGGCCACGGAAGCGAATATCATAACATGTTATGAGATGAAAAGCAAAGCGGTGTTAAAAACAGATGTAGAAAAGAGTATCGAAAAAATCGGGAAGCAAGGCTCACACATCGATAATTATATCTTCATTACCACCGAGCCGATAGACAGTGAAGTTAATGACTATGCGAAAAGTCTTTATCGTGAGATGGGCACAGAGATTGTCATTCTTGATTGCATTGGTTTCCTTCGTCATTTCTTGCATTTCTTCCACCGTCGTCGTATCCAGTTCCTTGACAACTACCAAGAACTTGTTCTAAAAGAGCCAACAAGTTCTGTGTCTCAGGCATTGAAAGATGCTTTCCTTGCGTTGAGAGTAGCAGCACAGGAATAAAATTGGACTGCCTATATTATTATGCGTAAATGCCCCATTCCAAAGGCAAATATGGCCATGTATGCAGACAGTTATTGATATTTTTAATCTTCTTTGAATCTATGAAAAATAAGGTGCACCCACTAAAGGATGCACCTTACTACTTATACATATATGAATATGTTGTTAAATCCACTTGTGTGAAGGCATCTATGCCGTTGGTGAAAGTATTGAAGCTGTAAAAACAGATACATACGAAACCATTAAAGGCATCAAGCGAACCCAAGCACTACCTCAAGCTGAACTATTTCAAAACAGGAGCTGTCAGAACACGGACAAGGTCATCAAGCTGTTCCTGGCTCATGCCATGCGAAAGCAGATAGTTAGCAAATGCCTTTGCATAGTCCACATTCGGCAGTTCTGCCTCGTCACTAACGCCAGCATAATACATCAAGCACGTGTTGAGCCTTAGCGACACCAGGGTGTTGCACAGATTGGGGTCCTTAGTCTGTGTGACATCATAATAGTTTTTGTAGGTAACCAGGTAGTCGTCCACAATCTCCTTGTACGTTGCCCCGCACAATCCCTCAAGCAGCGCGCAAACATACCCCGTGCGGTCCTTTCCTTCCATACAATGCACGACATAGGGGCCAGGGTATGACGGTAGTTTCTTCAGAGCCTCAATCAGACGATTGTTATAGTCCTCTGCTGTGGGGTCAGCCTTGAGTGGACACAATATCACGCTGTTTCCCTCCCAGAGTGAACGGCTGTAGGGAGGTATGTCGTAAGCCTGCATATTCTCCTCGGCATCAGCGAGGTTGAGCACAGTCCTTACCATTTCCTGTTCCAGATATTCCGACACATAGGAAGCGCGGTTGATGTCGTTGCAGAATGGCGATGAAGCGCGATGCAGCCTGCCGCTTGCAATATGGCCCGCATGTACGGCGCGTGCATTGGCATACTCCGCGTCAGAGAGCTTGGGATAATCATCACGCTTGTTGGTGTATTTCATGCTCAGGGCCTGCTGCACGTCGAGACACCCCCCCTGTTCCTTCATCTTGATGATGACGGCATGGCCCACCAGCCCTGTAAGCTCTGCGGGCAGTCCGGTGTTGTTCGCCGTGAAGCAGATGCTGGGATATGTGGGATAGGCCACACACAGGTATTCAGCATTGCGCGTGTAGAAGCCGTCGTAGTAAGGCATGACGAGTTCCTTGCCGTCGATGGTGATGCTGATGACATCGCCAAGCGAGAATCCAGCCTTTGTCATGTCTGCTTCCGTGACATTCAACATGGCTGCGCCGAACTCGTTATACGACGAGATAACTCCTTGCAACGTCGGCACATCGTTATTTTTGTCATCGTCAGAGTTAGAGCAGGCGGTCATCAAGTTTACAAAAACAAAAAGGAAGACCAGTTTCCAACCATTCTGCAATAATGCAGAGGAGGAGATGCGTTTGAATTGAAGATTTGTCATAATACTAAGTTTTATTGAGTTAAACACTAATGTTTCCTTCACAAGTTCCTCGCAGGATTTCAAGTCGCAAAGTTAATAATAATTTTACATTCACCATCACACCTTAAAAATTCTTTTACTTTCATATGGAAACAAATTTGAACCTTCAGCTCGGCGTTAGCCAATAATATGAATAATCCCACACAAAAAAATCCACCATTTATTTGCACAACAAAATAAAACCTTTTATCTTTGCGCCGTGTTTCGCATGAGACACATATTTTATTTGCTCAATTTTCCTGCCGAACTGCGACCTCGAAAGGGATTTTTAAGAGCAAGATATATCTATCCTATTGAAGTATGCGCATAAAGTGCAGACTTCTCCATAAGGATAGATAGGTTGTCGCAGACCTGGCAGGAAATATGGCAAGTCTGCGCTTTCTTTATGTCTAAAAGTTAGTGCATTCTTCGCCCAAATGAAGACCACTCATAAAAAGAATGCACTATGTTACAGAATGTTTTTCAGGTTTCCATGTACTTCTTCATTCCACTTAGCAGGTTAAGTGGAAGATGCAAGACGCAATTGAATTGGCAAACCGCACCTTTTCCCAATTATATCAGAAGGCAAGAAGGGCACTATGAATATGCGGCTTTGACATGCAACCAGCCTCCATATTTTTATTATAAGTCTCATAGCATGGGGGGATTGGAAAGGACTCCACGAAGAGTTCAACTCAATACATATATTGTAAGGTACTATCCTCCATGCAAAAGGATTCCAGAACTATATTTTGTCGTTGGTACGGATATAGACAAGGTGTTTGAGCCTAATGACCCAATGCAAAAATTCAGGTATGCTGATTTAATCTGCAACAGAAATGATTTGGTTTACCTAAAGCGGGCTTTCTACGAGACGGGAACCGAAGGTTTGTTCTATCCACTACACGATCCTACAATCTTTTTGCATGAATGGCTTAAAGAGCGTATAGAGTGGGTGCAAGGCTGTGCTGAAAGATGTATCTATTTGGATTATTCGGTTATAGACATTATTGGGCTGGATGTTGACGACCGTTTTTTTACTTGTCGAAATGTTCTACAGACAGAATTCAGCCGCCGATATTACCGAAGATATGCTGCGGCTGTTGACAATGCACTGCATGGTGATAATCGGAGATTTGCATACGGGCTGCTCTTCGGAAATGAAAATTTTCGGAGGGTTCCTCAACACGAATGTGATAGATTTCTTGCACATGGATATTCCAACAACAGGACAGAAATCACATACGCAGCCAACAAAACCATCCTTTCCATCCGTACACATCACCCCTTTGTTTTTGAGCCTCAACACACATCCCGCCAAATAAACACAGCTAACAGGCTGGAAGATGTACTGAATGTCTATGAAATGTGCCATGTCATCTATTCAAAGTCTTTGATGCAACGATTGAGAAGCCGATTAACTCAATCGGATGCCTCACTCACACAAGACACACTGCTCCATATCAATCAACATCTGCATACAGACCTTTTCCACATGAGCGAGTTGGACAGAAAAGTTGAGTACATTTTCAGAGGTTTAGGTCTCCTCCAAGAATTCAACACATTGATGAAGATGAGCAATGTGGCCTCACATTCGGCAGAAATCAAAACCTCCCAACGAACCAACAATTACGTAATCGGATTAGCCATCATTACCGCTGTGCTGGCTATCATTCCTATATTGCAAGACCTATTTTCTATTCATCAAACTTTTACTACAATGAAAAAACAAATGCTTGACTGCTGTGGCTCAACCATCATGCTTGATTACAATGGTGTATTTCTCTTTCTGCTGATTGCCATTTTGATTATCGTGAGCATTCTGCTTTTCCTGAAAATCAAGAAATGCGACAGAGAAGAAATCGAAAGAGTCTTTTATGAACTGGAAAACAAATGCAAGTTATGAATGCCCCCTTTATCTATCACATCATGATTGACCGCTTTGCTGGCGCAGACCCTAAGCGGAAGGGGCAGTGCTTCAAAGGTGGAACACTACGTGCCATCATCCCAAAGCTCAGCTACATCCAAGGGCAGGGCTGCACGGGCATCATGCTCACACCATTCTACAAGACCAACGAATATCATGGCTACCATGTGCTGGACTACGAACAGGTGGATGAACACTTTGGTACATGGCAGGATGTGACGAACCTTGTAGATGCAGTGCACCGCCGGGGCATGACCATCACGGCTGACTTTGTAGCCAACCATTGTCACATCAGCAATCGGCTATGCAGCGAACATCCCGATTGGTTCAAAAGGGACAAGGCAGGAAAGCTACAGTGCTTTGCCGACATTGACACACTACCAGAATTCAACCTTGACAACCCTGCTGCTTGCCGCTACATGATTGAACGCGGCAGGGACTTGTGCCGATGCGGCTTCGATGCCATTCGGCTGGACTATGCCAAAGGGCCTTCGTTTCAGTTTTGGCGCAAGTTCCGCAAGGCATTGAAGGCTGACTTCCCCCACGTCCTGCTTATTGGCGAAGTCTGGGGGAAGCCCGATGGAAAAAGGCTGACGGCAGAGTTAGCCAAAGCCGCCAGGGAAAAGTGCATGACCCAGCAAGACGCATGGCAGCAGAGATACATCGGTATCTTCGACGGTGTGTTTGATTTTGAATATCAGTCACTCCTTTGCAAAGCTGCAAAATCAGGGAAAGGTTTCACGGAGAACCCAGAACTGAAGGATGCCATAGAACGGCATTTTAATCATTACATCCACTCGCCCGACTTCCAGCTGTGGCTGTTTCTTGACAACCACGACACAAACCGCTTTCTGTATGAATGTGGAAATGATGTGGAAGCACTGCAAGCAGCCATTCATTTCGCCCGCAACCAACAACGTCCTTTCCTCCTGTACTATGGCACAGAAAGAGGAATGACCAACAAAACAGATGTTTTCGGCGGAACTCCATACGCCGATGAACATGTCAGAGAATGTATGAAATGGAGAAAACCATTATTAACCCGCTAAAAACAGAATCTTATGAAAAACATTATTTTCATCTTCCTTATTATAGGTACATTATTTTCATTAAATGCAGAAGCTAAAAAGAAACCTATCAGAAAAGACTATAATTGTTATTGGGAATTGAGCAAAGATGGTGTCCTCACAATTTCAGGACAAGGTAAAATGCCCAGCTTTTGGTATAAAAGAAATGAGCTTAATACACCATGGAGAAAAAACAAGAAGAAAATAAATAAAATTATAATCGAAGAAGGTATTCAAAAGGTCGGTAACTTTGCATTTTATGGCTGTACTAATGTTTCAGAAATTATATTACCACAATCACTTGAAGATATTGGGGAAAAAGCCTTTTACTGCTGTCGCGGCTTTAAAAACATAAAATTGCCAAATGGACTAAAAAGCATCGGAAAGGAGGCTTTCTATGGTTGTACTAAATTGGAGTCCATAACAATCCCACATGGAATAAAAACTATTGAGAGAGGAACATTTGAAGATTGTAATAGTCTAAAATTTGTGACCATTCCAAATTCAGTAACAACCATAGATGTTGCTGCATTTTATAACTGCGAGAACCTCACAAGCATCTGCATACCTGAAGGGGTAACAAAAATCGGCGGAAATGCATTTGTTTACTGTAGTAAACTAACATCCATCGTTCTCCCCATATCGGTTACGTCCATTGGCTTCAGTGCTTTCGCAGCTTGTAAAAACTTAAAAAACATAAGCTTACCAACAAATTTGACACCCGGCCAAATTGAAGACCATGCATTCGCAGAATCTTGGCATGTATGTAACCACACCAAAACAACTGATAACAACTAATACCAAGAAATAATAAAATACTGAAACACAGCACTTTCTAAATTTTAACACTTCAAATCTGATATTTGGTGGTTCCCGATTTTCCGCTTAAATTTGCAACGTAT
>JAFTEV010000087.1 GCA_017453465.1 Bacteroidaceae bacterium | reverse complement strand
GCAGAGCGGATGAATGGAGCTATTCAGGAAATCAGAACCATTGGCAGAGGCTATGCTACGGCCAAGCGCTTTAGGACTGCAATACTGTTCTTCTATGGAGACTTGGATTTGTACTAACCAACACAAAATCTCGTAGAACCGAATAGAGAAAGAGGTAGAAGTGGATTTCGACTTCATCTTCCGCTCTTCCAACAACCTCAGCCACGACAAGGGCTATATCCTCACCTACAAGGTGAACAACCCCAAGGATTGGGATGTATGGTACACACAATTTGCCAGCGACACGCACGACAAACTGAGCACAGTTGCGTATAATAAAGAAGATGGCTATAACGCTGGCCCAACCTACTACATCAACGATGGAAGTAAACGTTTGCTTGGTCAGACAGACTATATCGAAGGCAATATCATTTCGAAGGAAGTGTATGACACCTATAACGAGGCTGTGGGACTTCACCCAGAGGCTATAGCGGGAAGAACCGATCAGGCCAGCTTCACAGAAGCCTATATCGTAACACAACAGGTTACTGTACCGGCTACAGAAACCAAACCTGAGGCACACTACTATGCTGGCTCCACGGTCTCGAAGGCAGATGCAACCACCATCGGTGCATTTGCAGGCAAGGTTGAACCTGCTTATGTCTGCACACACACCATCCAGCTCAGTGCTACTGAGTACATCTACTTGGATGCCAAGATGTCGAAGACCGAGGCAGAAGCCTACTACAACCGCTTCAAGGACAGCAACCCCGAATTGGCTGCAGAAATCCGGGCCAACATTGTGCCGGCCTACTATTGTACGGGCGCTGGTCTCTATGGCGGCAATTACTACGAGCCAGGCAGGAACTACCGTGGTCTGGAGGCTTGGTGCTCTATGTCGGAAGATGACCGAAAACACTTCAGCTTCAACTACGATGCTCTCAACGTGCTCATCGACCCGCTTTACAGCCGCAATGCCGCTGGCCAGGTTGTTCATGCCGAAGGGCAGAAATATCAGTACGATTCAGCCCTTGGAACACTGGCTGGTGCACAGGCCAATCCCGCAGGCTATTCTTTGGAGAAGCCTGTAAATTATACTGCATCCTATAATGGCGAGTCTTTGACTTTAAGCAAAAACATTACATTTAAGCGCAAAGGAGTAACAACTACTACAAATACGATACAGAAAAACGACGAACTTGACCGCGAAGCCTTTGAGAGCATTCCAAACGAGCGACGTCACTACGCCACAATTGATGTGAAAGACAACTTGACAGTCTATGTGGTAGAGAAATCCTTCCAGGTCGGCAACACCCCATACGCTGTGGGAACAACCATCACTGAAAAAGAATATACCAGCTTGGGCGATTTGGATAAAGAGAACATTGCAACACTAAGCTTCGCCGAAGGTGATAAGAACAAGAAGTTCTATTTCTGTCGTGAGGAGTATAAGATTGGTGAAAACGGAGAAGGTCGTGGCATTACCGATTTGACTAAGCATCCTTATAGTGATGGTCAGACCGTCCCTGTCGGTGTCGTTATTGACGCCACCAACTATGGTGACCTTGTCAATAAACAGACCGACTTCATTATCCATGGCATTGCGCCCACCGAAACCTCCACACTCTACGTCAGTCGCTATTCCGACATCTTCGACCTTTCTACCGAAAAGATCATCACTGTTATTTATCAGTATGACTACGAAGAGAGCGATGCTTCAGGCAACATTACGCCTGTCAGCGAGCGGCATGTGGTGAACATTCACATAGACTTCAAGAGCGGTGTACCTACCATGGAGGACATCAAGAAACCACAAGTTATCCTGCCTGGCACGAAGTTGGGTCTCCGCGAACCGACCGTTACGCCAGGAGCCTACGAAGTAACAGGTGGTGGTTGGGAACTCTTCGAGAACATAGACGATGCAGAGAGCCACCAGAACGGCATTGAATATCTCCCCAACATCGACCCCCTCTACTGGTATCAGCATGGCTACTACGTGGCCTACTATGCCAAGACCTACCTGGGCAAGACCTACTCCAACCACGAGCCTATCAGCGTGGCCAACTACCACGACCTCACCAAGGTGATGAACGACACGGAGCACCACTACTACGTGGACAACCCCAACGTGAAGCGTAATTCAAAGATTTACCTCACCGACTGGCAGAACGGCATTACCCAGCTGAAAGACTTCTTCAATTTGAGTCTGCTCAACAGCTCTTCTGCCGGAGTCACCGACGGAGTTGTGACAGCCGAAGGCAATCTGGAAGGCCATGCCTTGCTTGATGAGTACGTCAAGGATTGCGAGAACCTTGAGTTCATCATGCACACCGATGTCACAATGCCAGAAGGCACGTGGACACCTATCGCCAGCAACACAGGCGAGTGCTTCAGCGGCAACCTCCATGGCGATGGCTACACCATCAGCGGACTTACCGGGTCGCTCTTCCAGCACCTTTGCGGCAATGTCTATAACCTCGGTGTCACAGGCTCCTTCACCGGTGCCGGTATTGCAGAGGAAGGCAAGGGCTACATGGAGAACTGCTGGATTAGCACCAGCAGCACAGCCGAGAAGACCTCAAAGCCCCTCTTCGGCAACCCGTCGCGTGGCAGTGGCTACCAGCTCGTCAACTGCTACTACTTGGAGAACGACGATGCTACGGGCAAATATACCAACCACAGTGGCACCTACGGCATCCCGACACGCATGTCCGAGCAAGCCTTCTACAACGGCACAGTGGCTTATGACCTCAACGGCTTCTACCTCTACAAGCGTTACAACGACGGTCAAGGCACGGCCTCTGGAACCAAATACAGCTACTACACCGCCACCGATGGCACATTGGCTCTTCACACCAATGGCTACTACGCCAGCAACCCAAGTTACTGCTCTACGGGCAGTGGCCAGACGTATGTTGAAGACCGCTATGCTGACGGCGACTTCCGCTATGCCGACGGTTCTATACCCGAAACAGATGATGTGCGCACCGATACAGACGCAGAAGGGGCAACGCACTTCTATCCCATCTACCCCGACGATTACCTCTACTTTGGCCAGAAACTCACCTACGGATGGAACGACCAGCAGCCACACGAAGAATTGCCTGCCCACATCTACAAGAGCAGTGGCCGACTCGTGGCCAACGCCCAGAGCAACCGCGTCTATCGTGCTCCTGCCTACTACCGTTCAAAGGCGATGGGTGTAGCCCACTTCAATCCCGCCGTGAACCTCGTGGCACACAGCAAGCCCAAGAACCAGTATGACACCGCCCTGAAAGCGGCTTACCCCTACATGACAGCCATCGACTTCAAGGGGCACAACGACACAGCCTACAAGCTGGGCTTCAACGGCAACAAGTTCTATCAGCCGCTGCTCGACGACGACGGTCTGGTCAGCATCACCAACCGCGACGAAACCCCGAACCTCTTGGTTTATGCTCCGTCGCAGACGCAGAACGGAAAGACCTACACTGTGCTGAATGACTACTTCGTGGAACCAGTTTACAACAGCTATGAGGCTCATGATGGCTACGGCAGTGTAGCCAAAGCTTCCACGTCGTCCGTCTTCGGCCATTTGGTACAGAGCGACCTCATCGCCACGGGCGACCATCTGCTCGTTGACAAGCAGGACTTCAACTGTCCGATTGAATACAGCTTCGACAATGACCACCGCGTATGGTATCAGCGCACGCCCGACCGCTATGTCAGTCAGGACAAAGGCTGGGACGCTGTCTCCATCCCATTCCGGGCCGAACTGGTCACCACAAACCAGAAGGGCGAAATCACCCACTTCTACAGTGGCAGTGCCGAAAGCAGCAACGGAACCCACACCAAGATTGGCCATGAATACTGGCTGCGCGAATACAAGGACATCAGTGCCGTCGATGCAGAACTGAAGGCCGAAGCCCTCTTCCAGTATCCCACAGCGACGGGCAGTACAAAGACCGTTAACAACACCTTCCTCTGGGATTACTACTACCAGGCAGCGAGTGGTCACAGCCATCAGGATGCCAACGACGACACCTACCAGACCTATTATAATAATAGTTCGCGCGTGTATGAGGATTATCCACGCATTGCCAACGGCACGCCTTACCTTCTCGGCTTCCCTGGCCAGACATACTACGAGTTCGACCTCAGCGGCAACTTCGTGGCCACGACGACGGCCAATCCTAACCCCGCAAGGCTCCTCCAGCAGACCATTACCTTCGTTTCAGAGGAAGGCAGCACCATCAGCTGTAGCGATGACGAACTGGCCAGCAGCAAGGTTTCTTACAACGGCTACACCTTCACGCCAAACTATATGGCGACGGCAATACCCGCAGCAGAAGCATACACGATGCAGACCGACGGTGGCAGCTACAAACTGACCAGCGCAGCCACAACCGCAGTGCCCTTCCGTCCTTATTTCGTGGGTGCAAGTAGCAGCGGTGCCAAGAGCCGAGCCGGAACAATCACGTTCAGCTCTGCCGAAAGCTCCCTCCTCTACAAGGACGGTCCAGACTTGGCCGACCTCACCCAGGGCTATCTCGACATCAAGGCAAGGAACAGGAGCATCATCGTGAAGTCCCACTACGAAAAAACGACCACCGTTACCATCGTCAACGCCGCAGGTGCCCTTATCAACACCTTCCAGCTTGAGCCGGGCAGTACCGTTGAGACCCGTGTGTCCGCAGGTGTTTACATCGTCAACCAGACCAAGGTAACAGTTAAATAGGAAAGAATCGAATCATGACATCAACCAAAGATATGAACTGTAATACGAAAAATGAATATGGTTAACGATATTTAGCACTTAGTGCTGATTCGTACCCTCTCATGGGGGCTTCTCGCCCCCAAACCCCTCGGTGTTTTCAGGTATTAGATTTTTCATCCTGATACACTT
>JAFTEV010000082.1 GCA_017453465.1 Bacteroidaceae bacterium | reverse complement strand
TGACATCTACTCCATGTTGAACTACAAGAAAATGCCGTTCCGAAAAATCAAAATCTGTAGAACACAGTCACCATAACAAGAATGTGAAAGTCGCTGATTAGCAAGAAAAATCAAGTTCAAAGCGTCAAAGTTGGGTTAGGGTGAGAGAACCCCAGGGTGGCATTCTCCAGCATTACCTGCACAAGGTCTCCCATCGGGCCGCTCACACGATAGCAGTCGCGGTTCTGCGGCTTGCCCGCCGCAAAGTCGTTGTCGCGAGCCGTGCAGCTCGTGGCATCCACCTCCAGCGTGAACTCCCCGTCTGGCACCATGTTCAGCCCAAACTGGTCGGTAAACATGCTGCCATCTACCCTGCAGCCTAGGAAATGCGGACACGTCGTCACGTAGGCAGGGTGGCAGTAAACCAGCGTAGAATCGCTGTACTGGCTCTTGCTCTCATACTGCCCCGTGATGGGGTCGCGGCTGGGGTCGCCAAAGTAGCCGATGCTGCCGCCATGCACCACGAAAGTTGCCCGCGCCTCTCCATGCTTCAACGTGAGCGGCGCGAGGGGCTTCCCGTCATCCACCCGTGGCTTGTAGGGCGGAAAGATGGACGGATAAAGCTGGCCGTCGAGACGGATGCCCCACACCCTCCAAAGTCCCTCGTCTTCGCCCTCCTCAATGAAGTCGAAAGTCTTGGCTTCTGCCGGGAGCGGCTCAAAGTAGAGGATGACCGAATCCTGCTGTGCATTCTGTGCATACTGCTTGCCCAGCTGAAACGGCTCGTCGGCCAGTACCCCCGTGTCGTCGTGCGTGATGATGCGCCCCTGCCTGAAGGCATACCGCTGGCCATCCCGCTCCAGTCGTGCTCCCTCCATGCTCCAGTTCCTCCAGTGGGCACAATTCATGCGGAAATGTACCACGGTGGCCTCCTTCGTCAGTTCCACCCGCTTTGGGCACAAACTGCCTGTGGAGCTGGACTTGAATGCGGGGCGGAAGATAACCCGCTCTTTTTCCCCTAAAGCCTCCAGAATCTTCTCCTTGAAGCGTAGCTCCATGCCGTCGGCGAAACCAAGCTCGCTGACGGTGCACGTCCCCTGACGGTCGTAAAGGAAATACTGTGGAATGCCCTTGGTCTTGATGATGCAGGGCAGTTGGTTCCAGTAGTCGTTGGGCAGCATCAGGTGGTAGCCTTGGGTGTTGGCCACGCTTTTCTTCCAGAGTGCTTTGTCGCTCGTTTCGTTGGTGAGATAGACAAACACCACGTCTTTGTCGGCCAGTTCCTGCTTGATGGGGGCCATCTTGCTGATGCCATATTTGCAGGGGCCACACCACGTGGTCCAGAGGTCGAAGAAGACGACTTTGCCGGGGAACATGGCGGCAATGGCTTCGAAGCACTGGTCGGGCGCGACATCGGGCATGGGCAGGATGTTCTGGGGGGTAGCGTCGTATTGCACGGACTTGGTGAGGCTGATGCCCTGAATGTCGTTGGAGAAGTCGAACTGGGTCGTGCCCTCTGGCAGCGGGTCGAACCAGAGCACGAGGGAGTCGGCCAGACTGGTGTGCTCATATAGTTGGTTTTCTACAAACGGTTCTTCTTTTGGCACAAGGGAGAGTTGGACAGTGTCGCCCCTGCTGTTGAGGAACGGAATGGTCTCGTCTTTCTCGTAGGCTGGTTTTCCTTGCCCCCATGTGCTGATGCGCCGTCCGCCGCGTAGGGCATACTTTTTGCCGTCGGCTTTCAGCCAGATGTTCCACATCTTCAGCGGGGCGAAGTTGCTGGTTGTGCTCAGATGCACCACGGTGGCGGTGTCGGTCAGTTCCACACGTTTGGGTTCCAGATAGGCCACGCCTTCTGGCTTGACGTAGTCGGGGTTGATGATTACTCGGTTTTGTGCGGAGGCACGGAGTGCACAGAGGAGACTGAGTGCACAGAGGGGGATTGTGAAAAGTTTTAGCATGACTAATTTTACAATTTACAATTTATTTGTGGAAGTTAAGAAGTTAGAGGAGTTAAGTAGTTAAGCCAATACATAAGCTCCGTAACGGCTTAACTCCTGTCCGAAGGACGAGCGAAGCGATAATTACTTAACTCCTGAACTCCTGCAAAGTAAGCTGTTCAGCCTGTTCTTGACATCATCCAGGGGGCGGGCTTCTTTGTGTTCAAGTGAACTGTAGATGGTGTTTCCATGGCTGTCGAGAATGTAGAAGAAGGGGACGAAGCCATTGTCGAAGAGTTTGGGACGTGGCCGTCCTTCGGGGCTGCCATCGAACTTGAAGGAGAGGTTTGCCCATGCGCATTCCGGCTGTTCATCCACCGCTTTCAGCCAAGCGTCTTTGTCTTCGTCGATGGTCACGCTGACAAATGCCACACGGTCACGACATTCTTCCTCGTATGCTATCAGTTCGGGTATCTCGGCACGACAGGGACCGCACCAACTCGCCCATAGGTTCAGCAGCATATACTCCTTTCCATCCAGACACTCCTCGAAAGTATGGGCTATCCCTGCCGTGTCCCATAGGGGGAAGAGTTTTGCCACTCCGTTCTTTTCTTTGCGGGCCATGATGAGTTGCCGCAGTTCTTGTCCTCTGGGGGTGTTTTGCAGGGACTCGGTGAAGCAGTCTAATGCTTGCTGCAGGGTTTCGGTATCCCACGATAAGGGTAAAAGCTGTAGTGCATAGATGCTGCGGGAGTGTGCCTTCAGAAATTTTTGGCTCCGGAAGCACTGGGGGGTATTGAAGAAAACTTCGTTGGCTTCAAAATCGCCATACTCATCGGCTATTGTCCCCACGGCGACGGGGTAGGGCAGGGAGTCGAAGGTGAGCAGGGTGTGGCCATAGCCCAGGGGGACGGTTCCCCATCGGGCGTGTTCGCCTTGTACTGCCAGCCACACGGTGCTGTCGGCATCCCGCTCTTTCATGTACCTCAGCGTGACGGATGCTGGCAGACGGGCTTTTTCCAGAACGAGCTGGCCGTTCTGGGTGGGGAACGTGTCTTTCTGCTCTGCCGAATCGTCCCATGTCACTTCTATAAAGCCTTCTGTGCCTGTGGGGAGGATGATTTCCAACGTGTCTTGCCTCGGTGCCGTGTGTTGGCACGACAGCAAGCCAACACACAAAGTTACAATCAAAATCTTTTTCATATCGGTTTAGGTGATGATAAAAAACAACTTGGAACCAACATTAAATTCATTCATTTGAGGCCTTCAGGATTTCGTTCTTGAAGTGCTGCTCTGCTCCGTCGGCAAAACCGATTTGATGAAGGATTTGCTTGCCTTGGCGATTATAAAGGAGGTATTGGGGGATGCTGTTCGTCTCGACGATGCAGGGGAGCTTGTCCCAGAATCTGCTGGACATGCGCAAGTGGTAGCCCGCCATGGAGGCAATGCTGCTCCGCCATTCATCTTCGGGGCTGGACTCGTCGGTCAGGTAGATAAACACCGCGTCCTGGTCTTTCAGTTCTTTCTTCACGGGTCCCATCTTGGATATGCCGCGCTTGCAGGGGCCGCACCACGTGGCCCACAGGTCGATGAAGATTACTTTGCCGGGGAACTGGGCGACGATGGCTTCCATGAACTGTTCGGGCGCAGCATCGGGCATGACCAGCAGGTGGGAGTCGTGTGACATTTCGTTCTTCTTGGTTTTCACAAGACTGATTTTGCGGAAGTTGTCGCCACAATCGAACACGCTCACATCAGCGGGAAGGGGTTCGAAATGGAGAATGATGGAATCCGTCTGACCTGGATTCAGATACATCTTACCCTCTACAAACGGTTCGGGTCCCTTGATGAGCCACGTTCCCTGTTCGCCAGCCTTGTCCCTGGTCGCTATCAGCGTGTCGCCTTTGATTTCTTTCCCGATAAGGGTGGGGATGCGAAGCCCGCTTTTGAGGGTATATCGTTTGCCGGTCGCCTCTAAATAGGTGTTGGTTAGTCCCCAACCTGAAAAGTTGCACTTCATCAGGATGTGCAGGGTTGTTGCCGTGTCGCTTAGCTCCACCTTCACGGGGAACATTCGCGCCCCTTCCTCCTCTTCGTAGTCGGGGTTCACAATCACGCGGCTCTGCGCCTGTGCGGTCATCGCTGACACAAGGATACATAATGTTGTCAAAATCTTTTTCATTTTTTGAGATTTTAGGTTTGTCTTTTCGACTGCAAAAGTACGTAATCTGCCTTTTCTCGCAAAGAAACGGGGGTTGACAAATAGTTGGCTTTTTGCCTGTAAACAAAAAAGCGGGGTTTGCAAATAGTTTGCAAACTCCCGTTTAACCGTCTTATAATAAGCATGAGGGCTTTTTATAGAGAAAGAATGAACTCGTCCCAGTCTTTTCCGCTGCCGTCCTGCCCGAATACTTTCTTGTAGAGGCGTGTGCGGATGCTGCTGATGGTGCTTTTGTCCTTGTTGAGCACTGCGGCTATCTCGACGGGTTTGGTACGAATCTTCAGAAGCATACATACCTGATACTCGGTGGGCGAGAAGTTGTAGAGCCCGTAGAGGCTACTGCTAAAATTGGGGTAGATGACTTTCAGCTGATGCTCCAAGTCTTTCCAGTCTTGCGAATGTAGGTTCTCGCCTGCTTCGATGCGGTGGCGAAGGGTCTGGTAATACTCTGACTGGTAGAACTCGGACTCTACCTGTTTCATGGCTGTGACCACAGGTTCGGGGCGGAGCAGGTTTGCCTCTTCTATCTCTGCCAACTTCGCCTCCACTTCGCTCTTCCGCTTCCGCAAGCGATAGACATACACCGCTACACCGACGCTGGTGGCACACATTATTATAATAGTATAGAGAAAGACTTTGTTTTCTGCCTTCAGCTTCCGCTCGGTGGTGGAGAGGACGAAGTGTTTTACGGGGGATTCGCCGTCGCGGGGGTATTGTCTGACGAGGGCGCGGATTTCTTCTTTGCGTGCTTCGGTCATGGTGGTGGTGCGCACCATCTTTTCCTGGTATCCGTTGAATTCGTCGATGAATGTGGAGTCGTTTACCCAGCGGAAGGGCATGGTTCTGCCGTTCTCTGTGTAGAGGGTGTCGCCCTGGAGGTGGTAGCGTCCCATTTCGTGGGCGATGATCATCATGTCTTGGCCGACGGCGTGGAGCTGCACGGTGTAGTAGGTGCTGTCGGGGTCGTAGATTTTGCAGCGTGTGTATTGGGTGTATATCTGCGGGGTTTCTTTTCCGTCGGGGCCTGTCTCGCTCACCATGGTCCATGCGCCGATGATGGTGGGCTGAGCTTGACAATGCGCGGTTAACAATGCACAATTCACAATTAACAATGCACAATTCACAATTAGGATATGTATTGCTCTCTTGACTGTTGAAGTTTTCATACTCAAATTGTTAATTGTGCATTGTTGATTGTGCATTAGAATTGTTCCAGTATGCGGATGCGCTCGGCGGTGTCGGGGTGGGTGGCGAAGAGGGAGCCAAGGCTGCTGAGGAAGGACTGGTGCAGCTGCGGGGGGTGGATGATGAAGAGCTGGGCTACGTCGTCGCGGTCAGTGTGGCTGAGTCCTGGGTCGCTGGAGATTTTGCGGAGGGCTGAGGCGAGTGCGAGGGGGTTGCCGCAGAGTTCGGCTCCGCCTGCGTCGGCCATGAATTCGCGTCGGCGGCTGATGGCGAAGCGGGTGAGCAGGGTGAAGAGGTAGGCCAGGGCTGTGCAGACGATGGCGACGAGGATGGTGGCCATGACACCGATGCCGCCGTTGCCTTTCTTGTTGTCGCTGGATGTGGTGCGGAATCCGCCGTAGATGAATGTGCGATAGACGAACTGGGTGAGTGCGCTGAGCACGGTGCTGATGATGCCGACGAAGATGATGCTGGTGATGAGTACCTGGGTGTCGTGGTTGCGGATGTGGGTGAGTTCGTGGCCTATGACTCCTGCCAGTTCTTCGTCGGTGAGTCGGTCGCAGATGCCTGTGGTGACGGTGACGGTGTATGAATCTTTGTTGATGCCGGAGGCGAAGGCGTTGAGCTGCGGGTCGTCGACGACGTTGATTTTGGGCATGTCCATGCCGCCGGCGATGCAGAGGTTTTCCACGATGTTGTAGATGCGTGGGTTTTCTTTGCGGGTGAGGGGGCGTGCTCCTGTGGCTGACTGTATCATGCGTGTGTTGAACAGGTAGGCGATGATGAACCAGAGGCCCACACCGCCGATGACGTAGGGTGCGCAGGTGATCCAGTTGGCGTTGACGGTGTCGGCGTTGAATTGGGACTGTGAGTAGCCGTATTCGTCGTAGCCTACGGTTTCAAAGCCTGTCACCAGTGCCAGGAATATCCACATCATGCCCAGGATGATGCAGGGGAAGGTGAGCAGCAGCAGGATGCTGTTCCTGTTGTTGCGGTCGATTTGGGTTTGTATGCCGACGTAGTGCAATTTTGAATGAGGAATTTTGAATGAGGAATTTTGAATGAGGAATTGGGAATGAGGAATGGTTACTGTGCCTTTTCAGTATCAATTCCTCATTCCTCATTCCTAATTATTTCAGAATTCAATTTTCGGTGCGGTCTCCATGGCCACGCGTTCGGAGGCTTGGATTTCGTACATGGGTTCTTTGTGGAAGCCAAAGATGCCGGCAAGGAGGTTGCCGGGGAAGGTCTGCACGGCGTTGTTGAGTTCGCGGGTGGCGGAGTTGAAGAAGCGGCGTGTGGCTGCCAGCTTGTTCTCGATGTCGGCCAGTTCGCCTTGCAGCTGGAGGAAGTTTTGGTTGGCTTTCAGGTCAGGGTAGGCTTCGACGCTGACTTTCAGTCCTGCCAGTGCGCTGGAGAGTTGTTGGTCTGCCTGAATCTTGTCGTTGATGCTGGTGGCAGACATGGCTGCTGTGCGTGCCTGGGTAATCTTTTCGAGCAGTTCTTTTTCGTGGGCGGCATAGCCTTTTACGGTGGCTACGAGCTGGGGGATGAGGTCGAAACGCTGTTTGAGCTGTACGTCGATGTTGGCGAATGCGTTTTCGCGGTTGTTGCGGATCTTGACGAGGTTGTTGTAGATGGAGATGCACACCAGGGCAAGCACGGCGATGACGATGATGAGGATGAATGTTGTGGACATAATTTTTAATTACGAATTACGAAATCCAAATTACGAATTACGAGTTACGAATTACGAACCATCCGGACGGCCTTTCGGATTTCGGATTTCGTAATTCGGATTTCAAACTTATTTTTTGTTTTCTGTTTTCTTCTCTTTGGCGTAACGCTTGTTGAGGGCTTTCACGACTTCGTTGGTGATGTCGTAGCGGGGGTTGCCGTAGAGGACGTTGTCGATGCCAGAGGATTTGCAGAGGATGAAGTCGAAGCCTTTTTCTTTAGCGTATGACTTCATGAAGCTCTGGATGGTGT
Source organism: Bacteroidaceae bacterium (assembly GCA_017453465.1). Classification (GTDB taxonomy): domain Bacteria; phylum Bacteroidota; class Bacteroidia; order Bacteroidales; family Bacteroidaceae; genus Minthosoma. The sequence continues at coordinate 51,436 of JAFTEV010000082.1, read as the reverse complement.
CGGTGAGTGCCTGGAGCTCTTTCTGGTATTCTTCTTGCAGGGAGACGGAGAGGCGTTGCTGCAGGTCTTGGATGTCTTGCTGGAGTTTGGCGAGACGGGCCTGTTCGCTTTCATACTGCTGCTGGGTGAGCTGGTTGCTCTGGGCTTTGCGCTGAAATTCCTGCACTTGGTTGGCAAAGCTTTTGCCCTTGGCGTTGATGGTGGATTCGGCGTTGGCCTGCTTCTTCTGGAAGGCGTCGCTAGCTTCCTTGTAGAGTTCGTACTGGTTGGTCAGTGTGTCGATGAGCACGAAGGCAATTTTCAGTTCGTTTGCCTTCACTTCTGTCTGCGGTGCAGCATCTTCGGCTGCCTCCTTTGGTTGGTTGTTGTTGCAGGACACACTGAGTGCACAGAGAAGACTGAGTGCACAGAGGGGGGTGAGGAGTTTTTTCATTTGACAATTTAACAATTTACAATTTGACAATTTAGTTTTTACAAATAGTTTATTCTTTGATGGGTTTTCTCTTGTGGCGTGCTGCAAAGTCTTGGCTCTGCACGCAGCCTATGCCTTGTTGTCGCATGGCTTTGCTTTGCGACACGTGGGTTCCCGCGAATGTGCCGTTTTTCTTGAGCAGTATCCGCACGCTGAGCATCAGGATGGAGAGGGCTACAATGAGAATGCCGAAAATGAGGGTCTTTACCATAAGCTTTTGCGGAGTTCTTTGATGGCATCGTCGTGGATGTAGTCGTCATACTCCATGAGTTTGTCGATGTGGCCTTTGGGTCCCAGCTCGATGATGCGGTCAGCGATGGTCTGGATAAATTCGTGGTCGTGGCTGGCAAAGAGGATGTTGCCCTTGAAGAGTTTCAGGTTGTTGTTGAAGGCCTGAATGCTTTCGAGGTCGAGGTGGTTGGTCGGTGTGTCGAGGATGAGGCAGTTGGCGTTCTTCAGCTGCATTCGGGCTATCATGCAGCGCATCTTTTCGCCGCCAGAGAGCACGTTCACCTTCTTCAGCACTTCTTCGCCAGAGAAGAGCATACGCCCCAGGTAAGCCTTGAAGAACACGTCGTTGCCTTCGCCAAACTGACTGAGCCACTCGACGAGGTTCTTGTCCGACTGGAAAAATTCGGTGTTATCCACGGGCAGGTAGGCTGTGGTGATGGTCACGCCCCACTTGTAGGTGCCCGCCTGTGGCTCTCGGTTGCCGTTGATGATTTCGAACAGGGCGGTCATGGCTCGCGGGTTGTGGCTGAGGAAGACGCACTTCTGCCCCTTCTCGATGGTGAAGCTGAGGTCGCGGAAGAGCACCGTTCCGTCGGGTTCGATGGCGGTCAGTCCTTCCACTTCCAGTATCTGGTTGCCCGCCTCGCGTTCCATCTGGAAGATGATGCCTGGGTATTTGCGTGTGGAGGGCTGGATTTCATCTACGTTCAGCTTCTCCAGCATCTTCTTGCGCGAGGTAGTCTGCTTGCTCTTGGCTGCGTTGGCACTGAATCGGCGAATGAACTCCTCCAGTTCCTTGCGCTTTTCTTCTGCCTTTGCCTTCTGGTTCTGTGCCTGTTTCAGTGCGAGCTGCGAGGACTGGTACCAGAAGGAGTAGTTGCCGGCAAACATATTTACTTTGTTGAAGTCGATGTCAACCGTGTGGGTAGAGACGGCGTCGAGGAAGTGGCGGTCGTGGCTCACCACGAGCACGGTGTGCTCAAAGTTGGCCAGGAAGTCTTCCAGCCATTCCACGGTGTCGAGGTCGAGGTCGTTGGTCGGCTCGTCGAGCAGCAGGTTGTCGGGGTTGCCGTAGAGGGCTTGTGCCAGCATCACGCGCACCTTCTCCTTGCCCGTCAGTTCCGACATCATCTTGTAGTGCAGGTCTTCCTTGATGCCGAGGCCGCTGAGCAGCTGGGCAGCATCGCTTTCGGCGTTCCAGCCATCCAGCTCTGCAAACTTTTCTTCCAGTTCGGCGGCGCGGATGCCGTCTTCGTCGCTGAAGTCCTCCTTGGCATAGAGCGTATCTTTTTCCTGCATGATGCCCCAGAGCACGGAGTGTCCCATCATCACGGTGTTGATGACGGTGCAGCCGTCAAACTTGAAGTGGTCTTGCGACAGTACGCTGAGTCGCTCGCCTGGCCCCAGGGTGATGGTTCCCTTGGTGGGTTCCAGTTCGCTGCTGATGGCCTTGAGCAGTGTGGATTTACCGGCACCGTTGGCACCGATTACACCGTAGATGTTGCCGTTGGTGAACTTGATGTTTACGTCTTTGTAGAGGGTTCTCTTGCCAAACTGTATGGCAAGGTCAGAAATTGTAATCATTTAAATGAATTTGAAATTTAGCTGCAAAGGTAAGGAGAAATTCACTGAAAACAGCTATCTTTGCCGTGAAAAAACATTAAAGCATGGAACGTAAAGGATTTCTGCAGCTGGTGGCAGAAGATATGAACGAGTTGTTTGGCGGTGACTATTCGGATGTGACGGTGGTGTTTCCCAACAAGCGTGCCAGTCTGTTCATGAATCAGTGGCTGGTGGCTCAGGGGGGAGACAAGCCCCTGTGGACACCTCCGTATGTGACGATTAGCGACATCTTCGACACGCTGAGCAACGTGACGGTGGCCGACACCATCTACCTGGTGTGCCGCCTGCATCAGGTCTATCAGGAGATGCTGGGCGCAGACACCTCGCTCGACCGCTTCTATGCCTGGGGCGAACTGCTTGTCAGCGATTTCGACGACATCGACAACAACATGGTCGAGGCCAAGACACTCTTTGCCAGCATCAGCGACCTCGACGACCTGACCAGCTTCGACTATCTGTCCGAAGAGCAGCTGGAAGCCCTTCGGCAGTTCTTCTTCAGCTTCGACGCATCGCGAAAGACGGCACTGAAGGAAAACTTCCAGTCCGTCTGGCAGCATCTCTATCCCGTCTATCAGGCTTTTCACGACACGTTGCTGGCCGAGCGGAAATGTTACGGCGGAATGCAGAAACGCCTTGTCGTAGAGGCCATCAGGCAAAGCCCGGCAGCTGTGGCCCAGCGGTTGACCTCACGCCATTACGTGGTCGTGGGTTTCAATGTGTTGAGCGAAACCGAGAAACAGCTGTTCAAGTTCCTGAAGGCAGAGCGCGACACCGTCTTCTACTGGGACTACGACAAAGCCTATCTCGACACCGAGGCTGGCACCTTCATTCGGCAAAACCTGCAACTCTTTCCCAACCGATTTGCCGAGCGTGACTATTACGACAACTTCAGGCACGACACGACGAAGTCCATCACCTTTGTCTCTGCCCCCACGGAGGATGCCCAGAGCCGCTACCTCACCCAGTGGCTGCAGCGGCCCGACATCAGCATTGACAACCGCACGGCCATTGTGCTCTGCAACGAGAAAATCCTGAACTCCGTCCTGCACGCCATTCCCTCCGCTATAGATGGCAGCTCCGTGCTGCTCAATGTCACCATGGGTTTTCCCCTGACCGACACGCCCATCTACAGTTTCCTCTGCACACTGCTCGACCTGCAGACACACGGACGTACCCAGACGGGCAACTGGCGATACACCCAGGTGGCAGCCGTGCTGAAACATCCCTACACCGTGTGGCTCTCCGACGGAACAGCCACCGAACTGCTGGCCACACTGAACCGAAAGTCCATCCTTTTCCCCTCCGACGAACTCTTTGCCGCCAACGACTTCCTGGCTCTCGTCTTTGCTCACCAGGACACGGCGGAACAGCTGACCCGCTATCTTGCTGCCGTCATCGAGCGCATCGGCTCCTTCCAGTCCGCCTCGCCGCTCTTTGCCGAGTCGGTCTATAATGCCTACACGCTGGTCAGTCGCATTGGCACCATTCAGGAGACGCTGCCGTCGTTTAGCGTCAGCAAGGACACCTACAGCCGCTTGCTCCGGGGAGTGCTCCGCAGCAAGAGCATCCCCTTCCACGGCGAACCTGCCATTGGCCTTCAGGTTATGGGCTTGCTCGAAACACGCAACCTCGACTTCGACAACCTCATCATGCTCTCCGTCAACGAAGGCCAGATGCCGCGCATCTCCATGAACAACACCTTCATCCCCTACACCCTGCGGGCCCTCCACGGCATGACCACCATCGAGAAGCAGGCCAGCCTCTATGCCTACTACTTCTACCGCCTCTTGGAACGTGCACGAAACGTCACCCTGATGTTCAACAGCTCCACCGAGGGGCTGAACCAGGGCGAAATGTCGCGCTTCCTCATGCAGCTCCAGATTGAGCAGAACCGCCTCTTTGCCCCTGGCGTGAAGATTCAGCTCCGGGCACTGGTGGCAGCCACCGACATCCTTCCCGAAAAAGACGAAGAAATCTACAGCAGTCCCGCCGTGCTCGAAAAGCTGTACCACCGCTTCAGCCTGGCCTACGAAGCCGAGTACAGCGAGCAGCACCACGGAGCCAAGATGACCCTCTCGCCGTCGGCCATCAACGACTACCTGGACTGCCGCCGCCGCTTCTTCCTTCACTACGTGGTGGGCATGAAGGCCGAAGACGAACTCTCCGACGACGTGGACGATGCCATGTTTGGCACCCTGCTCCACTACTGCATGGAGCAAATCTACCGTCCCTGCGTGGGGCGGCAAGTGCAGAGCCGCTACCTGCTCTCCATGGCGCAGGACACCGAGAAGCTCTCCCTGCTGGTGGACCAGGCATTTGCAAAGCATGTGTTCAAAACTCTCAACTCTCAACTTCCCTACAACGGTCACCAGCTGCTCAACAAGCACGTACTCATTACTTATATAAAGATGCAGCTGCAATACGATGCACATGCGTGCCCCTTCACGCTGCTGGGCGTGGAGGCTCCCGCCTACGCCCAACTCTCCGTCCCCACGGCTGACGGCACGGTTTCAGTCCGCATCGGTGGCGTGATAGACCGCTATGAGCGCACGCCCGAAGGCCACATCCGCATTGTCGATTACAAGACCAGCAGTCGTCCGCAGACGGCATCCAGCCTGCAGGCCCTCTTCAGCCCCGATCAGAAGAACCGCTCCCACCACCTGCTGCAAGCCCTGTACTATTGCCACGTGGTGACTGAGACCGAGACCCGGCAGCCCGTCTATCCCCAACTGATGTACGTGAAGCTGCCACCCGCCAAGCGAATGCAAGCAGCTCAGTTGGGCAAGGAACCCATCAGCGACTTCCGCCAGCAGCTGAAGGCCGACTACCACGAGCAGCTGATGGCCGTCATTCAGGAAATCTTCAGCTCGCAGACTGCTTTCTCCAAGACCAGCCTCCTCGACAACTGCAAATACTGCGACTTCAAAAATGTATGCGGAAAGCAATAGACCATCCGCTCAGCACGGGAGCGGATGGCCTATAAATATCACGGGCAGACGGCACGGATGGGGAATCCATAGCAACGAGTTCTATGATTATCCTGCCGTTGTCGCCCTCGCTCGTGTACCATGTGCCCACCAGCTGGGTGTTGCCGATGGTGTAGGGCAGCTGCTCCGAGTTTACCCCCTCTCACCCATTGTTAAAAAATCCCAAACAGCATAAAATCAACAGTTTTTCCATGCTTTTTGTGCCCCAAATTCGCAGTCCGTAGTGCAAAAGAAAGAAGCCGAGCGGGTTGCGCTGGCAATGTGTCGCGCTCGCGTAGGCAATGTGCGCCACTTTGTTGCTTACGCCGCAGCGACGCATTGCCTACGTGAGCGCGTTGTGTTTTAACAGAAATAAAAACAGAGGGGCGTAAAACGTCGCTGTTCAGTTCACCACGGGCTGTTTTCTCGACCTCGGAGAGGGCTTGCTTTATGTACAAAAAAAGAACGGGATGTGTCATTTCGTTGTTGACACATCCCGTTGTGGTTGTTACTCTGCCGGAGAGAACTGGTCTTTGCCTACCGAGCAGAGGGGACATTCAAAATCGTCGGGGAGTTCCTCGAATGGAGTGCCTGGCTCAATGCCTGCTTCGGGCACACCTACGGCGGGGTCGTATTCCCAGCCGCATACATCGCATACGTATTTCTGCATAGCTGTTGGGGTGTTAGGGTTATTTAAAGTATCGGTTGTAGAGTCCCTGGAAGCCTGCGCCGTGGCGTGCTTCGTCCTTGGCCATTTCGTGAACGGTGTCGTGGATGGCGTCGAGGCCGAGCTTCTTGGCTACCTTGGCAATGTCGAGCTTGGCTGCACAGGCACCTTCTTCGGCTTCCATGCGAGCCTTGAGGTTGGTCTTGGTGTCCCACACCACTTCGCCGAGCAGTTCGGCAAAGCGTGAAGCGTGGTCGGCCTCCTCGTAGGCATAGCGGCGGAATGCCTCCGACACTTCGGGATAGCCCTCGCGGTCGGCCTGGCGAGCCATGGCCAGATACATACCTACTTCGGTGCACTCGCCCGTGAAGTGGTCTTTCAGTCCTTGCAGGACGAATGCACCTTCTTCGCCTTCGGGGATGGCTTTTGCTACACCGAGTTCGTGTTCACACGCAAAATGGAGTCCTTCAGTCTCTTCCTTCAGTTTGAACTTTGAACCTGGAACCTTGCACTGAGGACATTTCTCTGGAGGGTTCTCTCCCTCATAAACATAGCCGCATACTGGGCATACCCATTTCTTTACCATAATGATGTTAGAGTTTTTTAAGTGGTTAATAAATTCAGCTTCTCTGGAAATCTGTGCGCAAAGATAAGAATTATTTATCACTTCCTGCAAGCTGTTTATTGTTTTTTTTGTATTTTTGCAACGAAAAAACTAAAATAATTATAAACGGAGAATCTATGAAATACAACTTCGACGAGATTGTGCCTCGACAGGGCACCGATTGTTATAAATATGAGGGCTTGATGGACCTGTGTGGTCGTACCGACGTATTGCCCCTGTGGGTGGCCGACATGGACTTCCGCACGCCGCCCTTTGTGACCGAGGCCATCAGCCGCCGCCTGGGGCAGGGCATACTGGGCTACACGTGTGGCATGATGAGCTACAAGGAGGCCATTTGCCGATGGGTGAAGCGGCTGCACGGCATGGACATCACGCCGGACATGGTGAGCTATGTGCCCGGCGTGGTGTCGGGCATATTCCTGGCTTTGCAGACATTCACGGAGAAGGGGGACAAGGTGCTCATCCAGCAGCCTGTGTATCACCCCTTCCGCCTGGTGCCCGAAGCCACGGGCCGCATCGTGGTGCAGAACGAGCTGCGCCGCACGGCAGACAGCTTTGAGATGGACTTCGATGCCCTGCGCCGAGACATACAGGGCTGCAAGCTGATGATTCTGTGCAATCCTCACAATCCGGCGGGCATTTGCTGGAGCCGCGAAACGCTGCAAAGGGTGGCGAGCATTTGTGCCGAGGCTGGCGTGAAGGTGGTGAGCGACGAAATCCACTGCGACATGGTCTTGACGGGCCACGAGCACGTGCCCTTTGCCACGGTGAGCGAGGAGGCTCGCGACATCGCCATTACGCTGCAGGCTCCGTCGAAGACCTTCAACATGCCGGGCATTGTGTGCTCTCATGCCATCGTCCTGAACGAGGCGTTGCGGAAGGCTTACTTCAGCTACATTGAGGGGACGGACCAGGACCTGGGCAATGTGTTTGCCTATGACTGTGCACGGGCTTGCTACACGGACGAGGGGGATGAGTGGCGGCAGCAGATGTTGGCCTACGTAGAGGAGAACATCGACTACCTGGCCGAGGCGTTGCCCCGCGTTTGTCCTGCCATCAAGATGATTCGCCCGGAGGCCAGCTTCCTGGTGTTCCTCGATTGCCGGGCGATGGGGCTTAGTCATGCCGAACTGGAGGACTTCTTCATCAACAAAGCCCGCCTCGCGCTCAATTCGGGTGCCATGTTCGGCACGTTGGGCGAGGGGTACATGCGGCTGAATGTGGGTTGCCCGCGCAGCACTGTGGAGCAGGCTGTGAAGCAGTTGGCAGAGGCTTACCGCACTACGGATTTCACAGATTACGCAGATTAGTTATTACGGATAAAAACACGATTATTACCATGAAGTCAATTGTGTGTGTGTGCTGTAGCCTGCTGTGCTACGTGCTCTCGCTGGGTGCGCAGAGCCAATCGTTTTCGGTCTGTGCGCTGAATGTGGACGGACTGCCTGCTTCTATCCTGAATTATGAGGTGAACCCCGACGGCCCTGGCTCGGAGGGTACCAGGCTGATTAGTGCTTACTTGGCGAAGAAGGGCTACGACGTTGTGGCTGTGAGTGAGGACTTCAACTACAATGGTTCGTTGCTGTCGGAACTGACCGACTACAATGCCGGCACATGGCGTGGCGGGCTGGATGCCGGCTCGATAGCCAAGGCACTGACTAACGGGTCTAAGGTCGATACGGACGGACTGAACCTGCTGTGGCGCAATGTGCACAGTGCGGAGGAGGAACGTTGGGTGTCGTGGGAGAAGACTTTCGGCAACCTGGACAATGGCTTTGACGAGAATGTGGACAAGGGCTACCGCTACTATAAGCTGACGTTGGAGAGCGGTGCCGTGATAGACCTCTACACGCTGCACATGGATGCAGAGACTGCGGAGGGCGACCTTGCTGCCCGCGAGGTTCAGTTGCAGCAGCTGGCGGCTGCCATCATTGCCAACACGAATGGACGGCCCAAGATTGTGATGGGCGACACGAACTGCCGCTACACCCGCGACCAGCTGAAGAAGCTGTTTGTGGATGCCATCAACAGCGGAACGAGCTACACCGTGAAGGATGCGTGGGTGGAGTATAGCAGGAAGGGAAGTTTCCCTGCTTACCACAAGACGAATGCGGAGGCATACGCCCTGACTGATGCCAGCCAGGGACTGGCGGGGCCGAACTATGAGATTGTGGATAAGATTTTCTTCATCAATCCTGCCCACGGCCTGCAACTTTCGCTGAAGAGCCTGAAGGTGGAGGAGGACTACGTGAATGCGGAAGGGAAGATGCTGGGCGACCACTATCCGCTGGTGGCTGAGTTTGAGACCGTGGGTTCGCAGCTGTTGCCCACCGAGGCCACAGACTTCTGGGAGGGCGAGACGGAGACGGCTGGCGGCACGTATCGCTATCTCTACAATGTGGGTTCGGGCTATTTCCTGAACGAGACGGGCGCACTGGTGCCCTTTGTTGCGGATGCCACGCCGTGGGGTATGTGGGGCGATGGCGACACGCGCACGTTTTCCACGGACAATGGTTATCGGCTGGTGCTGGGCTGGAAGAACTTCAGCTACTATTGTCACACGCAGAACAGTTCGGGTGCTACATCGTTTAGCTTGCAGACGGGATGGTCGCGGCCCGATGCCTTCAAGCTGAAGGCCAGCAACCACTATGTGAATGTGGCGTGGAATGAGAACTATTCGCTGGATGCTGGCACGACTTACGAGACGGACTTGAGCGACTGGCTTTTCTTGTCGGAAACGCAGGTTGCTCTATATAATAAATATGTGGAGACGTTCAATCGCGCCATGACTTGCTTGAACTATCCGCTCTCGGACGTGTGCTACAGCGGTCTGGTGGATGCTCTGGCTGTTCCTGTGCGATACTCCACGGCGGATGCCGCCATTCGCCAGTTGGCAGAGGCAATGGATGCCATCCAAGCGGAGTGGGCTGGCTATGATGTGGAGCGCGACTATACTTCGTCAAAGATAAAGAATCCGTCGTTTGAGAAGATGGGCATTGCCCGCAATCTGGGCGACAATGTGAACGGCGAGAACCACAGTGTATATGGCTGGACGGTCTCTACGGCAGCCGAGGCAGAAGAGGCGTTTGCTTCGTGGGAGAATGAGCAGAACGGCAATGGACGTTACTTCACGGGCATGGACGGTACGCACATTTTCAATGCGTGGTCGCCGGGTGGCAATGGCACGTTCTACTGCAAGCAGGACATCAGCATCACGAAGGAGGGGTACTATGCGCTCTCGGCCACTGTGGCCTCTGGTGGCGGTTGGGAGGGCGACACCTGGGTGAACCTTGTGTTTGGCAATGCTGTGCTTCAGTCGCCTGTGTTGATTGACCGCACACTGGGTGTTCCGCTCACGCTCTATACGTATTGCAAAAAGGGCACTTACACCATAGGGCTGGAATCTGCACGCTGGTTCAAGGCCGACAAATTCCGCTTGCTGTTGCTCTCTGAGCCAAAACCACAGCTGCCAGGCGATGTCAATGAAGATGGCAAGGTGGACTTGCTGGACATTACGACGCTCATCAATTTGTATCTGGATTCTGTGACGAATGTTCCCGCAGCAGACGTGAATGGCGACGGAAATGTGAATCTGCTGGACATTACGACGCTCATCAACCTGTACTTGGGCGTGTAGCGGTCGGAGTCTTTCCGAAAAGCACAAGAAGAATGCCCCCGAAAGTCAAGCAAGAACTTTCGGGGGCATATTAATAAGTGTGGGGTGTATTAGTCTTTCTGTAGCAGTGCGACGGCGTAGGCGCTGATGCCTTCTTCGCGTCCCGTGAAACCGAGCTTTTCGGTTGTGGTGGCTTTGATGGAAATGTCGTCGGGGTCGATGCCCATGACCACGGCAAGAGTAGTTTGCATCTGCGGAATGTGGGGATTGAGCTTGGGGCGCTCGGCACAGACCGTTGCGTCGATGTTGCCGATGTGGTAGCCTTTCTCTGCCACGAGGTCAATGGTCTTGCGGAGCAGTATCTTGGAGTCGATATTCTCAAACTCGTTGCCTTTCTTGGGCGGGAAGTGGTAGCCTATGTCGCGCAAGTTGGCTGCACCAAGGATGGCATCGCAGATGGCGTGGATGAGTACGTCGGCATCGCTGTGTCCCAGCAGCCCCATTGTGTGTTCCAGCTTGATACCGCCAATCCAGAGGTCGCGCCCAGGGACGAGCTGGTGGACATCGTAGCCCATGCCTATACGGATTTTACTTGCCATGATGTTGTCTCCTTATCTGCGTTTGCCCAGCAAGTCTCTGATGCCGTCCATGTCGAAGGAAAGCGAGAGACGAAGAGTCTGGTCGAGCGGATTGCTTTGTGCGGTGGAAATGACATAGCCTGCATCGATGGCGAAGACGGACATCTTGAAACCGGCACCGATGGTGAAGTATTTGCGGTTACCCTTGTTGGGGTGTTCGTAGTGATAACCACCACGGACGAAGAACTGGTTGTTGTAGGAATATTCCAGACCGGCTGACCACTGGATTTCTTGCAGTTCTTCCTTGAATCCGCCTGGTGCGTCGCTGAAGGACTTGAAGATTCCGGAAATGGAGGATACGTTGTAGTAGCCTTCGCCTTCGAGCCATGCACGATAGCCTGAGTAGTCCTGATTGTTGGCTCCTGTCTGTTCGAGGTATTGCTCAAAGGTGGGACGGGTGGGGACGAGCAGCTTGTTAGCATCGGCTGAAATGGTGAGCGTGTTGTATTCGTCGAAAGGAATCATGAAAGCGAGACCGAGACGGAGGTTGGTGGGAAGAAATTCGCTGGTGTTACCTTCATCATAGGATATTTTACTGCCGATGTTGCTGATGTTGAGACCCCAGCCCATCTGACATTCACGGCTGCCGAGGTTGAGGTAGCCGTTGTGGTAGATGGCTACGTCGGCTGAGAATGCGTTGCCTGGCGTGATGCCGCTGTCTTTCCAACCAAGGTCGCTGCGAATGTAACGCAGAGCTACGGCTGCGGAGAATGTTTCGCTCAACATACGCGAATAGGCGATGTCGAATGCCAATTCGTAGGGCTTGACGGTGAAGTCGCCATCAGCAATGACTTCGCCCAGCGAGAAGTAACGCAAGGAGGCTGAGAGGGCGTTGTATTCGCCCAAACGGAGGTAGCCTGTGAGGTTGGCAAGGTCGATGTCGTTGACCAGTCGGCGCAACCAAGGGGTGTAGTTGAGTGAGATTCCTGCACGGCTGATGCAGAAGGGGTATTTGGCAGGGTTCCAATATTGCGAGTTGACATCAGGGTCTGTAGCTACACCGACATCACCCAGACCACCTGCACGTGCATCGGGGGCGATGAGGAGAGAGGTGACTCCGTAGTTGACGGGGTTGAGTTGGTTCTTCACGTCCTGTGCCTTGGCACAGAGGACGCAGCAGAGTGCAATCAGTATTAATGCGTTTCTTTTCATTCTATTGTTGCGATTTTTACGTTGTTGCGTTTATTTTTGTGTTCCAACTACAAATATTTTCTTGGAGATTTTGCATTCTTCACCGTCGGCTGTGGAAATGCCTACGCGGGCAATGTAGATGCCTGGGGGCACAAGACCCACTGTGCCTGTAATGTTCCAGTCAAATTCGTAGTAGTCCCCAATGTTTTCTTCGCCCGAAAGCGTCTGTGCATAGTGAAGTTTTCCGTGCATATCGTAAATCCAGAGGTTCACGTTGAGGATGGAGCCTTTGCGGTCGCTATAGACGCGCAGGGTGGCGTTGTCGCGAATGGGAGCTGTGACTGCGAGGTAGGAAACATCGGGTTTCAGTCCTTTTACGACATTGAAGTTGAGTGTGGTGCTGCCCATGTTGTTGAGGATGTCGAAAGCACGTATCAGCATGGTGTGTTCTCCTTCTTCCAGTTCGGGAATGCTGTAGCCCACTGTGCCTTCAGCATATCCGCCTGTGGATGGCGTGAAGTATTTGTTGAGGCTGTAGGTTTTCTGTTCGTCGTTGTCGATGATGATTTCGATGTCGTGCCCAATGCCATTGCCTGTGGTGTTGATGCCGTCTGGGTCGTGGAGCTTCAGGTAAAGATAGGGGGTTTCGTTCACATCGTCGCCGTCGTAGAAGTCTTCGCTGTTGAGGTAGGCGGTGATGGTGGGGCCATTGCCGTCTTGCACGTAGTTGCCTGTGCCGCCCACGATGAAGTCGTTGCAATTTCCGTGTGCTTCTGTCTGTCCGTTGTTGGCATAGAGGTTAATCAGACCTGCCTCGTTGCTGTAGTTGATGTCGAGCGGAACGGGGAACTTGAATGTGAACTGCCCTCCTGAAACAGTTTCGGAGCCAGCAAAGAGGGTACGTGTGCGGTCTTGGTAAACAAAGGCTGTGTCGGCTGCAGCATTGTTGTGGCACTTGATGGTTTCAAGGTTGTCGTACACGATGGGTTCCACTGTTCCGTTGTAGTCTGTCACGGGATTGCCGCTTTCGTCTTCAATGTGGCCTGTCACGGTGACAACATCGCCCGCACTGATGGTAGGCTGGTCGTTTTCGTTGACTGCCTTTCCGTTGATTTGGTCAACCTTGATATTATAGGTGGGGGTAGCAAGTGTGATGGCTGGGTCGCCAATCAGAACGAAGTGTGTTTTGTTCAGTGCATCGCGATTGCTGATGTTCTTGCCTGTAGCAATGATTGCTTTAGCTTGCGAAAGTGCCTCACCAATGGTGTAGCGTCGGCCATTTCGGTCGCTACCCAATACTTGCTTCATGAAGTTGCGGTTGAACACTCGGTTTTGTGTGGAATAGACAGTACGTGCAGTTCCGATGAATCCCATGGCAGCTCCGCGTGGGTTGAACACGGCTTCTGTTCCCAGGTCTTCTTTGTTCATGTCGTAGGGGGTTACGTCACAAGCTGCTGTAATCCATAGCGGAAGTTTGGGCGAAGACCATTTCTGGAAGTTTTCGGTCTTCAGCACTTGCTCATGCGAGAGGAGAGAAGCCGAACCATGTCCTGTGTAGTCCATGACCAGTGCTCCATCGAGCATGATTTTGTTTATTTCTTCGAGCACAGTAGGATAGGAACTACCCGTGGAGGTTTTCACAATGGGGTAGTGGTCCCAATAGATTCGTTTGTATCGGAACTTGGGATAGCAGGGCTGTATGCTGTCGATGACACTTTCTGCATCTTCCATGTGAATGTTGTTGTCACCATCGTCTCCCATGAAGCAGATGGTGTTTTTCCATGCTCCGGTATTTTCGTTGTTGATGTATTTGATGAGTTTTGTCACGACGTTTGTGGCTGTCGTAAGGTCTGTGACAGGCAAACGGCCAACGCCAATTTGTGCTGCTTCTTTCAGCGGGTTGCTTCCACTTTTGTCTTGGAGCAGGCCATAGTATTCTTCGCAGAGGTAGCTCTCTGTCGAAGATATGGCATTGTCGGATTCGTATGACAGGAGGTAGTCGGCTTGTGACTTCTGTTTCATCGTTGGAGTCATCAGCCGGTTGTCCCAATAGCAAGCTCCAAAGAACAAGAGGTTGCGCGGTGCCCTGATGCTACCGTCGTTTTGGGCTTTGTCGTAAAGCATCTTCATGAAGCGACGGTAAGCTGTGGCATCAGGAGTACCAGATGAAAATTCATTGTAGATTTGGTCTGCTCTGACGACAAGGCACTTCATGCCTTCTTTGGAGGTATGTGCATCGGCAAGTCGTTGTGCCTGCACAGTGTAGCGGTTGTTTTCAGGAACGATGATGACAAATTCGATGTCTTTGCAGCTGTGGAGGTCTTGATTGGCGATTTCTCCAACAACCTCTGGTGCTGGAAAAGTTGCATTGACATTGACCGCCACGTATTCGTCGCCATCTTCGTTGACAAGCCCAACCACGTAGTTTGTGCCAGAAAGGTTGCCTTTTTGTTCGCAGGTGGAAGCGGGGGTTGTTATTTTCCAGACCTTGGTGTCGCTTTGTGCGCCTGTGATGGTTGCTGTGCTGATAGATGCATTGTTGATGCGAAACGCCAGGTAGGAAAGCCCGCTGAGATTGAGTTTGCGGGTGTAGCTTGCCTGAATGTAGTCGAGATGGCCTGTTACGGCTGTTGATGAGGCTTTGTGGTTGAGCGTGATGTTGGCAGTGTTTGAATTGTTGTCCGATATGCTTGTTGCGATACTGTTCACTCTGGCCACACTGTGACTGGCAGGTTCTGTGTAAGTCTTGGAAGTCAGATTGTTCCCGTTGGCAGAAACATAAAGGGTTGAAGCACCTGTCGAAGCAAATTGAATGTTCAGGTAGATGGAGCCATCCGTGATGTCAGGTGTGTTCAGCATGTAAGTTTTGCTGGTGTTGTTTCCAAATTCGTAGGATTCAAAGAAGGTGCGCCCAACGTTGAGAAATGAAAATTCGTCTGTGTCAATGAGTGAATGTTCAGGGAAAGTAGTCGTTGTGTGGACAGGAGTTGTAGAGGGACTTTCTTGCCTGAACGTAGCAGGGGTTCCTTCTGTGAGGAAGTAGTAGATATAGTTGGAGTATGGGTTGTTTTGATGAGTGAATCGGTTGTTCGATGTGCTGACACGATTCCATTGTGTAGGACCGCATGAATAGAAGAGCAGTGTTCCGTCACTGCGTCGCCACAGCGGAATTTCTGTCAAATCGTCGCTGATGTCTTCGATGTTTGCTTCTGGCAATATGGGCAGATTGTAGCCAAAGAGACGAACAGTGGCTGGATTCCCAAATCCCATTCCTGACAATTGACTGGCTGTGAGTTGGTAAACTCCAGCATTGTTCACACGTATCTTAACCCATCTGCCAGAGGAAAGAACCGAGTGCTCTGCGTATGTGTTTGCAGCATTGAGCGTAATGGTCAATGCGGATAATATTAATAATGTAAAGAGTTTCTTTGCCATGGGTATTTGTGCTTTTACCGATTATTCTGTTTTTTATTTGATTCTCAAGTGGAGTAATTGTGTGTTGCCAATGAATCCGTCGAGTATGTCGCCTTCTGCTACTGGCCCCACGCCTATGGGGGTGCCAGTAAAGAGCAAGTCGCCTGTCTTCAGCATGAAGAATCGGCTGACGTATGCAATGATTTGGTCTATGGTGAAAAGCATGTCGCGGGTGTTTCCGCTTTGTACGGTCTTTCCGTTTTTGTTTAGATGGAAATCAATGCTTTGTACGTCTGTGCCTAAATCTTCCACTTTTATGAATTTGCCGATGCCCGCACTGCCATCGAACCCCTTGCAGAGTTCCCAGGGCAGTCCTTGGGTGCGCAGCTTTTGCTGAAGGTCGCGAGCCGTAAAGTCTATGCCGACGGTGACTTCATCATAATAGCGGTGTGCAAATCGCTCGCCAATGTCTTTGCCAGCTCTGTTGATGCGCACGACAATTTCTGTCTCATAGTCGAAACGCTCGGCAAAATCGGGGACAAAGAAGGGTTTGCCTGGCTGAATGATGGCCGAGTCGGGTTTTGAGAAAATGACTGGCTCTAATGGTATTAACGCATTCTGTTCTTTTTTATTGTGCAACTCATTGATGTGTGCGGCATAGTTCATGCCAACAGCGAGTATTTTCATGGGAACCTTTCTTTTACAAACCAAATAGTCTTAAAATGTCATTAGCTTGTGCCAAAATCATCAGTCCGATGAGTAGAATCATTCCGATGTATTGTGCCTTTTCGAGCACTTTTTCACTGGGTTTTCTGCGTGTGACGATTTCGTAGATGGCGAAAACGGCATGACCGCCATCGAGAGCCGGAATGGGCAACACGTTCATGAATCCCAAAGCCACAGAAAGGAATGCTGTCAGCAGCCAGAAACGTTGCCAATCCCAGACATCGGGGAAGATGTTGCCAATGCCGATGAAGCCGCCCACGCTACGTGCCCCCTTGGGTGTGAAGAGGTATTTCATTTGGTCAACATAGCTGGCCAGTGTTTCGTAGCCCAACTTGATGCCTGCAGGGAAGGATTCAAGGAGTCCGTATTCACGTGTGGAGATTTTGTCAAGATATGGAGTTTTGTTGGCAAAACCCAGCGTAAATTCCGGGGTCAGTACGGCCTTTACGGTGTCTGTTCCATTGATGACCATGGTGACAGATCGCTGTTTCAGGCTGTCTGCGTGGGAAGACTCGTCTGTCAGCATATCTTGAAGCATAAGTAGTTGTGTGTGGAAATCATTGAAGTCTGCAATGATATTGCCGTTGAGCGATGTGATTTTGTCGCCCTTCTTGAGGCCAGCCTTTTCCGCAGGTGAACTTGGCATCACACTATCGACTTCCATGGGTAAAAGAATAGATGCGTAACGCGGTTCTTGCTGGAGCATGTCAATCAGGTTCATGTCTTCAGGAAGGTTGATGACGACTTCCTTGCCAGCACGCAATACAGTCACAGTCTTTGCGTTAGATATGTTTTGCAAATACTTGGCTTCCCACGACTCTATTTTGTCGTCATCAATCTTAATGACGATGTCTCCATCGCGGAACCCGTCTTTCTTGGCTGCTTCTGAGAATTTCAGTCCGTAAACCATGTCTTCACTCTTGACATATTGTTCACCCCAATAGAACAGAACCATTGAGTAGATGAAGAATGCGGTGAGGAAGTTCATGATGATACCTCCCAGCATGATGAGCAAACGTTGCCATGCTGGTTTTGTGCGAAACTCCCATGGCTTGGGTGGAAGAGCCATTTGCTCCTTGTCCATAGACTCGTCAATCATGCCGCTTATCTTTACATAGCCGCCCAGAGGAATCCAGCCAATGCCATATTCTGTGCCGTCATATTCATACTCGTCCAGTTCCTTTCCGTTCTTGTCCTTGCGGTGGGGCACTGGAGCCTTGCCGCGCAGTTTGCGAAACCAGTTGGAGTATGTGCTGAACAGATGAAATTTGTAGTCAAAAAACAAGTAGAACTTCTCTACACGGGTCTTAAAGAGTTTTGCAAAAAGAAAGTGCCCACCTTCGTGAAGCACGATGAGGAGTGAGAGGGCAATTATGAGTTGAAAAGCTTTTATCAGTACTGTTTCCATGTTTTCTATATTTATATATAATGAATGAGCATACGTTTGTTAGAGCAAAGAAGAAGCGTAAGCCCTGGCTTTTTTGTCTGTTTCTAAATAAACTTCAAGCGATGACTCTGTGGAGTATTCAATTTGGCTCATTGTCTTTTCAATGATTTCAGCAATGCGTGGATAAGCAATATGGTCATCGATGAATGCGCGGTTTACGATTTCGTTGGCAGCATTGACAATACACGGCATGTTGCCACCTTGGTGCAGTGCCTCGTAAGCAAGACGCAGACAGGGGAAGCGGTCTGTGTCGGGTGCTTCAAAAGTGAGGTCTTTGGTGGCAAACAGGTCAAGCCGCTCTCCAGAGAGTGTGAGTCGCTTGGGATAAGAAAAGGCATACTGAATGGGCAAGCGCATATCAGGCACACCAAGCTGTGCTTTGACGGCTCCGTCCTCAAATTGTACGGCTGAGTGAATGACGCTTTGTGGATGAACGACCACTTGTATTTGTTCGGGTTTCACGCCAAAGAGCCATTTGGCCTCAATGACTTCAAAGCCCTTGTTCATCAGTGTGGCTGAATCTATGGTGATTTTTGCCCCCATGTTCCATGTGGGATGAGCCAGCGCATCGCTCTTGGTAACGTGCTGTATTTGTTCTTTGGAAATTTTTCGGAAAGGACCACCTGAGCATGTGAGCAAAATCTTGTCAATCCTGTTGCCGGGTTCGAGACATTGGAAAATGGCCGAGTGTTCCGAGTCAACAGGCAAAATGGGAACCTGATATTCGTTTGCCAATCGAGTGATAAGGTCACCTGCTACCACCAGTGTCTCCTTGTTTGCCAATGCAATAACTTTTTTGGCTTTGATGGCAGCAATGGTCGGTTCAAGTCCGGCAAACCCCACCATGCTGGCCAGCACGATGTCCACGTTTTCATTCTGCACCACTTCACACAGGGCCTTTGCTCCTGCATACACCTTGATGGGCAGGTCGGCCAGTGCATCGCGTACCTTATTATAATTATTTTCATTGGCAATGACCACTGCCTCCGGCTTAAACTTGCGTGCCTGTTCAATGACCAGGTCTGCATTGTTGTATGCTGTAAGCACGTATGCCTCGTACAGGTCGCTATGTTCTTCTATCACTTCCAGGGCTTGTGTGCCAATGGAGCCTGTTGAACCTAATATGCAAATTCGTTTCATGTATTCTGGTTTTATAAGTCAAGCAGTCCAAGCGGTAGGTCCATAACCATTTCTCTCTCGTCCTGCCTGATTTCTTTGATAAATTCTTCGTGTGCGGGTATCATTACTTCACTTCCGTCGGGTCGTTCCACAATGAAGAGCCAGTTGTCTGTATTGTCGTCTATGTCCGCGATGGTTCCTATTTCCGCGTTGTCAGTGCCGTCAATCATTCTGAATCCGATGAAGAAGTTAAGCGAAACGGCCTCTTCTTCACTTTCGTCAAGATATTTATTCTCAAAATAAACATCGCTGTTGACCAGAAACTGCACCGCGTCAGCAGAGTTTAGGTCTTCAAATTTCACCAAGGCCACAGAATCGCTGCGGAAACGATATTCTTCTATAAAAAAGGGCACGAGGATGCCGTCCACCTCACATATCAGCATCTCACCCTGTCCTTCAGCATGAGGTGCATTAGGGTGAGAAACCGAAACGCGGTCCCAAATGTCATCGGTGAACATGAAGTTTACCTCCCCTTTCAGACCGTGTGGCTTGGTGATTTTTCCTATCTTATAGCAGTCTTCCTTATGTATCATACACGTTTGATGCTTGCACCCAGGGCGGTCAGTCGTCCCTCGATGTCTTCATATCCACGGTCTATCTGCTCAATGTTGCTGATGACGCTGGTGCCTTGTGCGCCCATGGCGGCAATCAGCAGGGCAATACCGGCACGGATGTCGGGACTCGACAGCTTGGCTGCGCGCAGTTTCCGCTGGTTGTCGTGCCCCACGACAACTGCGCGGTGGGGGTCGCAGAGGATGATTTGTGCCCCCATGTCAATCAGCTTGTCCACAAAGAACAGGCGACTTTCAAACATTTTCTGGTGTATCAGCACGCTGCCCTTGGCCTGTGTTGCCACTACCAGCATGACACTGAGCAGGTCGGGGGTTAGTCCTGGCCATGGTGCATCGGAAATGTTCATGATGCTGCCGTCCATGAACGACTGTACTTCGTAGTGTGCTTGTTCTGGAATGTATATGTCGTCTCCTCTGTGCTCCATCTGAATGCCCAGGCGACTGAACATCGTTGGAATAATGCCCAGATGCTCGTATGCCACGTGCTTGATGGTCAGTTCGCTGCTCGTCATGGCCGCCATGCCGATGAATGAACCAACCTCAATCATGTCGGGCAGGATGGTGTGCTCCGTGCCGTGCAGCACGTCAACACCCTCTATGGTCAGCAGGTTCGACCCCACGCCTGTTATCTTGGCTCCCATGCGATTCAGCATCTTGCACAATTGCTGGATGTATGGCTCACAGGCAGCGTTGTAGATAGTGGTCGTTCCCTGAGCCAGGACTGCCGTCATAATGATATTGGCCGTGCCGGTAACGCTGGCTTCATCCAGCAGCATATATTCACCCTTCAGTTCGTGGGCATCAATGTCATATACGCCACGCGCAAGGTCGTAGTTGAATTTTGCGCCTAAGTTCTGTATGCCGATGAAGTGGGTGTCCAGTCGTCTGCGGCCAATCTGGTCGCCGCCTGGCTTAGCCACACAAGCGTGGTGGAAGCGTCCGAGCAACGGCCCAAGGGTCAGAATGGAACCACGCAGACTGGCACAACGCTGCACAAACTCTTGGCTGCCAAGATAGTTCTTGTCAAGCTGGGACGCTTGGAAAGTCCATTCATGGTTGCCCGACGGTGTGACCGACACCCCCATCTTGCTCAGCAGGTTAATCAGGTTGTTCACATCGAGGATGTCTGGCACGTTTCTCACGATGACAGGCTCGGCTGTAAGCAATACGGCACAGATAACCTCCAGAGCCTCGTTCTTGGCACCCTGTGGTGTGATTTCGCCATGCAGCTTATGTCCGCCTTCAATGACAAATTGTTCCATTATTTCTTCTTTTTCTTCTTCACGGTTGTTGAAATAAGGCTACTAAGCAATTCGCCGTCACTGATGAACTGGAACGTTTCCGGGTTCAGCACAACCTTTCCGCCTGTGTATTGCTCCAGGTCTTCTGCCACTTTAGCATCGCTCATGGCATCTACATTCCAGTTCGACAGGTCGCGCTTCATGTGGTTGGCTATCAGCTTGGCCATCTCGTAACGCTTTTCCTCGTCGGTCTCTTCAGCCAAAGCCTTCGTGAACTTCTCCACAATGGCTCCATAATGCCTGCGCTCAATCTTCTTCTGCGGATAGGGAATGCGCTCGCGGTTGCTGCCAATGGCATCCTCTCGCTCAATGGGGACGGGGTATTGAATGTCGAGTTCGTAGTTTGCGATGGCTGCAAAGTGGTTCCACAGCTTTGTCTTGAAATCGGCATCATCACCGCTTTTCTCCGACATGCTGGCCATGACAGCCACGATGCTTTCGGCGCAGTGCTGCCGCTCGCTGGCATCTGCAATCGTCTTGCAGTAGTCCACCATCTCCTGGATGTATCGCCCGTATTCAGGCATTATGAGTTTGGGTCTTTGTGTGTTGTAGTCCATTCTTTTAGGTAATTGGGTTCAAAATAAGCAACATCTTCAAATTCTCCACGCAGGAACTTCCGCTCTGCCAGTGGTGACATGTATTTGGCAGCCAAGGGCACATCGTCCACAAAGTGGGCATTGGGGTGAGAAATCACGGCTTTGCACTTCGGTGCGCCGTTGCCCATGAAGTAGATGGGGTGTTCGGCCAACTGTTCCAAGAACGACTGCTCGTCAATCACCTTCGCGCAAATGTCGATGACGGGCTTCAGTCCCCGTGTGTAGAGTGCGGTATAGACCTCCATACGTCTGGCATCCAGCATGGGGCAGATGAGCGAGTCTTCCGGAATGTCATCGTGTGAAAGCAGAAAGGGGACACATTGTATTTGCGGTGTTGGCAGCGCTATGAGTTTGAGGTCGCGTCCGTAGCAGATGCCTTTTGCCATGCTGACACCGACACGCAGCCCCGTATAGCTGCCAGGGCCAGCACTGACGGCCA
Source organism: Bacteroidaceae bacterium (assembly GCA_017453465.1). GTDB lineage: Bacteria > Bacteroidota > Bacteroidia > Bacteroidales > Bacteroidaceae > Minthosoma. Next base: position 29,793 of record JAFTEV010000082.1, on the reverse strand, counting down.
CCGCGTCAAACGGTATGGCATGGTTGTCTGTGAAAGAAAGGGCTTCGTCAACCAGTGTGCCCAGTATGCCAGCGTGTCCGCTCAGCGATTTCTTGTCCTTGTGTGATGGTGCCGCTTCTGTTTCAGTCTCCGTGTGTCGGCTGTCGGCATGGTAGATGACCGCTCCTTCTTGACTTACGGCCACGCTACATTCCTCTGCTGCTGTTTCTATGTGTAATATACAAGCCATTTCCTATGTAAATAAAGTGCAAAGTTAGTATAACTCCAAGGATTCACCAAGTTTTCTTCGCCAAAAAACCTAAAAACGGGTTACTTTTTAGATTTCGCATTCTCTTATTCAGATTTATTCCGTACCTTTGCAACCGTTTTGTTTTTACGAATTCTTTTTAACAGATAAAAACATACTCGTTTTATGATACAATCGATGACGGGCTACGGCAAGAGCGTAGCCGAATTTCAAGGAAAGAAAATCCACGCAGAAATTAAGTCGCTCAATTCAAAGGCACTCGACATGACCACTCGCATTGCCCCTATCTACCGTGAGAAGGAGATGGAGCTTCGCCAGCTTATCCAGACCGAACTGGAGCGAGGCAAGGTGGAGTTCAGCATCTGGGTGGAAAAGTCTGAGGCTACCAATGCAGCCCCTATCAATGTGGCACTTGCCACAGAGTATTTCCGCCAGATGCAGGCACTGTCTGAACAGTTGGGGCTTGATGCTTCCAACGAGCGCAACACCGCCAGCGACTGGATGCGTGCCTTGGTGCGGATGCCCGATGTGATGTTGCGCACAGAGGTGGAAGAACTTACCGACGAGGAGTGGGTCGTGGCACGCCGCGTGGCAGAAGAAGCCGTGCAGAACCTCGTCGAGTTCCGCAAGCAAGAGGGCAGGGCACTGGCCAAGAAGTTCCAGGAGAAGATTGACAACATCACCGCTTTGCTCTCCAGCATTGAACCCTACGAACAGGGCCGTACCGAGAAGATTCGGCAGCGCATTGTCGATACGTTGGAACAGCAGATTGGCACCGACTACGACAAGAACCGTCTGGAGCAGGAACTGATTTATTACATTGAGAAACTCGACATCTCTGAAGAAAAGCAACGCCTCTCCAACCACTTGCGCTATTTCGTGGAGACCATGAACGAGGGCAAGGGGCAAGGCAAAAAGCTGGGCTTCATTGCTCAGGAGATGGGGCGTGAAATCAACACCACTGGCAGCAAGTCCAATCAGGCCGAGATGCAGAACATCGTGGTTCGTATGAAGGACGAACTCGAACAGATTAAGGAGCAAGTGCTCAACGTCATGTAATGCTCCTGTCATCCTCCACATTTTTCTAACCAATTCTTATTTTCAGACTATGCAAGGTAAACTCATCATTTGTGCCGCCCCCTCTGGTAGCGGCAAAAGCACCATCGTGAAATATCTCCAAGAGGAAACCGACCTCGATTTGCGTTTCTCCGTTTCGGCCACAACACGCCCGCCACGCGGGGACGAGACCGATGGCGAACAGTATTTCTTCCTCTCTCAGGCCCAGTTTGACGAACACGTGAGGGGCGGCGATTTCGTGGAGTACGAAGAGGTCTATCCAGGCAAGTTCTACGGCACACTCAAGTCGCAGGTTGACAAACAGCTGGCCGATGGGCAGAACATCATCTTCGATGTCGATGTGAAAGGTGCCCTCAACATCAAGAAAATCTACGGCAAGCAGGCCCTGTCCCTCTTCATCCAGCCCCCATCGGTCGAGGAACTGCGCCGCCGTCTGGAAGGACGTGGCACGGACGCGCCCGAAATCATCGAGGAACGGCTGCGGAAAGCCGAGTACGAACTGTCTTTTGCTTCCCAGTTCGATGAGATTATTATCAACGACAACTTGCAGGTTGCCGAGGTTGAGGCCGAATCCTTGGTCAGCGATTTCCTTCAAGAGTGACAGCCAATGACCAACGAACAAATACTTCAGGCACTTCACGCATACGGTCCCGTCCACCTCAAGGCCGTCATGTTCGACATGGACGGCGTGCTCTACGACTCCATGAAAAACCATGCCGTCAGCTGGCATGAAACCATGCTCCATTTCGGTTTCAAGAACTTTCCGCTGGAGGAAGCCTACATGCACGAGGGACGCACTGGTGCCGGCACCATCAACATCGTGTCGCAGCGCGAGCGGGGGCACGATGCCACCCCCGAAGAGGTTGCTGAAATCTATGCTTACAAGGCAGAGCTTTTCAACCGTTGCCCCAAGGCCGAACCCATGCAGGGGGCTTACGAACTGCTGCAGAAGGTGAAGGCTTCGGGCATCACGCCCATGATTGTCACCGGCTCAGGGCAGAAAACCCTGCTGGGACGACTGAATACCCATTTCCCCGACATCTTCCGTCCCGAACTCATGGTCACAGCTTTCGACGTGAAAATGGGAAAGCCCAACCCCGAACCTTACTTGATGGGGATGCAGAAGTACGCCCGCTACCAGGGCGGAACCTTCTCCCCGTCCAATTTCATTGTGGTGGAAAACGCCCCCCTGGGTGTTCAGGCAGCTGTTGCGGCAGGGGTGTTCACCATCGCTGTCAACACGGGGCCGCTTCCCGATGAGGCTTTGTTGTCGCAGGGGGCCAATTTGCTCTTCCCCTCCATGCAGTCCCTGTGCGACCATTGGGAACAACTGTTGCCGCTTTTTACGCAGTAGAAAAAGTGCCCCAACGCGGAATCAGACTTTTGGAACAAAGATAGCGTCTGCTACCTGTCGTGAATGAAAGGTGCTCGCCCAACTTGGCTTTGGGTGAGCACCTTTTATTGTTAAAGAATATGAATTGGAGGCGGCAGACGTTTGCAACACAAAAAATCACACGCTGTAACTGCTTCAAAAAGAGTATTTGAAACATTCTGAGGCTGTTGCATATAGAAATGTGCTCGCTCGTGTAGGCAATGCGTCGCGCTCGCGTAGGCAATCTGACACACTTCATTGCCTACGCGAGCGCGGCGTATTGCCTACTTCTTTTAAGGATATTGCACATAATTCCCCTTTTCTTCGGTTTTGCAGCTTCAAAACTTCCAGCGCACCATCAGTTGCAAATCTTCCCTGTGGTTGGCAGCAATTAGTTCGGTGCCTGTGCCGATGCTGTCCCTGTTGAAATACTTGGTGAGTCCGAACTTGGCTGTAAAGGTCAACTTCTTGTAGATGTTCCAGTTGACCATGGCAATGCTCCTGATACCCTTGTAAAAATAAGACGTAAGGCCGAAGCTGTATAGCAGGGACGGTTCGTAGCTGTAGATGCGGGCGTTGTAAGAATCGGAGTTGAAGAACGTGATGGCAAAGTCCAGCCTAAGCCTTTCGTTGTGCCCCGTCCATCTGATATGTTCGCCCACCGAAAAGCCTTTCTCCGCTGCATCGTGGCCTGTATCTACAATGCAGCCATTCAGCATTGTCCTAAAAGTCCACGATTTCCCCACCGACAAGTTGTGCTGAATTTTTAAGCTGTGCTTTCTGTTGTAGCGCATGGCAGTGCCAGCCTCGTTTGTCCCGATTTCCTCTTCTTCTTGCGTGTCCTCGCCATAGTTGAAATCTTTTTGCTTCGACTTCAACTTGTATCTGATTAGCCATCTGCTCCGTTGGCTGTACCGGTAGGAAGCCTGCACCATGCCGTCCACACCGTATGACCGATTGCTCACACCGTATTTGAGCCAGGGAAAATACATCAAATCGACGTAGGTGTCAAGGTTCAGTCCTGGTATCATGCTCGTTTTCCATGCAATGAACACACCTTCCTCATTCTGTGGAGAGGCGTTTTCGCCAAAGGCTTTTCCGTTGATGCTGACGAATTTTGCTCCATAATAGCGCACTGCCAAACTGAGGGTGTGTTGATGGCTGATTCTGTATTGCAGGGTGTTGAGCGTGGCGACTCCCTGCTGTCTTCCCGCGCCTGTGTCGAGTCCTGCGGCATGGCTCATCGCGGTCTCTCCTGCAAATCGCAGTCTTTGCCATTGCCACGCATATCCTACGCTATATACCTGAAAATTCTGCCCCTGCGCATTGTACTTTCTGTACAGTGTGGCAGGTGTGTCCCATTTGGGCTTCAGCGGGATAGAGTAGTGCGTGCTGATGGCTGTGGCAGATAATTGCAGGCTTTTCCATTCCCAATGGATGTTTCCGCCTATTGTTACCTCACTGATGTTGTGCTTCTTGCTCCGCTCCAGGGGTGTGCGGTGCAGCCCGTCGGTCTTCAGGGACGAAATGCCTGTAGAGTCGGACAAGAATGTTCCATCTTTCTTGTTGTAACTGCCAAGAGCCGACACCGTGAGGCTTTTGTATCGGAAGCGGATGGCTGCACCTCTCAGGTAGCCGGTCTCCATCGTCGAGGAGTGCTTGCTGAATCCTCGGTCAATGCGTCCGAGGCTGTTAATCATCATGGCCTTGCCAAAGTTGATGCTGTTGTTGATGGCCAGTCCCAGCCCGAAGTGTGCGCGGTAGTCGCCCAAGATGGCTTCCCGGATGCAGCTCTGCCGCCCTGTCTGTATGTCCTTCAGCATGATGTGTGCCGACAGGAAGTCGATGCCGCGCTCTCCAGCGTCTTTCTCCATCTGTACCCCTGCGAACAGGTGGTTCATGCTGCTCAGTCTGTACCTGAACACTCCGTGAAGCGGGTCGCCCCGGTATTTGCGGTTGGGGTACTTGGCAAGCACTTCGTCTGAGTAGTCCTGCTGCCCCGCCTTATAATAGAATGGTATGTCTGTCCGCAGGATGAGTTCGTGCTGTGTGTACTTCAATAATTTACTTGCGGTCAGCCTGTTGTTGTCCTGTTCTGGTTCTCCTGCATAGCAGAACAGTTGCAGGTTGTCTCGGTCTTGTTTGCTGAGGGTCTCGATGAACATCAGTTCGCCTGTGCTTCGCAGGGGACCGTGCATGAATCGGTAGAAGACAATGTCGCGTGCTTGCTCTTCGTTCAGAAACGGTAGTTGCATCAGTTCTTCCACGCTCGCCTGGTTTAGGTTGATGGGATGTGACAGAAGTTCTGCCAGTTGCTCGTGGCCAGCCTCGCTGTCTTCCTCTGCTTCGTCCATCGACTGCTCTGCAAAGTCTTCCCATGATGGCTCCACTTGTGCATAGGCTCCCAGTGAACAGCTCTGTAGCATGGCAATGAGCGTTAATCGTCTGAAAATAGTCATGATTGCTGCTTGATGTCTTTAGGTTTGCAAATTTAACAGAAATATGTCGAAACTCAAGCAATTTGCCAGCAGATTTTACGTTTTCTTTAATAAAAAAGCTGTGTTGTCTTTGATGGCTGTTGATGGTAATTTTCTTAAAAGTATGTACTTTTGACAACTATTTCTAAGTAAATGCGTCTTTTAAGTGTGAATTTTTCTTAAAAATATAGTTATTTGTGTGGCTTTATGAAGAGCGAGAAAGTTTTTATTACTAAATTTGTCCCGATTTTAGTGTTATTGCACTCCATATTATATAATAATGTATATGCGCGTAGAAACCAATTTTTATTATTAACCACTTTATAATTTTTTTTAAACAACATGAGAAGAAAATTTACAAACTTGCTCGTGCTTGCGCTGGCACTTTCCAGTGCGGGCTTTGTGACTTCTTGTAAGGACACCGATGAGGATACTCTTGCTCAGAACAGGCAGGAACTCATCAACGGTTACACCGATGCCCTGAATGCACAGGATGCTTCCCTCAAGTCTTTGTTGGCTGCTCAGGTTAAGGGTCTGCAAGACCAGATTGACGCAATCAACACGGCTCTGGGTAACATCAAGCAGTGCTCTTGCGCTGACGGTGCACTGGATGAACGTATTCAGTCTCTGATTGATGCTTCTATTACAGCTGCACTGGCTAATAACGGCAATCCCTATCAGACTGCATCTGACGTAGCTACATCTATCACTAATGCAATCAACGAAGTAATCGCTAAGCTCTCTGAAGCTCAGAAGGCTGAAGTTGAGCAGATGATTAAGGACTATGCTGCTGCACATCCTGGTTTGTCTAAACAAGACGTGAAGGATCTGATTGAAGGCTATCTGACATCAAATCCTGGTCTGACAAAGGAAGATGTTGAGACAATCGTTGATGCCTACATGAAGGCACACCCAAGTCTTTCTAAGGAAGATGTTCAGACTATCGTAACAGAATGGGTTTACAACCACCAGATTCTCAACAAGGATGAGGTTAATGAACTCATCGAAGCTGCCATCACTAAGGCTCTTGCTGACTATGCACTGAAGTCTGACATCCCAACTCAGGCATACATTGAGAGCTTGATTGACAAGGCTATCAATGCTTATGCTGCAACTGACAAGCACCTCTCGGAGGCTGAAGTTCAGGGCATGATTGACAAGGCCATCGCTGCTGCTAAGGCTGAATGGAAGGACGGCATTACACCCGCAGAGGCTGAACTCCTCGTCACAAAGGCTATCCAGGACGCTCTTGAGAAGTATGAGGCTTCACACCCAGCTGGCATGTCGGCTGCTGAAGTAGCTCTTGCTATCAACGATGCCATCAAGGATCTCCTCAACAAGGATGCTCTTTCTTCTTACCCAACAACTGCTGAGGTTAACAACCTCATCAACGAGGCTCTGAAGGGTCTGAAGACCGATGGTCTGTCTGAGTCTGAGGTTAAGGAACTTGTAAACAAGATTGTAACTGACGCACTGAAGGGTGTTGACGGTCTGTCTGAAGCAGAGGTTAAGAACCTTGTGTACCAGATTGTTGACGAGAAACTGAAGTCTTACACTACTCCTAACGACGTGAAGGCTCTTATCAACGACGCTGTGAAGACTGCTCTTGCTGAGTACTCTACTACAGACGCTGTGAAGAACCTCATCAACGAGGCTATTGCTAAGGCTCTCGAAGGTTTCAATGAAGGTCTGACAAAGGCTGAAGTTCAGAATCTTATCACAGAAGCCATCAAGGATGTTCTCAAGAAGAGCGACCTCTCTGCTTACTCTACTACAGCAGACGTGATGAGCCTGATTGATGATAAGGTTAAGGATGCTCTCGAAGACTATTCTACAACTGCTGAGATTAAGAACCTGATTGAGGCTGCCAAATGCGCTTGCTCAACTCTGACTTCGGAAGAGGTTGCTGAAATCGCTTCTAAGGTTGTTGCTGACTGGGCTGCTGCTCATCCTTATCCAAGCGCACTCACAGCTGAAGATGTTGAAAACATCGCTAAGAACGTTGTAAACGATGCTCAGGTTATCCGCGAGCTGAAGGATGCTAAGGATGCTCTTCAGAACACGCTCACAGAAGTTCAGAAGGACATTGCTAAGTTGCAGGAAGCTACATCTGACCTCTCTACACTCAAGTCTGACGTAGCACAAAACAAGGTTGACATTGCCAAGCTTCAGCAGGCTATCGAAGACCTTGACCTCTCTAACTTCGTAACTAAGGCTGTTTTGGCAGAAGAACTGGGTAAGGTTAACGCCGCTGTTGAGGCTGCTCAAGCTAAGGCAGACCTCGCTTACAACCTTGCACAGGCTGCAAACGAGAAGTTCGACAAGGCTCTTGAAGCTATTAATAAGGTAAAGACAGACCTTGCTACAATCGAAGGTCAGCTCAGAAGCGATATTACTGCAGCTCAGAAGGATGCAACTACTGCTCTGAACAATGCAGCTTACAACGCTCAGAGAATTGATGACCTCGATGCTGTTATCCACGACATCCTCTACAAGCTGGGTGTTCTCACTGGCACAGTTGAAAGCCTCGTTCCTGGTGAACCAGTTGACTACTCTGATCTTATCGCTAAGATTACTATCGAAATCAAGAAGATTTACGAAGGTGACCTTTCTAAGTTCGCTACTAAGGACGAACTGAACACTGCTATCGCTAACGTAACAGCTGCTTACAAACTTGCAGATGCTGCTCAGAATGTTGCTATCGCAGGTCTGACTACTTCTGTTCTTGGCCTCGAAGCTCAGGTTCTTGAAATCACTGGTCAGATTGCAGATCTTAAGGGTCAGCTCGCAACTATTGACGGTAAGGTTAAGACTCTTGACGGCAAGGTTGGTACACTCGATGGTAAGGTAACTACTCTTGACGGCAAGGTTTCTACTCTTGAAGGTCAGGTCGGAATCGTTGAAGGCAAGGTTTCTACTCTCGAGGGTAAGATGACCGATGCTGAAGGCAAGATTTCTACTCTTGAAGGTAAGATGACCGAAGCTGAAGGCAAGATTTCTACTCTCGAAGGTAAAATGACTGATGCTGAAGGTAATATCTCTGAACTTCAGGGTAAGGTTTCTACACTTGAAACTAAGGTTGAAACCCTCGACACTAAGGTTGAAGACTACAACACTGCTCTGAACAAAGCAATCGATGGTATCAAGGAAGATATTACAAGCTTGAAGAAAGACGTTGCTGACAATGCAACTGCAATCGGTGAGAACAAGAAAGCTATTGATGAACTTACAACTGCCGTTGACAAGATTGCTGATGCTCTCAACAGCCAGATTACAGGTGTAATCGTTCAGGGTACTTACAACCCAATGTACGGTACATTCAACATTCCTGCTGGTATCAACTCTAACGTGCTCGTTGCTTACTATGGTAAGGCTGACAACAGCTATGAGTTCCCGTCTTCTGAAAAGGCATTCTATGCTGACCCGGCTGTAACTGCTATGTCTAAGCTGACTGAGAGTGACCTCGATATGATTGGTAGCGTTGATGGTCAGATTAATGGCTTTGCCGGTACACTCATCAGCGATACTGAAGACAATGCTGGTAAGATTTATGTAACCATCAACCCTGCAGGTGTTGACTTTAGCGATGCTCCTATCAAGCTGGTTAACAGCCAAGATGAAGCTTCTGGTATTGAACTGAAGAACCTCGATCCTTCTTCTAAGCTCATCACTTTCGGTTACACTCGTGCCGTATCTAACGGCTTCTATGCAGCAGATGCTCACCTCTCTAAGTCTGACATCTCTAAGGTGGCTGTGAAGATTGACCGCACTAAGATTGCTAACGCATTCAAGGATGCATTCAGCGCTGCCAAGACTGCTGTTAAGACTAAGGACGTAAGCGGTACATTCCCATCAATTGCTACGCTCGTTGGTACTCTCTACAGCCAGTTCAACGGCATCCTCCCAGCTCTTGCTGTAAAGGCAGAGTACAAGAACGCTGATGGCGAAACTCGCAGCGTTTACTCTAACTACGGCGTTGCTGCAACTGCTGTGAAGGCTCCTGGCTTCTCTCCAGACTTCTGGAACGCAATCGAAAAGAAGCTCCTCACAAAGGATGAGCAGTATGTAAGAGGCTACTACAGCGTAATGAACATTATCTATAGAATTAACCGTCGCATTGACAAATTTATCAAGAACACAGTTAATCCACGCATCAAAGATAATGCACTCGTTAAGATGTTAGACAAGGCAGCCAATGATATTTCAAATATTGATATTATTGTTGTTGATGGTGAGAATGTTTATAATCGTCAGTTTGTGGTTTACTTGAAGGCTGATGCTCTTACTACAGACATTGATCCAATCCTTGATGCTGATGGTAATGCTCTCGAAACAAAGATTATTGATGGCCAGAAGTATATTGTTGTATCCTTCGTTGCTGATGTAAGAGACATTCTTTATGATGTCAACTATGACTTCAATAACACCGCTGTTTTGGTTGATGACCTTGCTGACCTCTTCACTAAGGTTAATGAATATCTCGGCAACCTCGAATCTTACGAGACTCGCATTGAGAACAAGATTGACAACACTATCCAGAAGTATCTTGACAAGGTTAACGGTAAGCTTGTGAACTTCATCAACAACATCAGCGACCGTGTTCAGCCAATCGCTCTCTTCGTTGAAGGCAACAAGATTGCTCAGCTTGGTGGTACTCGTGGTGCTGTGAAGTTTGTTGACGCTTCTACTATCACTGTTTACCCAACTACTTACACTGCAGAAGTTATCACTCCATGCCTCAAGAAGCATGTCGCTGTAACTAACGTATATGCAATCGGTGCTTCTTTGACAGGTGCTCCTGAATCAGCTCAGGAAGGTAACGGCGACTGCCTCGCTGCTCTCCAGAAGGCTAACAAGGGTGCTAACATGAACAAGGTTATCAACGGTGGCATTCACCAGAATGTTACTCTCAACCTTGAGGATGGTTACATCTACGAAGTTGCATACTCTGCTCTTGACTACAATGGTCAGATTGCTACTCGCAAGTACTACGTAGCCAAGAAGTAATCCAAACAAAACTCTGAACCCTTAATAATAAATAAGGTGAATACTAAGCGCAACGTCCTAACGACAATATTGATTTCAAGTCTTCTTGTCCTCTGCTCTTGTAGCGGAGGCAAGAAGGACTCGAAAATCAATCTGACGGTAGAAGAGCTGGATGAAGTTGTCGATGAAGCCGAGTTGGTGGTGTTGCAGGAAGTAGATGGCGATTCAGTGATAGTCCGCTTGTGCAACAACGAGCTGGAACATCCCAAAGCCTATTCCTACAGCGAAGCTGAGGCTGAAGACCAAATCAAAGGCACACTGACCGAGGGCGACACGCTTTCAATCTTCCCCGATTCGAAGGGAAAGAAAGTAAAGATTTGCATCAATGTTTCTGAATTACGCGGAAAATGGTACTACGATATGCAGCAGCATAGGGGCATGGCCTTTGAAACAACAGGCGGCCTCTCCAGTATCAATACCGACCGAATCAGTTTCAGAGAATGGAAGTTGCTCAACGGAAAGTTATTTCTCTACTATGTCGATATGCAGCAGGAGGCATCAAGCAAACAAGAGTATGAAGTGGAAGAAGCAGAAATCTTGACACTCTCCGCCGAAGAACTCCAGTTGAATTTCCTTGACAGCCTTTACACCTGCAAACGTCAGCACGGACTGATTATGCTTTAGTATTTAAACAAAAAAGAAACTAATAAAAATTTGTATCTATGAATATTAAAAACATCTTTCTCGGTGCGCTTGTCGCAGTAGCAAGTGTATCAGCCTCTGCTCAGCAGCAGGCAAAGACAGTGGAAGTGTTCAAGCCACACTGGTACATTCAGGGTCAGTTTGGTATGCAGCACACTCTTGGTGAAGTGAGCTTCGGTTCTCTGCTTTCACCCAATGCTCAGCTTGCAGCTGGTTACGAGTTCAATCCCGTTATCGGTACTCGTCTCGCTGTAAACGCTTGGAAGTCTAAGGGTGGTTCTGAACTTTACGGTAAGGAATATAAGTGGGCTTGGAACTACATTGCTCCTACACTTGACCTCACAGCCAACCTCTCTAACCTCTTCTGCGGCTACAAGTACAATCGTCCCATCAACATCTATGCTTTCATCGGTGCAGGTGTGAACATTGCTTGGAACAATAAGCAGGCTGCTGATGTTTGGTATGACATCTACACTCAGGTTCTTCCCGATTGCCCTGAATACATGGAATATCTCTGGTCTGGCACTAAGAGCAATTTCGTGGCTCAGTTCGGTCTCTTTGCAGATGTTCGCATCAACGATGCTTTCTCTGTAAACTTTGAAATCAACCACAACATCACTTCTGACAAGTACAACAGCAAGAGAGCTGGTAACTCTGACTGGTATTTCAACGGTCTCGTTGGTCTGCGCTACAACTTCGGTGCAACTCACAAAACTAAGGTGATTGAGCCATGCTGCAAGCCTGCTCCTGTTGTTGAGCAGCCAAAGGTTGACACTGTTTACGTTCAGCCACAGGCTCCTGTTGTTGAGCAGCCAAAGCGTGAGCCACTCCGCCGTGACATCTACTTCCTCATCCGTGGTTCTCAGATTTCCGCTCAGGAAATGGCCAAGGTTATCGAGGTTGCTGACTACATGAAGAAGTATCCTGAGTCTCGCGTATCTATCACTGGTTATGCTGACCGTGGCACTGGTAACCCAAAGATCAACATGGGTTATTCTCAGAAGCGTGCTGAGGTTGTTGCTAACACACTCCAGAACCAGTTCGGTATTTCTGCAAGCCGCATGACCGTTTCTGCAAAGGGTGACACAGAGCAGCCTTACACAGACCAGCCACTCAACCGCGTTACTATCTGTATCGCTGAGTAATCTCTCCTTCCCATTGGTGGCAGGTTAGATAAAGCTCTAAATATTACTTAATAAGCTTAGTTCTATACTAAATTTTATTTATGGTGAAAAGACTTGCTATTATATTATTAACTATGGCGGCTGCCTTTCCGGCAGCCGCTCAGTTTTCGGGCGATGGCTACTACCGCGTGTACAACCGTTACACGATGCGTTATATCTATGTGTATGATGCCACGGGTAGTATCAATGTAGCAAAAGCTTCGGCTGACATGGGTGCCATTCAGTCCCGTTTGAACATTGAGACTGCGTACACGGATCCTGCTTCGATTATCTATATCAAGCAGGTGGATGCAGCAAATGAAAAGTATGATTTGAAAGCTCAGGGCACGGGTGTGCACGACATGATCAATCATTATGTCCATGCTCACAACTGGGGGACAAATTCCTATACCGTATCGGCTACAGAGGAAGGATATACAGTATATCTGTATGATGCAGTCACCTCGAAAAGGCGCGAGAACAGTTTCCTCAGAACAGCAGCTGCAGATCAGAAAATTCTTAATGACGATGATGTGGATGTCACAAAGAACATCGAGCGTTGGGCCATAATTCCCATCAATCAGACCGACAACTACATTGCTGTGAAGCCTTCTTTGTCGTGTGGCGGGAAATACTATGCGGCTTATTATGCTGATTACCCATTTACGTCGGGCATGAAGGCATACTACATCAGCCAGGTAGATGCAAAGATGGGTGTTGCTGTGATGAAGGAGATTACAGGCACAGTGCCAGCTGCTACTCCAGTCATTCTTGAAGCCACATCATCTGAAGCTGTCAACAATAAGCTTTCTCTTCAGGCAACTTCACCACAGAAGCCTGCCGACAATGTGCTGGCTGGAAACTACTTTGCATTTGAGGATCGCCAGGAGAGCAAGGTGGCTCGCACGGTTTACAATGCTTCAACCATGCGTATGTTGGGAGTTACTTCAACCGGCAAGTTGGGCTTTGTGACTGCTACCAGTGATATGTTGAAGTCGCTCTACTCCGTAGCTATCGAAGATTACCAGCTTTGCCTTCCTGCCAACATTTCATATCTGAAGGTTGCTGCTGGCACTCCAGCCGAGCTGACCATCATGACCGAAGCCGAATATAACGAAATCATTGCTGGCATTACAGGCGTACAGGCCGATGAACCTGTCGTACAGAGCTACTACTCCATTAGCGGTGTCGAACTTTCCGCTCCTGCCAAGGGCGTGAACATCGTCAAATATTCTGACGGTACTACTCGTAAAATGATTATGAAGTAGTCTTTCTGAAGCTGCTCTCTGCTGCATACAGATTCACTGCTCTACATATTAAAAGTGACACTGAAGTGTGATTCAAACACCACTTCAGTGTCACTTTTTTGATACTTCGTTCTTGTCGTTACAGCGCTTCGTTCTTCTCGTTTTGTCACTTCGCTTTTGTCGTTACGACACTTCGTTCTTGTCTCTTTAAAAAAGTCTTTGTGTAAGTCTGATGCTGATTTCTGGATAGACTTTGAATCCTTTGACAAGGTTCACGTAGTCCTTCACTTTTCCAGACAAGCCCTCAATGTCGTTAATCAGGTCTGTGCCGTCATGGGTAACCATGCGGGGTGTGCCTCCCCAGAAGAGTACACCCGCATCGACCGAAATGCTGGTGCGCTTATCTTTGGTGATGGCTCCCCCGTAGCCGAGGCCCAGATAGGGCTTGAATTTGTTTACCTTCACTGTAGCACTGACTTGGCAGTCCTCACCTGGCAACATCTTGTAGGGGTCGCCTTTCTTGTGGATGACATCCCCCTTGGCGTACTTCAAATCGCCTTTCTTATGTGTCGGAGTTGGTGTTTCTGGGTCGTCGTAATAGAGCACATCAAGGTCGGAAGTAGTATAGACATCTTTATCGTAGTAGATATCTTCTGTGGCATAGACATCATGCGAATAATAGCCAACGCCCATGCCCATGGTGCCGTATTCTTCCAGCTTACCAATGAAGTACTGCTGCATTTCCTCTGGAATGCCCATCGAGAACTTTGTGCCCTTTATGGCCACGTTTACGAGTGGCTCCAGTGCAAGCACCTCGCTGCGGATTCGGTTGTACATGTTGACAGCCATCAGTGAAGTCACGTCTTCAGCCGAGTTGCTGGCTGTTCCTATCTGTGAATTGCCGAGATAGAAACCAGCGGTGAAGTGCAGGTTCTTCCAGCCTTTGCTCTTGAAGGGGAACACATCGACCAAGAACTTCCAGTGGTTCATGTGAGCCTGGCCAACCATGGTCACATGGTCGCTGGCTTTGATGCCTGTGAAGCCTTCGAGCAGGGCCGACATCTTTTCAAATCGTGACTGCTTTTCTGCGCCAGTCAGGGTCTCTCCGTTCTTGCTGACTTCAATGTCGAAATTGACGTTTTTCTGGAAATGTGGCATAAAGACACCACCTGTTCTCACCTGCACATAGTTGCCGATGGGCATGGCAATGTCGAAGCCAAGTCCCGTCATGCCTGCGGTGAAGGAGATGTCGAGGTGGTTAAGAATGTTGCGGTCGAATGTGGGTTTCGGATTCAAGTTCATGTTCGCCTGGTCTATGAACTGTGCTTGTGTCGTGCTTGCTGCCGCCAGCAAGAGTGTGGATAATAGTAGGTGTTTCATTTTCTGTTGATTTTTATGAAGGTTAAGATTCTAATGGATTCCAGCCTTGAGCTTTCAGCGCAAATTCGTTGCCGTCGCGTGTGATGAGCATTTGGCCCAGTTCGGGCTTGGTGATGTAGCCTATTTCTTTCACGTCTTCCATCTGTTCAATCTTTTCGTGGTCGGCAATGGGGACGGTGAAGAGCAGTTCGTAGTCTTCGCCACCATTCAGTGCAGCTGTGCTGAGGTTCATGTTCATTTCCTCGCTCATGACGGCAGTCTGGTAGTCTATAGGGATGCGATCTTCATAGATGCGGCATCCCACTTTGCTCTGTTTGCAAATGTGCATCAGTTCGCTGGAGAGTCCGTCGCTGATGTCCATCATGGCGGTGGGTTGTATGCCGTGTTCGCGTAGTTTCAGGATGATGTCGCGCCGTGCTTCAGGCCGCATCTGACGTTCTATCAGGTATTCCTTGCCTGAGAAATCGGGCTGAGCCACCTGTGCCAACTGCTGTTCAAGCTGTGCTTTGGTTGCAGGGTCGGTGGCAGCGGCGCGTTTCCGCTCTATCTCTTCAATCTGCTTGTAATAGACTTGCTTTTCGCGCTCCAGCAACTGGAATCCCATATAGGCAGCCCCCAGATTTCCGCTCACGCAGACAATGTCTGTCTCCTTGGCTCCGTTGCGGTAGATGGCCTTGCCTTTGTCCACCTCGCCAATGGCTGTGATGCTGATGGCCAGACCCGTCATGCTACTGGTGGTGTCACCGCCCACGATGTCCACATGGTGTTGTTCGCAAGCAATGCGCAGCCCTTCGTAGAAGTCCTCCATGTCTTCCACACAGAAACGCTTGCTCAGAGCCAGGCTGACCGTTATCTGCTTGGGCATTCCGCCCATGGCATAGATGTCGCTCAGATTCACGATTGCACTCTTGTAGCCCAGGTGTTTCAGCGTGATATAAGTGAGGTCGAAGTGCACGCCCTCCATGAGCAAGTCGGTGGTCACAAGCACGTCCTTGTCGGCAGGGTAGGAGAGCACGGCGCAGTCATCGCCTACGCCGTATTTTGTTTCAGGGTTCTTCAGTTCGATGGCCTTCGTCAGATGGTCAATCAAACCAAATTCCCCCAGGGTATTAATCTCAGTTCTCGCCATTATATTTGCTTAATAAGTTCTTTCATCAGTGCTGTCATCTTGGGCTGTGCATTGTTTGCAGCCTCTTGCACCTCTTCGTGGCTCACCTTCATGGGAACTTCAAAGCCTCCCAGGTCGGTAATGACGCTCATGCCGAAGACCTTGATGCCGCAGTGCACGGCTACGATGACTTCGGGCACGGTGCTCATGCCCACTGCGTCGCCTCCCCAGCCCTTGAACATACGGTATTCTGCCGGAGTCTCAAACGTGGGGCCTGCTGTGCCCACATATACACCTTTCTGAATCTTGATGCCCAGTCTGTTGGCGGCTTCTTCCACAATGCGGATGAAGTTCTTGTCGTAAGCCTCGTGCATGGAAGGGAAGCGTGGCCCGGTCGGGAAGTTCTTGCCACGGAGCGGATTCTCAGGGAAACTGTTGATGTGGTCTTCAATGACCATCAGGTCGCCCACTTTGAATGCAGGGTTCATGCCGCCAGCAGCATTGCTGACAATGAGGTTCTTGATGCCCAGTTCATACATTACGCGGATGGGGAATGTCACTTCCTTCATGGAGTACCCTTCGTAGTAGTGGAAGCGTCCCTCCATTGCCATGATGTCCTTTCCGCCCAGCTTGCCGAACAGCAGTTTGCCAGCGTGTCCCTCCACGGTAGATACTGGCATGTGGGGTATCTCGGAGTAGGGTATTTCTTTTTCGATGTTTATGTCGTCCACAAGTTTTCCTAATCCCGACCCCAAGATGATGGCCGTTTCAGGCTTTGTGTGCATTCTTTCTTTCAGGAATGCAGCTGTTTCTTTTATTTTTTCGTACATAGCTTAAGATGGTTTGATTAAATTCTTCTTGTTTGTTATTTCCTATAAAAACTACTTCCACGGGGATGGTCTTGACCTCTATGCCTGTCATGCGTGTGGCATCCTTTTCCGTTGTCAAGATGGTTCTGCCCTGGGCACGTTTCTTGATGCGCTCAATGTCCTTTCGTGTAAACTGGTGGTGGTCTGGGAAGGCCATCACTTCAAAGTGTGGTATGATTTTCTTCAGGTCGTACTCTATCTGCTTGGGCGAAGCTATGCCCGTGACCAGCAACGGATTCTCGCCCACCTCTCCCAATGTGTCGGGGTATTTGTAGGTGGAAAAGAATAGTTTCTGCCAGGGCTGCAATCCCAGTGTGCGCTCTATGCCCCGCATGTCCATCGGGGTGATGTAGGTGGGGCACTTCGTCACAATGACAATGTCGGCTCGGTCTTTCCCCGACAGGGGTTCGCGCAGTTTGCCAGCGGGCAACAGCATGTCAAAGTAAATCAGTCGGTGGTAGTCCATCAGCAAGATGTTCAAGCCTGGCTTCACATACCGATGTTGATAAGCGTCGTCCAGCAAAACCACGTCTGTCATAGGGGTGACATTGGGCTGGCAGAGCTTTTCGATGCCATGACATCGGTCCTTGTCCACGGCCATGTGAATCTGCGGAAACTTCTGCTTCATCTGGAACGGCTCGTCGCCTATTTCCCGCATAGGCGTGTCGGCCTGTGCCAGCACGAATCCACTGGACTTGCGCTTGTAACCTCTCGACAGCACAGCCACCTGACAGTTCTGGCTCAGCAGTCTGATGAGGTATTCCGTGTGCGGCGTTTTGCCTGTTCCGCCCACGGTCAAGTTGCCTACACAGATGATGGGCACATCGAAACTTCGGGAGTGGAGCACACCACAATCGAAGAGCATGTTGCGAAACATGACTCCTGCACCATATAGCCACGAGAGCGGGGCCAACAGCGGATAGGTCTTGATGTGGTCGCCTTCCATGGTTCCCTGGGTTTTCTTTACAGACTAAATCTCAGATAATAGGGCAGGCTTGCTTGGATGCCTGTTTTCGAGTGGATGTTTTTCAGCTGGCCAAACAGGTCATAGTATTCTCCGAGTGCAGCCTTCATCTGCCCGTCAGCATAACTGTTGCCACTGACTTCCTCCAGCAGGTTGTCCAGGAGTGAACTGCTGTTGGGATATTCCATGATGCTGTATTCTTTCACCTTGGCCCGTTTCTCGGCAACATTGATGGCGTCTTGCAGACTGCCCAGCTGGTCAACCAGTCCCAGTTGCTTGGCGTGCACACCAGTCCACACCCGTCCTTCGGCAATGGCCTTGATGTCGTTCTGCTTCATCTTTCGGCCATCGGCACAGCGTTTGGTGAACAACTCGTAGCCATTGTTGATGTAACGCTGAATGATGGCACTTTCGCTTTCGTTGAACGGACGCGCCATGCTCAGCCCCAGGTCGGCATATTTGTTGGTCTTCACTGTGGCCACGTGCAGGCCCAGTTTCTTGTTCATCAGTTCGCTGGCTTCGGGGAACATGCCAAAGATTCCAATCGACCCCGTCAGTGTTGTGGGTTCGGCCACAATCCAGTCGGCTGCACAGCTGATGTAGTAGCCGCCGCTGGCCGCATAGCCTCCCATGCTCACGATGATGGGTTTCTTCTGCTTGATGTTCATTACCTGGTGCCAAATCTGTTCGCTGGCGTATGCACTACCGCCACCAGAGTTGACGCGGAGCACCACTGCCTTCACGTCATCATCCTCGGCCAGTTCCTGTAAATCCTTGATGACGGTCTTGCCCACAATTTCGTGGTCGCCGTTCAAGCCGCCAAATCCGCTCGATGATTCCTGCACGATGTCACCGTAGGCGTAATACACGGCGATGATGTTCCCGCTGGTGCCCTTGGGTTCGCTCTGTGCGATGGATGCCAGTTCGTTCACAGTGATGGTCTTGTAGTCGTCGGGGTTGTCCACGCCCTTCATCATGTTGCAGATGATGCTTGGCACTTCGTCGCTGTAGGCCAGTTTGTCAACCAGCTTGGCTTTCTTGTATTCTGTGGCAGAAGCAAAGGTCATGCAGGAATCGGCCAGCACATTCAGCTGCTGAGCCGTGATGTTGCGGCTTTTGCTTACATCGGCCACCATGTTGCCCCAAATCTCCTTGGCGATTACATTCAGTTGCTCGCGGTTGGCTTCGCTCATGTCGTTCAGCAGGAAAGGCTCTACGGCACTCTTGTAAGTACCCACCTTGAACACCTGCATCTTTACGCCCACCTTTTCAAGCAAGTCCTTGTAGTACATGGTCTGCATGGCCATGCCGTGCCAGTCAATCATGCCTTGCGGATTGATGATGACCGAGTCGGCCACACTGCTCAGGTAGTAGGTGCCCTGTGTGTAGATGTCGCCGTAGCTCACGATGAACTTCTTGGTCTTCTTGAAGTCGGCCAGCGCATTGCGAATTTCCTGCAACATGGCAGGAGCCGCTCCCATGAAGGAGCCAGCCTCAATGTAGATGCCCTTTACTTTGTCTTCGTTCTTGGCTCGGTCTATGGCCTTCAGGATGGCACTCAGGCCCTGCTGCTCGGCGAGGGAGTTGCCCAGCAGAAAGCCCAGTGGATTGTCTTCCACTCTTTCGTCCATGGAACCTTCCATCTTGATGACCAGCACCGTGTTGTCCTCTACCGTGGTGTTTGCAGACTTCATGCTGGCCATGCCAATGACGGTCGAAATGGCAAAGAACATGAATACCACGCTCACGATGATAATGCCAACAACTGTGGCAAATACGTATTTCAGAAACTGTTTCATTGTGTTTAAGACTGATGAACTTATTTTATGTATTTACTGTATTCACAAGCTGCAAGCAACCACGCACCTGTGCCAAATGGGGCTTGCGAGTGTGCGTCCACGGTGCGTGTGGGGTCTGGCTTTTCGCCGATGGGCTGCACAAAGCCGATGCTGCCGTCTGGCTGCAAGGCTTTGGTGTAAAGATAGTTCCATGCCTTATCAATGCAGTTTTGATAATCCTTTGCTGGCAAAATCCCGTTGTTCACTCCCCACAGAATGCCGTAGGTAAAAAATGCCGTTCCGCTGGTTTCATAGCCCGGCGCATCGGCCTCGCAGAGCATAGAGCGGCTCCAGTAGCCACCCTCTTGCTGACAAGCCTTCACGCCGGCAGCCAGTTTCTTGAAGCGGTCCAGATAGAATGCGCGGTACTTGCAGTCCTTGGGCAGGTCCTGCAACACCTTGGCCAGTCCTGCCAACACCCAGCCGGCACCGCGTGCCCAGAAGCTCTTGCCCCCGTTACATGCAGTCTTCACCTTGGGATAGACATACTTGCCGTCGCGGTAGTAGAGTTGTGCCTCGGTGTCGAAAAGCAAGCTGTCGGTCCAGCGGAAACATTCATACTGCTTGTCGAGCAACTTCTGGTCGTGGGTCACACTGTAGAGTTTCGAGAAGATGGGCATACCCATGTAGAGTGCGTCGGCCCACCACCAGTAGTCCTTGGCTGAGGTGCTGGCCTCGTAGCACATCACTTCCAGGCAGCGTTCCAGCCGCTCTGCACGGTGTTCCAGTTTGTACAGGTCAATATAGACCTGAAAGCAAATCTGCCAGTCGGCAAAGAGCACGAAGTCCATGCCTTCGCCGTAAGTCTGGTAGCACCACTTCGACTTGTCGCGCTGTGTGGCTCCTTTCCAGTTGTTGTATTCAGCCCACTCCACGGCGTAGTCCAGATATTGCTGCTTGCCAGTGAGTTCATAGACGGCTTGGTTTCCAGTGAAGTAGGCGGCATTGTCCCAGAATCCGCGACACGTGGCTGCATTGTGCGACTGCCAGTAGTCGTTCACTTTCTCGATGGCAGAGACAACCTCCTGCCTGGTTTGTGCTATGGCGGTCTGTGTCAGCAGGGACGCGCCGAGTGCAAGGGTAAGTAGTGCTTTCATAATGATTGGTTAGGATTGAAATGATTTTGCAATTAGGGTTGAAAGAGGGTTTTATGGGGGGCAAAGATAAGTATTTTTGGCTTATTCCCGGATGCTTAGCCCGATTTTTTCTGCTTCGGCAATCAACAAATCCCTGGCGGCTTGGTATTCGTTGGGTATTTCGCCGTCGAGAATGGCATCTTTAATTCTGCTTTTCAGTGTGCCCACTTCGCGGCAGGGTGGCAGTCCAAACATCGCCATGATGTCCTCGCCGCTGACTGGGGGCTGGAAGTTGCGGATGCGGTCTTTCTCTTCGATTTCCACCAGCTTGTGCCTGACGAGTTCAAAGTTTTGTCGGAATCTGCGCTTCTTCTCCTCGTTCTTCGACGTGATATCGGCTGTGCAAAGCAGCATCAGGTCATCAATGTCGTCGCCGGCTTCAAACAGCAAGCGGCGCACGGCACTGTCTGTCACCTCCTCGTCGGCTATGACGATGGGGCGCATGTGCAGTTCCACCAGTTTCTGCACATACTTCATCTTCTCGTTTGTAGGCAGTTTCATCCGGCGGAAAATGCCGGGTATCATCTTTGCGCCAATGTTGTTGTGGTTGTGGAAGGTCCAGCCCAGCAGCGGATCCCAACGCTTCGACTTGGGTTTGCCGATGTCGTGGAGCAGGGCAGCCCAGCGTAGC
Organism: Bacteroidaceae bacterium; assembly: GCA_017453465.1. Lineage (GTDB taxonomy): Bacteria > Bacteroidota > Bacteroidia > Bacteroidales > Bacteroidaceae > Minthosoma. The sequence goes on along the minus strand of JAFTEV010000082.1, from coordinate 8,596 downwards.
CACAGGGACGGGGCAGACTGCATCCGGGCCACATTGTCGAGCACCTCCAGTGTGTGGTAAAAGTTGTCCTTGTGCGCCTTGCCGTTGCGGGTCTCCACGCCCTGCAGGGCTGCCAGTTCGGGGAAGATGAGTTCCAGCAGTCCGCAGCGGTCCAGGTCGATGAATCCCTTGGAGGGAACGGGCGAAAGGATGATTTTGTTCAGCTCGTCGGCTATGCGTTCTTCGCTGATGATTTTGATGCGCTCCTTGTTGCGTTCCAGTGCCTGGAAAGTCTCGTCCTCAATGTAGAAGTTCAGCTGTGTGGCGAAACGGATGCAGCGCATCATGCGCAGCGGGTCGTCGCTGAACGTGATGTCGGGGTCGAGTGGGGTGGCGATGATGCCGTCCTCCAGGTCGTACAGTCCGTTGAAGGGGTCAACCAGTTCGCCAAAACGCTGCTGGTTCAGGCACAGAGCCATGGCGTTGATGGTGAAGTCCCTGCGGTTCTGGTCTTCTTCCAGTGTGCCGTCCTCGGTGATGGGCTTTCGCGAGTTGCGGTCATAGCTTTCGCGGCGTGCTCCCACAAATTCCACCTCCAGGTGGTTGTACTTCAGTTGTGCTGTGCCAAAGTTCCTGTAGATGGCAATGTTTGCTTTGCCACCCAGCTTCGACTTCATTGCTTCGGCAATGACAATGCCTGGTCGCTCTACCCCGTTGCCTACTACCACCACGTCGATGTCCTTGGATGGGCGGCCCAGCAATAGGTCGCGCACCCAGCCACCAATCACGTAGCATTCCAGCTGCAACCTGTCGGCTGTTTCGCTAATCATCTTGAAGACGGGGTGGTCCAGTGCTTGCAGTATTTCTTCGTGTGTCAGTTGTTTCATCTGCACTTTTTTAAGATTCTAAGCGTGCAAAGGTACGATTTTATTGTGAAAAAACTAACAAAAAATGCCGAAAAGCGTCTCACGGACCCGTTTCACAGTGTTTTTTGGGTGAAAGAACTCTGCTGCTGCGGCAGGAGAACTGTGCTGTTGCGGTGGGAAAGCAGTGCCGCCGTAGCGGGAGAACTGTCTCGCCGCAACGGGAGAACTGTGCTACCGCAGTGGGAGAACTGTGCCACGGAAGTGGGAGAACTGTGCTACTCGGCTGGCAATGCAGTCCCACTCCAGCGGCATCCCTGCCACACATTTCTTTCGTCCATGCGTTGGCGGAGTTTCGCTGTGAATTCATAGTTCTTCAGTCCCCATCCCGGCGTGGCAAGCAGGGATGCAGGCGACTGGGAAACAAATCGTTCCAGAACCATACTGGGACGCAAGCGGACGATGAAGTCAATGACGAGGTCGATGTATTCGTCAACCGAGAAGCGGGGGAAGTCTGCGGGACACTGCGCATATTCTTCTGCCATGCGTGTGCCTTTGATGAGCTGTAGCTGGTGCAGTTTGAGGGTGGTGAGCGGCAGGGCTGAAAGTTCGGCAGCTTCGTTGAGAATCATTTCTTTGCTTTCTCCCGGAAATCCCAGAATGATGTGAGCACCGACGGGGATGCCTCGCAGGGCTGTGCGCCGTATGGCCTCTGCGGTCTGCGCATGGGTGTGGCCTCGGTTGATGCGCTGTAGGGTGGTGTCGTAGATGGACTCTACGCCGTATTCCACAAGGATGTGGCAGTCCCTGCTGAGTTGTTCCAGGTGGTCGAGCAGGCTGTCGGGCATACAGTCGGGACGGGTGCCGATGACGAGTCCCACCACGTCGCTGACGGCGAGAGCCTCTTCATACTTGGCCATCAATGTGTCGAGCGAGCCGTAGGTGTTGGTGTATGCTTGAAAATAAGCCAAGTATTTCATCGTGGGATATTTGCGGGCGAAAAACTTCTTGCCTTCCTCCAGCTGCTGCGTGATGCTCTTCCGGGTTTCGCAATAGGTCGGATTGAAGGTCTGGTTGTTGCAGTAGGTGCAGCCGCCCAGTCCCACGGTGCCGTCCCTGTTGGGGCAGGTGAAGCCCGCATTGATGGATATCTTCTGTGCCTTGCAGCCCAGCCAGCCGCTGAGCCAAGGGCCAAATTCGTTGTATCGTTGCATTAGCTTGGTGGCAGTTTTGTTGCTTTGACGTTGCAAAAGTATAAAAAACTTGCTGTTAAGGCAAAATAAATTGGAAAAACTTTTGTCGGGCCGTGGAAAAACTGTACCTTTGCAAGCCGATTATTATCGAGGACTCATCCAGAATGGGTCTTAATCTGTGTGTGGATAGTGCATTCTGAAAATAGGAATGGCGGTCCGGCGAATCACGGATTACAAAACCGATGGGGCCGATGCATGGCTCCGTTGGCACAAAACACTGCGACAAGCGTCGGGTGCTCGGTGGAAGAAGCCGAGAAATTACAAACTCTTTTTTATCACATTATTTATTTAAATGAACACTTTAAGTTTTAAGACGAACTACGTCAACACCGAAGCTGCCGAAAAGCAGTGGGTCGTTGTGGATGCAGCAGGACAGACCCTCGGTCGTCTGGCATCTAAGGTCGCAAAAGTACTTCGTGGTAAGTACAAGCCATGTTTCACTCCGAACATGGATTGTGGTGACAACGTCATCATCATTAACGCAAACCAGATTCAGGTATCAGGTGCAAAGGAAACCCAGAAGCTCTACATCACATTCTCTGGGTATGCTGGCGGTCAGAAGAAGGCTACATTTGCCGATATGACTAAGCGCGCCAATGGTTACGAGAAGATTCTCCGCCATGCCATCAAGGGTATGCTGCCCAAGGGAATCCTTGGCAGACATCTCGCTGGTCCAAGCCATCTCAAGATTTACGAAGGACCAGAACATCCGCATGAGGCTCAGAAGCCAGTTTCACTTGATATTAACCTCTTAAAATAAGCACGAAGGTATATGGCAGAAGTAATTAATGCACTCGGTCGCCGCAAGGCCGCTGTTGCCCGCGTTTACCTTACAGCAGGTACTGGTAAGATTACAATTAACAAGCGCGATCTCGTAGATTATTTTCCATCCGAACTGGTTCAGTTCGTTGTTAAGCAACCTCTCAACCTTCTTGGTGTAGCCGAGAAGTATGATATTAAGGCCAATCTTTGTGGTGGTGGTTACACCGGCCAGAGCCAGGCTCTCCGTCTCGCTATTGCCCGTGCACTCGTCAAGATCAATGCTGAAGACAAGAAGGCACTCCGTGCTGAAGGCTTCATCACTCGCGATGCACGTGTTGTTGAACGTAAGAAGCCAGGTCGTCCAAAGGCACGCCGTCGCTTCCAGTTCTCTAAGCGTTAATGTAGAGAATCGTTTAGCATCTAAACCACAGAGACTCGCAGCATAGCGGCTACTCTGTGGTTGGTTAACAAACAAAATTTATTAACTAAAAAGAAAGTAAACAAAAATTCAAAAAAACTATGGCAAGATTAGATTTTGATACCCTGCTCGCAGCAGGCGCGCACTTTGGTCACCTCAAGCGCAAATGGAACCCCGCAATGGCTCCCTACATCTTCATGGAGAAGAGCGGCATCCACATCATTGACCTCCACAAGACTGTGGCAAAGGCAGAACAGGCTGCCGAGGCCATGAAGCAGATTGCAAAGAGCGGAAAGCGCATCCTTTTCGTCGGAACAAAGAAGCAGGCACAGGAAATCATCGCAGAGAAGGCAAAGTCTGTAAGTATGCCTTACGTCATCGAGCGTTGGCCGGGCGGTATGCTCACCAACTTCCCCACCATCCGCAAGGCTGTGAAGAAAATGTCGAACATCGACAAGCTGTTGGCTGACGGTACTTACGACAAGCTCTCGAAGCGTGAGAACCTCCAGATTCAGCGCAAGCGTGCCAAGCTGGAGAAGAACCTCGGCTCTATTGCCGACCTGACTCGTCTTCCCTCTGCTATCTTCGTGGTTGACGTTATGAAGGAGCACATCGCTGTCGCAGAGGCTAACCGTCTGGGCATACCTGTGTTCGCCATTGTCGATACCAACTCTAATCCTAACAACGTCGACTTCGTAATTCCTGCAAACGACGATTCAAGCAAAGCCATTGAGGTTATCCTCGGTGCTATTTGCGATGCCATCCAGGAAGGAATCGATGAGCGCAAGGCTGAAAAGATTGACATGGACGCTGCCGGTGAAACACAGGCCGACGAGGCAGCTGCTCCTGCTGAAGAGGCAGAAGCTGAAGAGGCTCCCGCAGCAGAATAATCTATAAATGAGATAAGTAATTTGTCAAATTGTAAATTCTCAAATCCTAAAATAAGACTATGGCTATTACATTAGCAGATATCAATAAACTCCGCCAGAAGACTCAGGCTGGTCTGATGGACTGTAAGAAAGCACTCACTGAGGCCAATGGCGACATGGACGCAGCTATGGAGATTCTTCGCAAGAAGGGTCAGCTCGTTGCTGCCAAGCGTTCTGACCGCGAAGCAGCAGAAGGCTGTGTGCTTGCAAAGGTTGACGGCAACTTCGGTGCGATGGTTGCTCTGAAGTGCGAGACCGACTTTGTTGCAAAGAACGCAGACTTCGTTGCACTGGCCAACGCCATCATCGACGCAGCTGTTGCAGCTAAGGCTAAGACGCTGGACGAAGTGAAGGCTCTGACCATCAATGGCGAAACTGTTGCCGACGCAGTAGTGAACCGCTCTGGTGTTACAGGCGAAAAGATGGAACTCGACGGCTATGCAACGGTTGAGGGTGAAAACATCATCGCCTACAACCACATGGCTGGTAACTTCCTCTGCACACTCGTTGCGCTGAACAAGAAGGCTGACGAGCAGGTGGGCAAGAACATTGCCATGCAGGTAGCTGCCATGAACCCCGTTGCACTGGACGAGGCTTCTGTTCCACAGGCTACTATTGATGCCGAGTTGAAGGCTGACATCGAGAAAGCTAAGGAGAATCAGATTACCAAGGCTGTTGAGGTTGCCTTGAAGAAGGCTGGCATCAATCCTGCTCACGTTGACTCTGAAGACCACATCGAGTCTAACCAGGCTAAGGGTTGGATTACAGCTGAAGACGCAGCTAAGGCTCGCGAAATCAAGAAGACTGTGGCTGAAGAGAAGGCTGCCAACTTGCCCGAACAGATGATTCAGAACATCGCTCAGGGTATGCTTAACAAGTTCTTCAAGGAGAACTGCCTCCTCGACCAGGCTTACATCGATGACAGCAAAATCAGCGTAAAGCAGTACCTCCAGTCTGTTGACAAGGAACTGACTATTACTGACTTCAAGCGTTACACACTGCGTGCTGAGTAATCAGTTCGTTACAAATACATAGAAATGGGTGCATCCTCACATAGTGAACGATGCACCCATTTCTTTTTTCTACAGCTTTCGGGATTGCGGCTATTTGCTGAATCGGTCGCCTACGAATCCTTTGCCAACTTCGCCAGCCATCAAGTCGAAGTGGAGAAACACGGGTGGTGTAGGGGATAGGTCGTAGTAATCCATCTCGGCAATGGGAAGGCAGAAATATTCCATCTGGTCGTAGCTTTCGTAGAGGCGGCTCAGTACATCGTTGTGCTCATAAATCCAACGCTTGACGGTGTCTTCCACATGGAAATTCACCATACCGGCGCAACGGACGGAAATGTTGTCGGCGTATGCCAACAGCTCCACATTGGGATTTTGCTTCAGTTCACGAAACACCGCCTTCTTTGCAGACGTGGCAAAGTAAAGTATGTTGCCCTCCTGCTTCATTATCTGGAACATGCGCAATTTGGGGAGGTGACCTTCGCTTGTAGCGAAAGCCACCTCGTTGTGGTTGCGCAGGAATTGCAAAGCCCTTTCCATGCCTGTTACCACGTCAGTTCGTCCTTCAGGATAACACCGTCGGTCATGGGGCTGTCGGCTTCTGTGAAAGCATTGGCCTTGTACTGGATGCAGAGCATTGTAAGATTCTCCTTGCCAGTGTTCTTCAGCGCACGTTTGCCGTCGGGCGACACACGGATGATGGTGCCCTCGCTGACAGGGAAGATTTCGCCGTCAACCTGATACTGTCCCTCACCCTTCAGGATGATATACAGCTCTTCGTGCGTCTTGTGTGTGTGCAGGAAACCGCTGTCCTGGCCTGGAACCAGTGTCTGGAAACTCAGTTCGCTGCCTGTGGCACCAACGGCCTGACCTGCGAACACCTTTCCTTTGAGTGTGAAGTCGGGACCCATCGGGAGCTCGTGCTCAATAATCTCACTCATTTTACCAACACTCACGGCAGCAAAATTCTTGCCAGTCTTCATTGTCTCAATCTGTTTCATAGTCTTTACTTTGTTTAAAATGTTATTGATTTGTTTTGACGCTGCAAAGTTACGGCGAAAAAACAATCTGTGCAAGAAGGCACTTTTTGGTGGTATAGTTACCAAAAAGTAGGAATTGCGAAATCATCGGCTCTCCCCAGAAAAGCCTTTAACGCAGATTAACATAGTGCGTGACTGATACTTGGTAACTTTTTGCTACTTTTGCACAAAATAAGTTATTATGGCAGATATCCAAGCAGAGTATTTGGCCTGTCCCATCAGGCAAGTTGTCAGTCGTTTTGGCGACAAGTGGTCCATGTTAGTGCTGTTTATGCTCAATCGGAGCGAGACGGGCGTGTTGCGTTTCAACGAGATACGTCGGTTGATGACCGACTGTTCTCAGAAGATGCTCTCCCAGACACTGAAGAATCTGGAGCGCAGCCATCTGGTTCACCGTGAAGTTTATCCCGAAGTGCCGCCCCGCGTAGAATATTCACTGACCGACACAGGCCGGTCGCTCATGCCCGCCGTCACAGCCCTCGTTGACTGGGGAAAGGAGCATTTTGCCGAAGTGGTCACAGACTAAGGAGTGTTTGTTATGACAGAAAAAGAGAAAATGCTGGCTGGCGACATTTATTCAGCCATCGAACCTCAGTTGCTCAAAGAATTAGCCGCCACCAGAGAACTGATTCATGATTACAATCTGCTACGTCCTTCGGAGCATCAGCAGATGTTAGCGATTTTGAAAAGCCTGTTGGGGCATATCGCCGATGATGCCATCATCATCAACCAGCCTTTCCGTTGCGACTATGGCAAGCAGATTCGTGTTGGCAAACGTTTCTTTGCCAACTTCAACTTCACCGTGCTCGATGAAGCCCCTGTCACCATTGGCGACGACTGCTTCATTGGTCCTAACGTCAGCATCTACACAGCCTGTCACAGTACAGACCCCATGGAGCGCAACACACGCAGAGAGTGGGCCGAACCCATCACCATTGGCAATAATGTCTGGATTGGCGGCAGCGTCACCATCCTGCCCGGTGTCACCATTGGCGACAATGTCACCATCGGTGCAGGCTCAGTGGTTACCCACAACATCCCCGCAAACACCATTGCCGTTGGCAATCCTTGTCAAGTGATAAAAAGGATTTCTCCCAAGCAATAAAAAAGAAATAGGATAATGTGTCCTTTAATGTTTGGAAAAACATCAGAGTGTGATACCCAGCGGTTCTTTGGCAAAACGATGAATGCCGCTAATGATGCGGTCAGCCTGTTTGCGCCGTGGAACAGCGCGGTGATTGAGGTAGTTGGACAGTTGCTTTTGGTTGATGCCCGTAGCGCGTTCCATCCCAGCCAATGACATGAAACCAGAATTGGGCATCAATACAAGTGGATTTAATAGCACCTTCATATCTGTATAAATAGTAAGGTGCATCCTTTTGTGGGTGCACCTTGCTTATCAAATTCTCTCTGTATTAGTTGTTAATGTAAAAGATTTTTCTGCTACTTTCTGTATTTCAGTTTCTTTTTTTGTTCTTCTGATAAGTTGGAATTGCTTTCAACACCTGTATTGAATACATCCATTAGTGCTTTTAAAGCCTTGAGTTCTTCCAAAGCATCTTTAGTTGTCTTGCTCTTGCTATCTTGGGATGGTGTTTTTGTGCTATGCATAGATAGTTCTCGCCCAGCTTCATTGCAGGTACCTTTATATTCACCGTAATTTTTCGACACCTCATAAATCTTTTTTGAATAATCGTAGTCGATGGATGTGTATTCCCGGCTAAAAGGGATAATTGTTTTTCCACTTGTTGTAACAATGCTACAGTATTTCCCCTTTTCAATTTTTATTCCTGGGCCTTCACTCCAAATTTTGTCATATTCTGCTCCTAATACATCTCGGCCATCAGGAGTTATTAAACGCCATCCTGTATTTTGTTTTTTTACCTTATAATATTGTTCTATTGGCCGAACATCCGAATATCCCGCACTTAGTGGTATAATCCAGTTGCCCGACGCATCAACAAAACCCATTTTACCGGCCTCTTTTATGGAAGCTCCGAATGTAGAATAAGAGTATATCTCTCTTTCCTTGCTTGCTGCAATAAGTACGTTTCCATTATTGTCTCGTAAACTTTTTTTGTAATAATCAATTACATCAGGATGAAAACCTATTCTAAACGCTTCTTTATACGTTTCATTTAATTCTAAAAAATATTTCGGGGCACGAAGAAGTGTTGGGTGACTATAGCGAGTGTTGTCGTCAACCAGAGTTTGTGGCACATATTGATAATCAGTGAGTTGTAGGTAATACGGTAGAAAAGTCCTATCAAGGATATTTTGAGAATGTAAAATCGTGCAGATTTAACGATTTTAACTTTATTTAAGACGAAAAGTTGGCTTTT
>JAFTEV010000081.1 GCA_017453465.1 Bacteroidaceae bacterium | reverse complement strand
TGACATCTACTCCATGTTGAACTACAAGAAAATGCCGTTCCGAAAAATCAAAATCTGTAGAACACAGTCACCATAACAAGAATGTGAAAGTCGCTGATTAGCAAGAAAAATCAAGTTCAAAGCGTCAAAGTTGGGTTAAGCCTGTGGAGCAACCTCTGGTGGATGACCGTTCTCATGCTTCGGCATCAGGATCTAAAGAGCCATGTTGTTGTGGGTCAGCCCGACGGGTTCGGGCAGACGAGCAGCAGCCATCGTTGCGCAACCGCCTGACGTGTCGGGCGGGCGAAGCAGGAAAAGTGAAGGGCAACGGCGCTCAATACGGAGCACCCGACGCCCCGATGCCTGAATTTCTCTCATCAAATCCACCTGCAAGCACCTCTGCTTCTGAGTCTTCTGCTGAATAGGTGGAAGCGGATGAGAAAAAGAGGGTAGTTACAACAGAATCACGGTTTGGCGAACCTTGACTTTTGGTGGAAGCGGATGAGAAAAAGAGGGTAGTTACAACCTGAACGCCACTATCGGAATACCGACGGAGGTGGAAGCGGATGAGAAAAAGAGGGTAGTCACAACTACTTCCACACGCCGTTCTCCAGCATTTGGGGTGGAAGTGGATAAACCCAAATCGGTCATTAGAAAAATTCACTATCAAAATAACACACCAAACTCGGATTTACTCATCATACCGCACACACCTACTTAACTTTGAAGCATAAATGTGCATAATAATGAGCAAAATGTAAGTCGTCATTTCTAATGACCGATTTGGGATAAAGAAATGTGGATGAAGGTGATTACGATTGAGCAGGGAAATAGAAATATTCATTAGTTCAATAATAACATGGATAATAACGAATGTAAATTTAACTTGGACGGATGGATAATCAAACAGAATCGGCAAGCAAGGCTTGGGGCTTTGCTTGCCGATGTGATGTATGAGTAGTAACTCGTATTTCGTAACTCGTAATTCGTACTATTTTGTGATTTCTTTAATGAATCCGTTGCGGTATGCGAACAGGAGTTTTTTGAGGTCGGCAACTTTGGCGGCCAGGATGCGACCTTTGTCGGTTTCCTTCACCAGCATTCGGTGGTTGGTGAGTTCTACAATCTGGGTTACTCCCTTGATGTCCACGCCTTTCTCTATGGCTTCGGTGCTGGAGCGGAAGGGCTGGTGGGCTACCAGTTCCAGTCCGCGTGAGTGGTAGGTCAGCGTGTAGCCGGCTATGCCTGTCTTGGGTTGGTATGCTTTCGAGAAGCCGCCGTCGATGACCAGCAGTTTTCCGTTTGCCTTGATGGGGGTTTCGCCTTTGAGGGTGCGCACGGGCACGTGGCCGTTGATGATGTGGCGGTGGTTGCCTGTCACGCCGAAGGCGTCGAGAATCATGTCAATCGTCTTTTCGTCATTGTTGTATTGGTAGTAGTAGCCTTTGGCTTCGGCGTGGGTCGTTTTGTCTTTGATGAAGTAGCGTTCAAAGGTTGTCATCTTGTCTTTGTCGAAGAGCGGGGAGTCTTTTCCGCACCACAGATACCAGATGTAGTCGATGGCAAAGAGGCGTTTGTCTTCTGGCACATCGTGGCTGAAGGCTTCGCGTACCAGGTGTCCCGTCTTCTTCATCAGTTCCAGCCCTTTGTATTTCTTGCCTCGGATGGTTACCTCACGCAGTGTTCCGTCTTCGTTGAGCGGCACGGAGGCATGGAACATCAGGTTGCTGTTGTAGGTGGCGTACATGCAGCCGTGGGCCAGTAGGCAATCTACGTGCCGTTGCAGCTTTTCGCTCGTCAGGAAGGAGTGTTCCAGCTTTTGCATGAGCATTTCTTCCTCTTCTGTCAGTTCGTTGGGGTTGTCGGGGTTCAGTGTGGGCAGGTTGGTGTCTCGCATTTCGTATTCCACGCCCTCTATGGTGCAGGTGCCTCGCTCCAGGTTGATGCCTTCGAGCAGTTTGCGGTTGGTCATGTCAAACTCTGGTCGGCGGTTGATGATTTTGGCCTCTTCCTTGAACTGGATGATGCTGATGGCCTTGTGCATTTGGGCGATGAGCCGCTTGGTCTTTTCGGTGTCTTCTGTCTCTTCTTCGTTCACATCCAGCACGCCAAAGAGTTCGCAGGGGTCGTGCTTGTAGGTCTCCATGGCAAAAGTGGCCAATGGCAGCAGGTTGATGCCGTAGCCGTCTTCCAGCGTGGCCATGTTTCCGTAGCGCAGTGACAGGCGCAGCACGTTGCAGATGCAGGCCCGGTTGCCCGCCGCAGCACCAAACCAGTCGATGTCGTGGTTGCCCCACACGATGTCGAAATGGTCGTAGTTCAGCAGTGTGTCCATGATGAGGTGTGCACCGGGGCCACGATCCCAGATGTCGCCCAGCAGATGCAGGCGGTCGATGGCCAGCCGCTGTATCAGGTTGCAGATGGCAATGATGAAGTGGTCGGCGCGTTGTGTCTCGATGATGGTGCGGGTCAGTACGTTGTAGTACTGAAACTTCTTGTCCGAAGCTGTGGGTGTTTCGTGCAACAGCTCTTCAATGACGTAGCCAAATTCACGTGGCAGTTCTTTCCTGATTTTCGAGCGTGTGTATTTGGCCGAAACTTCGCGGCAGACCTTAATCAGCTGATTCAGTGTGGTGGTGTAGAAGTTGTCCAGGTTCTGCTCTTTGGCCTTGATGAGCCGCAGTTTCTGTTCTGGATAATATATTAAGGTGCACAGTTCCTTCTTTTCAGCCTTGCGCAATGTGTTGCCAAATATCTCTTCCACCTTCCGTTTGATGTAGCCCGAAGCATTGCGCAGCACGTGGTTGAAAGCCTCGCTCTCTCCGTGGGGGTCGCTGATGAAGTGTTCTGTTGGTTTCGGCAGGTTCAGGATAGCTTCAAGATTGATGATTTCGCTGCTTGCGTCAGCAATGGTTGGGTACGACTGCGACAGCAGTTGCAAATATCGCAAGTCGGCTCTGACAGATTCCTCTGTGAACTGGTTTTCCTTTTGTTCCATGGCAAAATATAGATTCTGCCGCAAAGTTACGACTTTTTTTAGTTAAAAGTTAAAAGTTAAAAGTTAAACTGCCATGCGGAGTGTTTTTTAGTTAAAAGTTAAAAGTTAAAATGGGGTAGTTAAGGAGTTAAGGAGTTATCGCTTCGCTCGTCCTTCGGACAGGAGTTAAGCTGTTACTGACATTCCGTATTGGCTTAACTCCTTAACTCCTTAACTTCTCTAACTCCTTAACTACCCATTTTAACTTTTCACTTTTAACTTTTCACTTACTTCTGTATAATAAAGACCTGCCCACTTGCGTTGTTAATTCTACACAAGACAAAGGTTTACTAATTCTTAACTAAAGGAACGAAAATGGAAAAGAGCACGAAAGCCCTGAAGGGCACACGGACAGAGCAGAACCTGCTGGAGGCTTTTGCTGGCGAGTCGATGGCTCGCAACAAGTACACTTATTTTGCATCGAAGGCCAAGAAGGACGGCTACGTGCAAATAGCCGCGCTGTTCGAGGAGACGGCGGCCAACGAAAAGGAGCACGCCAAGATTTGGTACAAGTATCTGCACGGTGGCAGTGTGGCCGACACGCCGACGAATTTGGCCGACGCTGCTGACGGCGAGAACCAGGAGTGGACCGATATGTATGCACGCATGGCTCGTGAAGCCCGTGAAGAGGGCTTCGAGGAAATCGCCCAGAAGTTTGAGATGGTGGGACAAATCGAGAAGCACCATGAAGAACGCTACCGCAAACTCTTGCAGAACATCGAGCAGAAGGCCGTGTTCTCGAAAGACGGCGATGCCATCTGGCAGTGTGCCAACTGCGGTCACATCGTGGTGGGCAAGCAGGCTCCCGAAGTCTGCCCCGTCTGCGACCATCCCCAGAGCTACTTCCAAGTGTTGGCAGAGAATTATTGAACAAGCAATCTAAATACATCATGCCCCCAAAGAGCTTTGTTGAACTCTTTGGGGGCATGGTCGGTGTTACGATATGGCAAGCTCTTTCAGTCGTTTGATTTCTTTGTCTGAAATGGTGCTGTGTTCGGACTTGTCGTAGATAGAAAGGAGGATGAGTGTTCCTTCTTTGGCGTGTAGGATGATGTCAGCAGTATAGGTGATGACTCTTGCGCCGCCGCTTTTTCCTTTTCCCTTTGAAGCTATAGCCATTCTCACTTTACGGATGCCTCCTCCCAAGTCTGTACCTGCCAATGGATTTTCTTGCAGTTCTTGGAGCAAGTTAATGTAATCTTGCCGGAACGATGTGTAGTGCTTGGCTAATCGTTTCGCTTGACGGTCAAAAACCTCAAGGGTTCTGATTTCAAAGTTCATAAAGTAGCTCTTCTGCATTACGAGTTGAGCGTTTTCCTTCTTTTACTTCCTCAAGCTGCCGGAACGCTTCTGTCAGCTCCTCTTTAATATTCTGACCGGTGTCGGTGGGGGTGCTTGCTGGTGAGCCTAACCTTTGGGCCAGCCATTTGCGATTGCTGGGTGTTAGTGGCAGTCCTTGCAGGTAGTTCCACAGGTTGTTCATTGATGCAGTGTTCATAAGTCCGTGTATTTTCGTTTTACTTAAAGTCCATTTCCGTGAGGAAGGTGAGTTTGCCGAGCATGATGGCCTCGCCCGCACGGTCGTTGTTGTCGGTGCGGAAGGCGAGCACACCCCTGCCGCGCCAGAGGAAGGAGTAGAGGTAGAGGATGTTGACACCAGCGTCGGAGATTTTGCTGATGGCTTTGGCGGCACATCCGGGCGTGTCGTCGATGCTGAGGGCAATGACGTCGCTGAGCTGGACGTTGATGCCGGAGTCCTTCAGGAGCATGTACGCCTGGGCTGGGTTATCACAGAGGACACGGTAGATGCCGTAGTCCTTGGTGTCGGCAAGGGTGGAGGCGATGATCTGGATGCCTGCCTTACTCAGTGTGTTGAGAACCTTGATGAGCGTGCCGCTCTTGTTCTCGATGAATATGGATAGTTGCTTGATGGTCATGGTTCTTGTTGTTTTTTGAAGATTGAAGATTGAAAATTGAAGATTGAAATGGTATATAGAAGGAGTTAGAAGAAGATAGAAGGAGATAAAGGACGTTACAAAATTTAGTATCGTCTTCTATCTCCGCCGCTGAAAAGCGGCATATCTCCCTTTATTTCCTTTTAACTTCCCTTCCAGGCTGTTTTTACTGATACACTTTGCGCTTGTCAACCACGCGGACGGCCTTGCCTTCGCTGACGGGCAGTGTACCCTTGGGCACGAGCTTCACGTGTGGGGTGAGCAGGATTTCGTCTTTCAGGCGGCGTTTGATTTCTTTCTCCAGCTGGAGCAGCCGCTGGAAGTCGTCGGTGAAGAGTTCTTCCAGTTCCACCTCCACGGTCATGTTGTCGTTGTCGTCGTCTGTGGTGAGCGTAATGAGATAGTTGCTGGCCAGTTCGGAGAACTGCATGAGAATCTTTTCGATTTGTATCGGGAAGATGTTCACGCCGCGCAGCACAATCATGTCATCACTGCGACCGCGCATACGGTCCAGTCTGACGTGGTTGCGACCGCATGGGCAGGTGCGGCCCAGCACACGGGTGAGGTCGCGGGTGCGGTAGCGCAGCAGCGGCATGGCTTCGCGGTTGAGCGTGGTCAGTACCAGCTCGCCGATTTCGCCGTCGGGCACTGGCTCCAGCGTCTCTGGGTCCACGATTTCCACGATGTAGTAGTCTTCCCAGAAGTGGAGGCCGTTCTGCTCCGGACACTCGAAGCCGACACCGGGACCGCACATTTCGCTCATGCCAAACGAGTTGTATGCCTTCACGCCCAGCATCTGCTGGATGCGCTGCCGTTGCTCCTCGCTGTGGGGTTCGGCTCCGATGGCCAGCACGCGCAGTTTGGTGTCGCGGCGCGGGTCAACGCCCTGTTCCTGCATGACTTCGTAGAGGCGGGTCACATAGCTCGGAACGGCGTGGACTGCGGTGGTGCCGAAGTCGGTCATGAACTTAATCTGGCGGAGCGAGTTTCCGGCTGCGGCGGGCACGGTGAGCATACCCAGCCGCTCTGCACCGTACTGGAAGCCCAGACCGCCTGTGAACATGCCGTAGCCGCTGGAGTTCTGGAACACATCGTCGGGGCGGAGGCCCACCATCCACAGACAGCGGGCCACGGCATTGGCCCACTCGTCGAGGTCCTTCTGTGTGTGCAGAATGACGGTGGGGTTGCCCGTCGTGCCCGACGAGGAGTGCAGACGCACACACTGGCGCAGGGGCACGCTGGCAATGCCGAAGGGGTAGGTGTCGCGCAGGTCCTGCTTCGTGGTGAAGGGAATCTTGCGCAGGTCTTCAAGGCTCTGGATGTCCTCAGGCTTCAGTCCGATGGCATCAAAGCGTTGCTTGTAGAAAGTGGATTTCATGCAGTGCGCCACGGTAGCTTGCAGCCGCTGGAGCTGGAGTTTTTCCAGGTCCTGGCGCGAAAGGGTTTCATACTCCGGATGGAGGTAGGGTGACTTGTCGTCCATTTCTCTATTGATGTTTTGTTACTACTATGTCGTTTTACACATTATTATATATATAGGGGACGGCGATTCTGTGCCGCCAAACCTATAGTGCTGCAAATATACGACAAAAAGCTGAAACTAAAGTCTTATTTTGGGGAAATTAACTTTACCGCATAGGCATTTATTCTAAGAATCATTGTTTGATTCTTGTAAATCATTGTTTGATTCTTAAGAATCATTGTGTGATTCTTAAGAATCAAACAATGATTTATAGTTTTGTTGCCTATGCGGGAGCGTTCAGTTCGCAGTGGCGGAGGTTTTGGTGCAGAATGCGATTGAGATTTCAACCCTTTGTCGTAGAAAGATTTCCTGCGTGGGAGTACAGATTTAATGCTTTTTTGCTTTTTCTGTGGCTCAATGTTGCAGGGTTTATGAAAAAGTTGTACTTTTGCCACAAAATTTTGCAAAAAGCATGATAAAAGAAATTTATTTTGCCGGGGGATGCTTCTGGGGCACAGAGCACTTCTTCAAGCAGGTAGCTGGGGTGCTGCGCACGGAGGTTGGCTTTGCCAACGGACAGACCGTGAACCCCACCTACGCGGAAGTATATACGGACCAGACGGGCCATGCCGAAACGGTGCACGTGGAGTACGACCCCTCGATGTGCGACCTGACTTTCCTGCTCCGCATGTTTTTCAGGGCTATCGACCCCACCAGCCTGAACCGTCAGGGCGAGGACACGGGCACGCGCTACCGCACGGGCATTTATTATACGGACGAGGAAGACCTGCCTCTGATTCGGGTCGCAGTGGACGAGGAGCAACGGAAGCATGAACTGCCCATCGTGACGGAAGTGCTGCCGCTCAGGAACTTCTACATTGCCGACGAGTCGCACCAGGACTACCTGGAGAAGAACCCTTCGGGCTACTGCCACCTGCCTCTCAGTCTGTTTGAGTGGGCAAGGAAGGCTCGCCCCGATGCGCTGCTGCTATGCCTCCTGTTCCTCCTCGGTGCTGCCACGGCGCAGGCCCAGGACCCCAAGACGAAGACCCAACCGCAGTCGGTGCCCATGCAGGGTGTCACCCCGCAGGTGCCTCAGAACCGTCAGCCTGTGGATGTGATTCTGATTCAGGGAGTCGTCAAGGACGCTGAGGGTCAGCCCCTGCCGGGAGCCAATGTGTATGTGCGCGAAACTCAGGCAGGTGTCGTTACCGACCTGGAGGGAAAGTTCACCTTGTCGATTCCGCGTGGAAAGCGTGCCACGGTGGACTTCTCCTTTGTGGGCATGAAGACCCAGACGAAGAGCTACGACGGCAAAAAGAACCAGGTGGGGCAGGCCATCGTGCTGCAAGAAGACGGCCAGCTGAAGGAGGTTGTCGTCACAGGTCTGTTCGACTACAAGTCCTCTACCTTCACCGGCTCGGCCACCAGCTACTCGCAGGAGGAACTGAAGATGGTGTCGAACAACAATGTGCTGAAGGCCGTGCAAGCCCTCGACCCCTCGTTTGTGGTGGATATGAACAGCGTGATGGGTTCAAACCCGAACTACATGGCTGACATTACCATCCGTGGCAAGGCCAGTTTTGGCGGACTGCAAGGCGAATACAGCGGCAACCCCAATGCGCCGCTCTTCATCCTCGACGGCTTCGAGGCTTCGCAGCAGCAGATTTTCGACCTCGACATCAACCGCATCAAGTCGGTCACCATCCTCAAGGACGGCGCGGCCAAAGCCATCTACGGTGCGAAGGCCAGCAATGGCGTGATTGTGGTAGAGACGATATTGCCCGAAGCGGGCAGGCTCCGCATCACCTACACAGGCGACCTGACGGTGGAGGCCCCCGACCTCACATCTTATAATATATGCGATGCCAGCGAGAAGCTACAGGTGGAGCAGAACTCCGGGCGTTACTCCTCGACGGCTCCTTACTACCAAGCCCTGCTCGACGAACAGTACAACCAGATAGCCGCCAACATTGCGCGGGGCGTTGACACCTATTGGCTGAGCCAGCCGCTGCGCACCAGCGTGGGGCACAAACACACGGCCTACCTGGAGGGCGGCACACAGGAAATGCGCTATTCAGCCAGTCTGATGTATAACAATGTGACGGGTGTGATGAAGCAGTCTGGACGCCGCACGCTGTCTGGCAACATCAACCTCTCTTACCGCTACAAGCAGTGGATGTTTCGCAATTCGCTCTCCGTCACCGGCAACAAGGCCGACGACAGTCCCTACGGCACGTTCAGCGACTACGTGGGTGTGAACCCGTACTACTCGCCGTGGGACGAGAACGGCAACGTCGTGAAGGTGCTGGGCACCTACACTTCGCCTGGAGCCAATGGCAGCACAACCACGTACTACAATCCCTACTACAACGCCGACATCGGCACGAAGAACTTCTCGAAATACACCGAGGTGGTGGAGAACTTCTACTTGGAGTACCGCCCCATCGAAGACCTGCGCTTCACGGCCCGCATTGGCTACACACACCAGAACAACAAGCGTGAGGACTTCTACCCAGGCGACCACACGCGCTTCAATGATTGGACGGGCGACCGCTACTTCCAGCGTGGCAGTTACGCCATCACGAATGGCGAGACCAACAGCCTCTCGGTGGATGTCACGGGCAACTTCTCTCACACGTGGGGGCCACACATGCTCCTGGCCAATGCCGCTTACTCCTTGCAGTCGGCCAGCAGCATCAGCGAGGGCATGACGGCGTGGGGATTCCTCAACAACCATGTGGATTACATCACCTTCGCCAAGCAATACGCCGAGGGCGGAACCCCTTCGGGCACGGAGAGCCGCACACGCACACTGGGCTTGACAGCCGCTGCCAACTACTCGTTTGACGAGCGTTACCTGCTCGACTTGAGTCTGCGCTTCAACGGCTCCAGTGTCTTCGGCAGCGATAACCGCTGGGGCACCTTCTGGAGTGTGGGTGCGGGCTGGAACCTGCACAAGGAGCACTTCATGGAGGATGCAGAGTGGCTGTCCCTCTGCAAGTTCCGCGTCACCTACGGACTGACGGGCAACCAGAACTTCTCTCCCTACCAGTCGAAGGCAACCTACAAGTTCTACGACAGCATCATCTATGACAACATCAGCGGCGCATACCTCATGGGTATGCCCAACCCCAACCTGAAGTGGCAGCAGACGGGCGACTTCACCGTGGGACTTGACCTCGGCATCATGAAGAAGCTGAACCTGCGCTTTGAATACTACAACAGCCGCACACGCGATGCGCTCATCGCCATGTCCATCCCTGCATCCACAGGCTTCACCAACTACATGGAGAACCTGGGCAACGTGCAGAACCGGGGCGTTGAGGCCACAGCCAACTGGCGATTCTACCAGAGCGGCCAGTCGTACATGAGCCTCACCGGAAGCATTGCCCACAATGTGAACAAGGTGACGGAAATCAGCGACGCGCTCAGCTCGTTCAATCGCGAGCAGGATTCGGAAAATACCACGTCGCCCATTATCCGATATGAAGAAGGGCAGTCGATGACTGCTATCTGGGCTGTGCAGTCGCTCGGCATCGACCCCGCCACGGGTCGCGAAATGTTCATGAAGAAGGACGGCACCACGACCTACGACTACACGACGAATGACTACATCATTGCGGGCGACAGCAATCCCAAGGTGCACGGCACGTTTGGCTTTAACGGCGAGTACAAGGGCATTGGCCTGAGCCTGCTGTTCAGCTATCAGCTGGGCGGCGACTACTACAACCAGACGCTGGTGGACCGTGTGGAGAACGTCAACATAGCCAACAACGTGGACCGCCGCGTGTTTAGCGACACCTGGAACACACCAGGCGACATCGCGCTCTACAAGCACATCAGCAGCACGCCGACGACTACCTACGCCTCCACGCGATTTGTGCAGCGCAACAACATGCTCGACCTCACGTCTGTGTCGGCCTACTACGACTTCAAGTACTGCTCATGGCTGCAACGCATTCGCTTGGAGCGGCTGCGCCTCACATTCTACATGAACGACGTGTTCCACCTCTCCACCGTGAAGGCAGAACGAGGCATCAGCTACCCCTACGCCCGCTCCTTCTCGTTCTCGCTCACTGCAACCTTCTAACCCCAAAACATGGAAAATCAGATGAAACAACTACGATATACTCTTTTCATTTCAACCGCTCTGCTGCTGGCCTCCTGCAACAAGTGGCTCGACGTGCAGCCGCGTTCACAGGTGGAAGACACCGAGCTGTTCGAGACTGAGAACGGATACAAGGAAGCCCTCGCTGGCGTGTATTCCTCGATGGTGTCTTCCAAGACCTACGCTAAGGAGATGACCTACGGCTTCATCGGTGTGCTGGGCCAGGAATGGGACTTCTACTACGCCGCGCAATATGACGACGCTGCGGCCTACAAGTATGAAGCCTCGTTCCCGACGAGCACCCTGCGCAACATCTGGTCAAACAGCTACAGCGGCATTGCCAATGTGAACAACCTGATAGCCCACATCGACGACAACCAGAACCTCTTTTCGCCCGACAACCACGACATCATCAAGGGCGAGGCATACGCTCTGCGTGCCTTCCTGCACTTCGACCTCCTGCGCTGCTTTGGTGTGAGCTATGCGGTGAATCCCAATCAGCCCTCCATCCCTTACTGCACGGCACTCAGCTACAGAGTGTTCCCGCAGCTCACGGTGCACGAGGTGGCTGAAGCCGTAGTCCAAGACCTGCTCACAGCCGAAGCCCTGCTGAAGGAGTCCGACCCCATCGTCACGGGCCGCGAAATTCAGGAGAACACCGACAACGGCTATCTCTACAACCGCCAGCTGCACCTCAACTACTATGCAGTGAAGGCACTGCAGGCCCGTGTGTATATGTGGATGGGCGAGTACGACAAGGCACTGGCCGCCGCCAACGTGGTCATCAGCTCGGAGCAGTTCCCCTGGGCCACGGTGGGCAACCTGCAAGCCGGCTACGACCGCTCGATGGTGACCGAGCAGCTCTTTGCCCTCAACAACCTCACGCTGAAGGCTGACGTGGCCGACCAGTTCTTTTCCGACGACTCGCAGTACAGCTTTGCCGTCACACGCGACCGCTTGCTGGGCTACTTCGAGAATGCCACGCAGGACTACCGCTACACCTTCCTCTTCAAGTCAGGCTCTGCCACGCACGCCAGCAACCGCTACCTGATGAAGTACGACGAACCCAGCGGCAGCAACACTTATTATAAATATAAGATGCCCCTCATCCGCGTCTCAGAAATGTACCTCATCAAGAGCGAGGTGGAGTATCGGCAGGGCAACAACGATGCTGCCGAGGCCACCCTCAACCGTCTGCGCGTGGCGCGCAACCTGCCTGCCATTACCGATTTCCCCACCGACTTCGAGCTGGCATTGCTCCACGAATATCGCCGCGAGTTCCTGGGCGAAGGTCAGCTCTTCTTCTTCTACAAGCGACTGAACCGCCCCGCCATCCTCTACTCCGACGTGGAGGCCGTCAACGAGAAGGTCTATACCTTCCCGCTGCCAATCACCGAGACCGAGTCAGCCCAGCGCGAACCTAACAAGTAGCAACCAACCACCAACCCATAAACCACGAACCCCTTGACAATGAACATGAAAAAATACAGTAGAGTAGGGAGTCTGCTGCTCGCATCCCTCATGTTGGCCGCTTGCTCCAAGGAGGAAGTCCCCACTTACGACACATCCTACACGGCCCTGAACATCTGGGTGGGCAATGCAGCAGGCGTTGTCTTCGAGTCGGCAACCTACAACTATTCCTACGCCTACGAAGAGGGCGGCATCACCTTCTATGCCCAGTTGAGCGGAATGCCCGCCGACCACGACCGCACCTTTCGCCTGGAACCCTACGGCGGCGACTCCCTCTTGATGGCCAACACCGTGCGCACCGAGGACTACGTGATTCCAGCCGGAGCCATCAGCGGTGAATACAAGGTCTATTTCAACACCCAGAAACTCACCGACCCAACGCTCTTCACCCAGCACGACGGTGTCATCAACTTCCGCATGGTGCCCAACGACCAGTTTGCCGTAGGCTCGGAGAATCACCAGACCTTCAAGGTCATCCTGAAGAACTACCTTGCCAAGCCCGCCAACTGGGACACGGCCAACTTCCCCCGCCGTCCGCTCTCCATCTTCTTCGGCACCTACAGCCGCGTGAAGTACCAGTTTATGATAGAGCACCTCGGTCTCATCGACTTTGAAGTCAACTACAACACGCAGACCTCATACGACGAGGCCACCAACGTAGTCTCCAACTCCTACGCCATCCACCTGCAGCAGGTGATGCAGCGTGCACTCAAGGAATACAACGACACCCACGACACTCCGCTCACCGACGAGCAGGGCAACCTCGTGACCTTCTGATGAAGAAGGGAAGGCATTTTACCAACGTCCACCTAAAAGCCCGTCAACGGCCCACTACCATTATGAAACAAGCAAACATACGTCATTCCCTACTGAAACTCACAGCCTGCGCCTTGCTCCCCCTCAGTGCCGGCTGGCTTTCCTCCTGCTACAAGGACAAGGGAAACTACGACTACCACGAACTGGAAGCCGTAGCCATCGACACCACCGACGTGGGGATGCAGTCGGAGTACGCCATCATGCGCTTCGACACCCTTGTGCTCAGCCCCAAAGTCTATTTTGAGGGCCAGGAAGTGACTGATGCAGCCCAGGCACCGCTCGACTACCTCTGGACCATCTTCAGTGCCACCACCGGCACTGGCTCCAGCCAGGTCATCGACACCATCGGTCACGAGCGTATCCTCAACAGTGTCATCACCCGCACAGGAGGCAACTACCTCGTGCAGCTGGTCGTCACCAATCGCAACGACGGTGTGAAGCAGTTCTTCCGCCTCCCCGTCTCCGTCAGCGAAGTCTTCAATGGCGGCTGGATGGTGTTCTACGAGCGAGCCGACCTCCCCGGCTACTCCGACATGGCACTGGTCTTCAACCCCTGGACCAAGCTGAACGCCAACTACAACCGCTACTACACCAACCTCTACGAAACCACCAACGGCGAACCCCTGAAGGGACACCCCGTCCGCTGCCTCGACATCGCCGTCTCCCTGGCTTCGGGCAACAACTACGTGGGTCTCTGCACCGACTACACGCTGGTGGGAGTCAGCGAGAACGGCATTGAGAAGGCACTGGAGTTCAAAGAGTTCTTCCACGAAGCACCGCCCACGATGGCTCCCACGTGGTACGGCCAGCACGGTTCGGGCGTGATGTCGGGCCAAAGCTCCGAAGTGCTCATCAACGACAACCAAATCTTCACCAACACCTACACCTACAGTGCCACCGAGGGACGCAACACCCGTTTCGGCGTGCCCAAGATTGCCGACGGCATTGGGCAACTGGCCCCCTGGAACGCCGAAGTGCCCAACACCCTCAACTACGGCATTGTGGTCTATGACCAGACCTACCAGCGGTTCCGCTATGCCCCCTACAACGGCGTGCAGCTCGAAGAGTTTGCACCCCAGAGCACAGAGGCCGCCTTCGACATTAACAACACAGGGATGCAGCTGCTGATGGCAGACTGGGGTAGGGGCACAAGCCAGGGCGCAGGTCTGCGTCCACACGACTACCTCATCATGGCGAAAGGCCAGCAACGCTACTTGGCCGTCGCCAACTTCTCCAGCTCATACCCCACCGACACCAACATCGGCATCGGCCTTTACCCCATGGACGGCCTCTGCCCCGACATCGCCCAGGCCACCACCATGTCGGCCAGTCACGTGGGCAGCTTCATCTACTACGGAGCCGGCAACAAGGTCTATACCTTTGCCTACGACAGCAACCAGCCCGCCACCCCTGCCTGGGAAACACCCACAGCCGACGAGCAAGTCACCTGCGTGCGCATCATGAAATACTACCACGGCACCATCTACTCCTACGGCCTTGTGCCGCGTGCCGACAACCTCGTGCACATCGCCACCTGGAACGAGCGCACCCGGCAGGGACACCTCTACCAGTACCTCATCAACCCCGCCAGCGGCATCCTCAACACTACCGCCAGCTACGATTACCCCATTCCGGGCAAGGTCAAAGACATGGCCTGGAAGTTCTCCATGCAATAAACTCATAACCCAATAACAGCAAAAACCACATCAACAATGAAGAAACTGACAACAACCCTCCTCGCCCTCCTCACCGCCGTCACCATGATGGCACAGGGCATCGCCTTCGAGCCAGAAGGCACCACACTGGAACAGGCTTCCGCCAAAGCCAAGGCACAGAAAAAACTCATCTTCCTCGACTGCTTCACCCAGTGGTGCGGCCCCTGCAAGAAGATGGCACGCGACATCTTCCCCATGGCCGAAGTGGGCAGCTACATGAACCCCAAGTTCGTCTCCATCAAGATTGACATGGAGAGCGAATACGGCGCACCCCTCGCCAAGAAGCTCCAGATTTCTGCTTACCCCACCTTCATCATCTTCAATGCCGACGCACAGGAAATCGGACGATTCCTTGGCGGCAGCGGCGCAGAGGAATTTATCAAGAAGGTAGAGGAAAAGAGCCGCGACAACTCCTCAGCCGAACTGCAAGCCCGCTGGCAGAACGGCGACCGCGACCCGCAGTTCCTCATGCAGTACCTGAACACCCTCAACGCCAGCTACAAGAACGACGAGGCCAACCTCGTGGCCGAGGCCATCCTTCAGGGCAAGGAAGCCACCTTTGCCAACGACAGCACCCTCCGCATGATTTTCATGCGAAGCATCAACAACCCCTTCGCCACCTCCTTCGTCTATACGGTCAAGAACCCCGCAGCCCTCAAGACTGCCATCGGCGAAATGCCCGTCAACATGAAAATCAAGAACGTGCTCGAAACCTACCATCGCCAAATCATCACCGAGCACGACGGCACCGCCTCCATCGACCAGCAGAAGTTCGACCAGTTCGTAGCCCTGCTCGGCGAAATGGGCATACCCGAAGCCGACCACTACCGTCTCATTACCCTCATTACCCTCAGCGAGAAGCAGAAGGACTATGCCGCCTACATCAAGTACATCAAGGAATACCTGGCCAACCCCAAGCTCGATGCCGACGACATGCAGCTGGCCCGCTGGACCAAGCCCTTCTCCGACCCCGCCAACCAGTCGCCCCAGAAGGCCGAGATGAAAGCCATCCTGCAGCAACGTCTCGCCGACATCCAGGCCGGCAAGCGTCAGCCCCAGACCCAGGTGGGCAACATGAAGCTCTCCCGTCCCACCGACGAACTGCTCCGCATGATTGTCTCCGCCATGGACGGCAAGATGCCCAACCAGTAGCCACACACTCCCGTCTCCCTCCCATCCCTTTCCCGTTCTTCCCCTAAACTACCACAAACTTCCCCGCTTTCCACACAAAACTTATTCCCTCTCCCAAGCAAAGTTGACGCAACGGCGTTGTTTTTGAAAACAACGCCGTTGCGTCTAAAAACATCGCTCGTTGTTTTCAAAAACAACGCCGTTGCGTCAACTTTCATTGCCGAACAGAGCAATAATGCTTCAAACAGCGAGCCATTTCCCCCCGAACTGCCGTTGAGTTCTGTTCACAGTCAGTCCCATGCGGCAATGCCATTAAAGAAAACATTCCTGCAAACAGCCCCTTCTGAAGGAAATGTCTTTCAGCAAAACAAGCATTTCTCTTCTCGTAACTCATAAATATCCCTTTTACCTTGTTCATTAAACGAAAAAAATTTGTATCTTTGCCACGAATTTTAAAACTTTCCTGCTTATGAAGTAAAAACAGATTAAAGGCATATAGAAATTGAAGCGTTAGCTTTGTATTCTTGTTCTTCGTAATTCGCCAAATTGAAAGCTGTCAAGAGTAAAAAGTCTGAACGCTCACGCTAATGGCGTGGGCTTTTACTCGTATATGATAGCAATGGCGTTTGGCGATGCCTCGAAGAACGTAGGCGAAGTAATTAGTCCACGTTTTCTTTTTCTGCCTATTTCCCGACCACTTGGACTATCAAACCATATTCTATTTGCAAATCAAATTAAATCGTTTATTATGAAGGATATTACATTTAAGAAGATGAATGCACTGCTGGCAGTCCTGCTGAGCATATCATCCACAGCTTCGGCCTACCACTTCGAAGTGGACGGCATTTACTACACAAAGACCAACGGATCAAATACGACTGTATATGTAGATAAAGGCGACAATCCCTATACATACCATGTCACGATTCCCCCAACAGTAAACTATGACGGCAAAACTTATACGGTTACAGCCATTGGCAACTATGCCTTCGACGGCTGTAGTCAACTGAACCGCGTAAGCATCAGTGACGGCATAAAGACCATTGGCAACTATGCCTTCCGGGGCTGTACAGATCTGACGACCGTGCAGCTGAGTGCTGACGTAACAGTAATCGGCACATACGCTTTCTATAATTGTAACAATCTGAATAATATAAACTGGAGCAATAGCATAACAGAACTAGGCCAAAGAGCCTTTGCTGGCTGCAGTTCACTCCCCAGTGCCGAACTGAGTGCCAACTTGCAGACGATGGGCTCTGATGTCTTTGCGAACTGTATCAAACTAACCCAAGTTACCATCAATGAAGGATGTACAGTCATCGGAAACAGTGCGTTCTCTGGCTGTGTCAGCCTGCAAAGCATCAGCATCCCCAACAGTGTGACCATGTTGAGAAACTATGCCTTTGACGGCTGTAAAGCCTTAGCCAATGCAACCATTGGTAACGGTATAAAAGAAATTGGCGGCTATGCTTTCCGTAACTGTACCGATTTGAAGACCGTACATATTGGCACGAAAGTTGAAGAAATCGGCACATACGCTTTCTATAACTGCAATAAATTGACAGACATCAATTGGAGCAACACCATAAAGACATTGGGTCAAAGAGCCTTTGACTACTGCAGCTCGCTGTCCTATGCTGAACTGAGTGCCAACTTGCAGACGATGGGCTCCGATGTATTTGAGGATTGCATTAAACTGACAAAAGTTACCATCAATGAGGGATGTATGGTCGTTGGAAGCAGTGCGTTCT